>ONSX01000027.1 GCA_900320615.1 uncultured Eubacteriales bacterium
CGATGAATTCTGGATCGGCTTTGTGATCATGGTCGGCTGCTTTCTGAAGCTGGTCTATGACACAAGGATCTCATACAGTGCATTTACGATCAACGCGGGTTCCTGGACGAAATTTGTGAGCGGACACCCGGCCCCCGGGCATATCGGCCTCATGCAGTATTACATGACGGTCATGCATCTTCCGGATTTCGACCCGCGGACGGTCACCGGCTACTCGAATCCTCCGTTCTACTACATACTCTGCGCGGCGATTCTGAAAGTTATCCATCAGATGATGGGGTGGCAGATCGGGACCTGTCTGCACTGCCTGCTGTGCCTGAATGCGATCTATGTGCTGGTCGGCGAGATCTGCGGTATTATCATGGCAGTCGGTTTCGGAATCCGGGATCGGAAACTTGTGGTCACGATTCTGATTCTGACATTTTTTCCCGGGTTCTACAACCTGACGGGCACACTCGACGGGACTGCCTTCTGCTATATGTGCATGATGCTCTCGCTCAACGCGGCGAGGTCCTGGTATGTGTCACGGCGGAGCAAAACGCTGAAAAACTGCGGCATCTGGCTCGGCATTGGCATGATGACAAGCTATTCGGCGATCATTACGCTTCCGGCCATGATCATTCTCTTCCGGAACGGCTGCATCGACGGGCGGAGAAGCGAGGTGCCATACAGAAAACAGTTCCGCACGTTTATTGTTCTGGCGGCTGTTCTCGGTCTCTGGTGGCCCCTGTATCTCCTCTTCCGCTTCGGCATCCGCCCGTTCTATGTTGACAGAACAGGAATGACGCGTGTGCACGGAAATTTATTCAGCCGGCTGCTTCTGCCGTCGGTCCAGACACTGACGACTCATCTGCACACGGTCGGCGACGCATCTCACGAGTCAAATATCTGGGCCCAGACTTTCAAGACGGCCCTTGTTGATTTCAAGGCGCTTAACCTGCAGTTGACTGTGGTGAACGGTCTTGCCTCTCTCACGCTGCTTCTGTCCGTTGCGATTTGCATTCTCGCACATATCATGTGGATCTGGTCCGACCTTTCGCAGCGGGTGGACCATGTGCAGAGAAATTTTCTTCTGATCGGGTATCTCGCGATGCTCGGCGGATATATCTATATCTGCGGGCGGTACCCATATATTGAGACCATGCGGTTTTCCTCCATTATGCCGCTGTTTACATTTCCAGTCATCGGAATGGGGCTGTGCGGAGAGGGAACGCTGGATGACAACATCTTTGAAAAGGTGACGACGAACATAATGAACGCGCTCGTTCTGATCTTTTCGATTCTGGTAGCATTTCTGTTCGGATTTTATGCTGTATAAAATAAGATGCGGGGCAGAGGCAGGAAGCGCCGTGGCCCCGACATCCGATAGCTTTTGCAACTGACATCATGCATATTTTTGACGAGGTGAACTGCTATGGAGCTGTATATTGCCGGAGGCTGTGCGGAGCATGGAAGAAACTGCTTTCTCGTAAGGGGAAAGAAGGTGAGCTTTCTCGTGGATGCGGGGCTCATGAAGGAGAAGGCGGGATCGCCGTACCCGCATCTGACTGATGAGCAGATCGCGGGTGCGGACTATCTGTTTCTGACTCATTGCCATACGGATCACACAGGTGCGCTGCTGTGGCTCTATGAGCACGGGTTTCGCGGCCGAGTCTATGCGTCGGGGGCAACGCTCGACCTGATGAACGGAAGCATCCGGCACGCGAAGGCTGTCGATGAGATCTGCGGGCCGCGCGAACAGTTCCGGGTCGGCGACCGCCTCCGCGTCCGGTGGGGGAGAAGCGGCCACTGTGTCGGGAGCGTGTGGTTCAGATTCCGCGTGGGAGACCGGACGATTCTGTTCAGCGGTGACTACACGGAGCACTCTCTGGCATATCGCTGCGACCGTCTGCGGGATGTGAGCGCGGATCTGGCAGTGCTCGACTGTGCCTACGGCCGGGATGACAGTGACGGAAAGACGATGAAACAGGAATTCCGCCGGAGAATGAGAGAACTCACGGCGGGGGATGAACCGCTGATGTTCCCTGTCCCCGCACATGGGCGCGGCGCAGACATTGTCCGGGAGCTTGCCGCATTTCATGTGAAGGCGGCGGCAGACCCGGGGCTGTGTGCGGAGATTCAGAACCCGGCGAACAGAAGGTGGCTCAGGAAAGCCTTCCGCGAGGACCTGCAGGGTATTTCATTTTCCGATCCGGAACAGATCGTGCAGCAGCTTACGGAGAACCGTCGCGCCGGTATTCTTGTGAGGGATTCCCAGCTGCGCGATGAAGAAAACCGGGAGATGACGAACCGCGTCCTCGGCGCTGGCGGAAAGATTGTCCTCACAGGCAAGCAGGATCCTGCGAGCTATTCGCGCCTTCTCTTAAAGAGCGGGAAGGCTGAATTTGACCGCATCCCCGTCCACCAGAACACGGCGGACATGGAGAAGCTCATGAAGACAAACCGCTTCCGCTTTGTGATTCCGTATCACTGCCGACAGGAGCTTTCATTCGATGACCGGCGCATTCTGACCGTGAGAACAGGCGACACCGTGCGATTTTAATTCTTGCGCACAAATATGTGGAAAAAATTCGTCTCATGATCTATACTTTTATTAAGTTTTAACAGTACATACACTGTAAGGAGTAAGGAATTATGGCTGATAAAGAAACATACGTCGCATATGTGGGCACCTATACAAACGGAAAGAGCAAGGGAATTCATATTTATGACGTTGATGTCAAGGAAGGACTGCTCCACCTCCGCAAGGTCGTACCGGTCAACAACTCGTCATATATCACGCGCTCGCGCAATATGAAGTATCTCTATTCGATCGCAGATGAGGGCGTACGCGCATTCCGGATCGAGCCGGACGGTGACCTCAAACCTATCAACGAGATCGATATCAACGGCATGAGAGGCTGCCACATGTCTGTCGATCTGGAAGGCAAATACCTTTTCGTCGCAGGCTACCATGACGGCAAGGTGACTGTTGTTCACACCCACAGGGATGGACGCCTCGGGAATCTGATGGATGGTGTGTTCCACAAGGGAATCGGAGCCGTCAACGAGCGCTCGTTCCGTCCGCATGTCTGCTGTGTCCGTGTCACGCCGGACAATAAGTTCCTGTGCGCGGTTGACAATGGTATCGACCAGATTGTTCTCTACAAGATCAACCACACCTACAACAAGCTTCAGCAGATTGATATTCTCCGCATGGGAAGAGAGGCCGGCCCGAGAAGCATTCACTTCAGCAAGGACGGAAAATTTGCGTACGTCCTCTGCGAGATCACGAATGTTGTCCGCGTATACTCCTACAAAGTTGTGAACGGGTATCCGCAGTTCGATCTTCTCCAGGAGGTTTCAACGCTCTCTGACGCGAGAGATCCGCATGATGCGGCCTCTGCGCTCCGCATTTCCTATGACGGAAAGTACCTGTTCTGCTCGACGGCCGGTGATGATTCTGTCGCGTGCTATCAGATCAAGGAGGACGGTCTTCTGAACCGCCTGTTCTCGCTGCCGACAGCAGGCAACTATCCGAAGGACATCGCGATTTTCCCGGACGAGAAGCATCTCGCGGTTGTCAATAACGGGTCGGGCACAATCACGACATTTGCGATCAATTATGAGAAGAAGTGCCTCGTCATGAAGGGAAGACCGCAGTTCCTCGATACGCCGAACTGCATGGTCTTTCAGAAGATCGAGAAGGCACCGGATACAGTCAGAGACGTCCCGGAGGCTGAGGCTGAGGCGGCTGCCCACGACCTGATCCGCAACATCGAGCCGGTATCGCTGGAGAATCTGCAGGAATAAGGCACCGGCAGTTTACGCCGCGCAGAACGGCGAGCCGCCATGCATATCGAAACGTATTGGCAAGGCTCGGGGAAATGAAGCCTGCTGACGTGTGTCATACAGCAAGAAGCGCCATCCCTGTTTTGGGGAATGGCGCTTCTTGCTGTATCTTATGACGGCATGTCTCCGGGGGCAAAGCTGTGTTGTCGGAAGGTATACGGTGCATGCGCGTTTCGGATGTTTATTTTTTGTAGAAATTTTTCACGCTGCTCATTTTCGCAGACATGTTGATGAGCATCGCGTCCAGGATCGTGGCACTTGTCATTGCCTCGACGACAACTGCCGCGCGGGGGCCGATGACCGGATCGTGTCTCCCGTGGATCTCGATCCCGGTGTTCTCGCGTCCGGCAGTGACAGTCTCTTGCGGACGGGCAATGGAGGGCGTTGGCTTGAAATAGACATGGAGCACAATGTCCGCGCCCGTGCTGATGCCGCCGAGAATGCCTCCGGCGTGGTTGGTGACAGGCGTCACGA
Organism: uncultured Eubacteriales bacterium; assembly: GCA_900320615.1. Classification (GTDB taxonomy): domain Bacteria; phylum Bacillota; class Clostridia; order Lachnospirales; family Lachnospiraceae; genus Chordicoccus. Next base: position 4,306 of record ONSX01000027.1, read on the forward strand.
TTCCGTCTACCATGCGAAAACTGTCATTATTTTCGCTGCCCCTTGCGAGAGAGGCGAGATGTCCGTCTCCGATGTCGAGGCTTTTCACGGCCCCGATGGAGAAGACTGCCTGCGCGAGTCTCGCGTCGAGCTTGTCGAAGACCGGGTCGCCGATGCCGGCCGGCACGCCGTGCACGCGGCAGACAACCTCGGAACCCGTGGAATCTTTCTCTGAGCGGCACTGATCGACGTAAGCTTCCGCCTCCGGTCCCATCGGACGGCCGCCGATCGCGGTCACCTTCGTGTCAAATGAAATGCCGAGCTCTGCGAGTACCTTGCATGCGACGGCTCCGGCCGCGACTCTTGCCAGAGTCTCGCGCCCGGAGGAGCGGCCGCCTCCGCGGTAGTCGCGGAGACCGAATTTTGCGTCATATCCGTAGTCCGCGTGGCCGGGGCGGTAGACACTGGCGAGGTTTCCGTAGTCGCGGGAGTGCTGATCCGCATTTCTCACCATCATGGCAATCGGTGTTCCGGTCGTTTTCCCCTCGAAGATGCCGGAGAGAATTTCGATCTGGTCGGCCTCATTCCGTTTTGTCGAGAGGCGTCCGCCGTTCGGGCGTCTCCGCTCCATGTAGGGCATGATGTCTTCCTCTGCGAGCGAAAGACCGGCCGGGCAGCCGTCAATCACGACGCCGAGACCGGCCCCGTGAGACTCGCCCCAGGTCGTGAATCTGAACAATGTTCCATATGAAGATCCTGCCATACGTGTAAGCCGGATGCGGCCGGAGAGTTTTCCGGGACACAGGCGGCATCCTCCTTTCAAGTGAAAAACAGATGAATTACCATATGCCGAGCAGGCAATACATCAATTATAACCTTTTCAAGGCGGCGTGTGAATCACGGATTGACACGTTTTTTTTCGTTATTTATAATAAAAGAACATGCTTTACCAGAGCATAGTGAGCGAGGTAATTTTATGAATTCATTTATCAATTGGCTCGAAAAGAAGTTGCACGGGCGTGCGATCCCTCATCTGACTGCCTGTATGATCGGGCTGTTCGTCATCGGCTACCTGCTGACGGGTATGGGAAACGCTGTGACTGCGGGGCTGACACTGAATATATATAAGGTCCTGCACGGACAGATCTGGCGGCTCGTCACCTGGCTTCTGATTCCGCCGTCTTCCTTTGATATCTTTACAATTATCATGCTGTTCTTTTACCTGTCGATCGGTGTCTCGCTGGAGCGGACGTGGGGAGATTTCCGTTACAATGTCTATATCATCGGTGGTATCCTGATCACGATTCTGTCTGCATTCCTGACCTATATCGGCTTTACGGCGGCAGGCTTTAATCCGGCAGAGGTCGGAGCAGCAATTGGGATGTTCTACAGCACCTATTATGTCTGCATGTCCATCATGCTGGCCTACGCGGCGACTTTTCCCGACGCGGAGGTACTGCTGTTTTTCGTCATCCCGATCCGCATGAAGTGGCTCGGCTGGATGTATTTTGCATTTATCGCCTACGACTGCATTACTTATATCAGGCTTGCTCTGTCCGCGTCCGGATCACCGCTCTACTGGATTCACGCGATCGCGGTCGTCGCGTCGCTGCTTAACTTTGTGTTGTTCTGGCTGGAAATCAGAAACGGCGGCGTTCATCTGAGCCGCAGTCAGAGAGAGACGAGAAGGCAGTTCCGCACGCAGCAGCATTCGTCAGGCCCTAAAGTTGTCCAGATGCCGCATGCCCGCCACCGCTGCGAAGTGTGCGGGCGCACGGATATTTCGAATCCGGAGCTTGAGTTCCGGTATTGTTCAAAGTGTGACGGTGCGCACGAGTACTGTATGGATCATCTGTACACGCATCAGCACATCCACTATGACAATGACAATCTGGGAAATGCATATAACAAGGAGCATCGCGATCAGAATCAGTGATATGCGCTGATCTGGCGCGGGGAGAGGAGTTCAGATTATTATGAAGAAACCATTTACAACCAAAGAAAAACTGGAGGAGATCATCCGGGAGATTCCGACCCCGTTCCACATCTACGACGAGGCGGGGATCAGAAAGAATGCGCGACTTGTCCGCCAGGCATTTTCCTGGAACAAGGGCTTCCGCGAGTACTTCGCAGTGAAGGCGCTTCCGAATCCGGTCATTCTTGATATCCTGAAGGAAGAGGGGTGCGGCTGTGACTGCTCATCGCTCACGGAACTCATGATGGCGAGGGCAATCGGCAACGACGGCCACCTCACGATGTTTTCCTCGAACGATACGCCGGATGAAGAGTATGTGTACGCGGACAAGATGGGCGCCATCATCAACCTCGACGACTTCACTATGGTTGACTGCTTCGAGCGGGCCGTCGGCCATTTTCCGAAGATCATGTGCTGCCGCTTCAATCCGGGCGGAGTCTTCAAGGTCTCGAATGGAATCATGGACAACCCCGGTGACTCTAAGTACGGCATGACAGAGGAGCAGTTGACGGAGGCATTCCGCATCCTCAAATCGAAGGGCGTCGAGGAATTCGGCATCCACTCCTTCCTTGTATCGAATGCGGTCACCAATGACTATTATCCGATGCTCGCAAAGCTTCTCTTCGAGCTTGCAGTTCGCGTTTCGAAGAAGGTCGGCGTGCACATCAAGTTCATCAACCTCTCCGGCGGCGTCGGCATTCCGTACAGGCCGGAAGATCCGGCCAATGACATTCTCGCGATCGGTGAGGGCGTTCGCAAGGTCTACGAGGAGATTCTCGTTCCGGCCGGTATGGGCGATGTCGAGATTTACACGGAGATGGGCCGCTTCATGACGGGCCCCTACGGCGCTCTCATCACGACAGCTATCCACGAGAAGAATATCATGAAGCACTACATCGGTGTCGACGCGTGCGCAGTCAACCTCATGCGTCCGGCCATGTATGGCGCCTACCATCACATCACAGTCATGGGCAAGGAAAATGAACCGTGCACAGAGACGTACGATGTGACCGGCTCTCTCTGCGAGAATAACGATAAGTTCGCGATCGACCGGAAGCTTCCGAAAATCGACATGGGAGATATTCTCTATATCCACGACACGGGTGCCCACGGTTTCGCGATGGGATACAACTACAACGGCAAGCTGAAGTCCGCGGAGGTTCTTCTCCATCCGGACGGAACGTTCGACAAGATCCGCCGCGCCGAGACACCGGAGGATTACTTTGCGACGTTCAGTGAGCTTCCGATTTACAGGACACTGATCGACGAGGCGAAAGAAGAGAAGTAAACGATCATTTTGAGAGGGGCGGTTGCCTGCCGCAAACCACCCCTCTCAAATTACAAATTCCGCGCACAGGTGCGGTTTTTTATGATATACTGATCTAATAAGCCGGTGTGGCGGAATGGCAGACGCAGCAGACTCAAAATCTGCCGATAGCGATATCGTATGGGTTCGAGTCCCATCACCGGCATATAAAGCATGTATTGGATAGACATGTTCAGTCATTGATACATAAGCATCAAAATGCCTTTAATCACGGAATATTTGCTAAAAAGATAGCCTATGAAATTTAAAAGGCACGGTAGCACAGGCACCGTGCTTTTTTTATCGGCAAAGGATGTGAATGGCATGGCATATGACGACATGGAAGTCATGATCTGCACCGGATCCGCGCCGCCCGGTCAGGGTATTGTCTGTGCGGCGGTGTCTGGGTCTGAGTGCGGAGCGAATGTGAACGCAGCGGACTCTTCTGTAGTATTTTCTGCCGGTTTGTGTCATAATAAAAAATATATATCTTATCGCCGTCCTGTCATCCTGAAGCCAGCCCCTGTGAGGCGCGGGTTTTGGCGCAGACAGAAACGGCGTTTTTCGATGATTACGCAGACTTTTGCGGAGGATATAAGCAGTGAAAATGAGCTGCCGGGAGGCCCGGAGAGATGTCACCCCGTATCTGGAGGGAAAACTGAATGATCGGGAGATGGCTGCATTTTTAAATCACATCGGGGAGTGCCCGAAATGTTATCATGAGCTGGAGACGAGCTTTATTATCCAGTACGCCCTGAAGCATATGGATGATGCGACGGACCGCTCATTTGACATGAAAAATATTCTGAAGGAGCATATCCGCCGATCCGAGCGGATGCTGCGGAGAAGAAAGATTATCCGTCTGATTCTCGATATAGCGGGTGCTGTTCTTGCCGCTGTCGCCGTTCTCGTGCTTCTTCACATTCTGTTTCCACATGTGATCGATCCGGTCTATTATCTGGAGCGCTTCCTTGCATATCTGAAAGGACTATTCTGACATGAGTGAAAAACTGGTTCTGATTGACGGGCATAGTATCTTGTTCCGGGCATTTTACGGGATGCCGCTCGCGATGACGGCGCCCGACGGCACCCATACCAATGCTGTCTACGGATTTCTCACGATTCTGCACAAGGTCGTCGAGGAGGAGAAGCCGGAGTATCTCGCCGTCGCGTTCGACCTCGCGGCACCGACCTTCCGCCATAAATTATACCCGGACTACAAGGGCACACGGCAGAAGGCACCGGAGGAGTTTCACGAGCAGGTTCCGGTCATGAAGCAACTGCTCGCCGATATGGAGATCCCTGTCCTTACGGCGGAGGGCTGGGAGGCCGACGATATTCTCGGCACACTCGCAAGAGATGCGGAGGGAAGAGGCATCAGCGTGTCGCTCATTTCCGGAGACCGCGATCTTCTTCAGATCGCGAGCGCCGGAACAGAGATTGTCATCCCGAAGACGCGGGGCGGAAAGACGACGTATGAGCGGTATACGCCGGAGGACGTAAAGAAGGCCTACGGGGTCACGCCGGAAGGTTTCATTGAGATGAAGGCTCTCATGGGAGATACGTCTGACAACGTGCCGGGACTTCCCGGTGTGGGGCCAAAGACGGCGCAGAAGATCATGGAGACGTTCGGGTCAATTGAAAATGCACATCAGCATGTCGATGAGGTGAAGCCGCCGAGGGCGTCGAAGGCGATGAAGGAGAAATGGGATCAGCTGCTTTTGAGCCTCGATCTCGTGACCATCCGGACGAGCGCGCCTGTTCATTTTGATGAAGAGGCGATGCGCCTTGGCGATCCCTACAATGAGAAGAGCTACGAGGACTTCAAGAGGCTCGGATTTACGAGTCTTCTCGGGCGCTTTGATATGAACAGGACACCGAAGGCACCGGAGTTTTCATTTGAGGAGGTGAGCGACCTCGCGGAGATGGCATCCTCCTTTGAACGCGCATCGCGCGAAAAGCGGATCGGCGTCTCGCTCCTTGAGGAGAACGGGAAGATTTATGCGGCGGGGCTTGCGTATGCAAAGTCTGTTCAGGTCTTCCGGACACGCGGGTTTATCACAGAGTCCGATCTCCTCAGATATCTCGGGGAGGCTGCGGCTCATGCGGGACAGACCGCGTGCATGAATGTGAAGGCACTGCTCCGCCATTTTCCGGACATTCAGTCGACAGAGAATCTTTTTGACGCAGTCGTCGCGGCGTATCTCACGGACCCGCTGAAGTCCGACTGGGCGTACGATTCGGTCGCCTCCGCCTTTCTTAAGAGAACGGTTCCGTCTGAGGAGGAGCTCATCGGGAAGAAGGGACTTGCGGCCGGTCTTGCAGACGGAAAGGACGAGGAGATCTCGCGTCTTGCCGCGTATCCTGCCTCTATTGCGCTCGATTCAGCCGGGCCGCTTGCGCAGAAGCTCTCGGCACTCGGTATGGAGAAGTTGTTCACGGATGTTGAGATGCCGCTCACGCGGACGCTCGCCTCAATGGAAAATGAAGGGATCATCTGCCGGCGCGATGAGCTCGCGAAATACGGTGCGTCCCTCAATGCGCGGATTGATGAGCTGACGGAACTCATTTACAGCGAGGCGGGAGAGCAATTCAACATCAATTCGCCGAGGCAGCTCGGGACGATTCTCTTTGAGAAGATGCATCTTGCGGGCGGAAAAAAGACGAAGACGGGTTACTCAACGGCCGCGGATGTCCTCGAGAAGCTCGCGCCGGATTATCCGATTGTCGCAAATGTTCTCGAGTACCGGACGCTTGCGAAGCTGAAGTCGACGTACGCCGACGGGCTGGCTGCATTTATCCGGGAGGACGGGAAGATCCACACGACGTTTAATCAGACCGTCACGGCGACGGGACGGCTCTCGAGCGCGGACCCGAACCTGCAGAATATCCCGATGCGCGAGGAGCTGGGACGGCTCATCCGGAAATGCTTTTATCCGGAAGAGGGCTGTGTATTTGTCGACGCGGACTATTCTCAGATCGAGCTTCGGATTCTCGCACACATGTCGGGCGACGAGAAGCTGATCGAGGCGTACCGGGAGGCGAAGGACATTCACCGGATCACGGCGTCGCAGGTCTTCCACACTCCGTTCGATGAGGTCACGGATCTGCAGCGGAGGAATGCAAAGGCGGTCAATTTCGGTATCGTGTACGGAATCAGCTCCTTCGGTCTCTCTCAGGGCCTGTCCATCTCGCGGAGAGAGGCACAGGATTATATCAACCAGTATTTCAAGACCTATCCGAAGATCAAGGCTTTCCTTGATGGCCTGGTCGAGTCGGCGAAGGAGAAGGGCTATGCGGTCTCGCTGTTCGGGCGAATCCGTCCGATTCCGGAGCTGAAGTCAAAGAATTTTATGCAGAGGAGTTTTGGCGAGCGCGCCGCGATGAACAGCCCGATTCAGGGAACGGCGGCTGACATCATGAAGATTGCGATGAATCGCGTCTATGCGCGTCTCCGGAGAGAAGTTCCGGAGGCAAGGCTCATTCTGCAGATCCACGACGAGCTTCTCGTCGAGGCACCGGAGGATCAGGCGGAGTGCGTGCAGACGATTCTCACGGAGGAAATGAAGCATGCGGCCGACCTTAAGGTGACTCTTGAGACGGACTGCCATATCGGAAGAAACTGGTACGAGGCGAAGTGACCGGCAGATTATTTCCGGGAGGGTGAGCAGCTGCAGGCGGCAGAGCGGCAGCGCTGGATGCGGCGTCTTTTGTGCATCCCGTGGGAGGAAAATATGATCATACTTGGCATTATGGGAGGCGTCGGGGCCGGGAAATCGACCGTTCTTGACTGCCTTCAGCGTGAGTACGGCGCCTTTCTCATTAAACTCGATGATCTGGGAAAAAAGGTGCTTGAGCCGGGGAGCGGCGGCTACGCAAGAACGGTGCAGCTTTTCGGAAGAGAAATCGTGACGGAGGACGGGAGCCTCGACCGGAAGAAGATGGCGTCTCTTGTCTTCGAAAATGAGAAGCTCCGGCAGGCGCTCGATGACATTGTCCATCCGGCTGTGAGAGAAATGGCGCTTCGCATGCTCAGCGGGCAGCGGGACGCCGAGCTGGAGGACGAGGAAAATGCACGGATCCGGACAGGAAGCGGCGGATCGGGTCCTGCCACGGGACGGAGGAAGCGGCTTTGCGTCATCGAATCGGCGATCCTCGTCGAGGCGCATTATGATGCATTGTGTGATGAAGTGTGGTATATTTATGCAGACGAAAAGACCAGGGAGGAAAGGCTCCGCGCATCACGCGAATACTCCTCCCGGCGATGCCGCGCCGTCATGGACAGTCAGATGACGGACGCGGAGTTCCGGGCACATGCTGACCGTGTGATCGACAACAGCGGGAGTCCGGAGCAGACAGAAGCAGAGATCAGGCAGTGCATGGAGGCGCTTGTCTCTGCCGGAAAGGAAATTGAATGAAATTTTGCAGCATAGCCAGCGGAAGCAGCGGGAACTGCATTTTCGCGGGCAGTTCACATACCTCGGTTCTTGTCGATGCCGGTATATCCGGGAAGAAGGTCGAGCAGGGTCTGAACGACCTCGACATGACGACAAAGGACATCGACGGAATCCTGGTAACCCACGAGCACAGCGACCACATCAGAGGACTCGGCGTGCTCGCAAGGCGCTATGGCCTTCCGATCTACGGGACGAAGGGAACTCTCGATGCCGTGGCAGATATGCCCAATATCGGCAAGATCCCGGAGGAACTATTCCATGTCGTCAGGACGGACACGGATTTTACGGTCGGTGATCTGACGATTCATCCGTTCGCGATTTCGCACGACGCGGCGGAGCCGTGCGGCTATCGGATCAGCCACGACGGGAAGTCGGCGGCTGTTGCGACTGACATGGGCTGCTACGACGACTATATCGTGGAGAATCTGAAGGGACTCGATGTCCTTCTTCTGGAGTCCAATCATGATGTCCATATGCTTGAGGCCGGGCGCTATCCGTATTATCTGAAGCGGAGAATCATGAGCGACAAGGGACATCTCTCCAACGAAACGAGTGGTCAGCTCCTGTGCCGCGTTTTGCACGATAACATCCGGGAGATCTTTCTCGGACATCTGAGCAAGGAGAACAACTACGAGGCACTCGCCTTCGAGACTGTCAGCGACGAGATTACTCTCGGCGATAATCCATATAAATCAAAGGATTTCCGCATATCGATCGCGCACCGCGACCGGGCCGGAGAGCCTGTCATTTTCTGACAGAGGCACAACATATGTACAGAATACCCGGATATACGGGAGCATGAGGAGGACTTTACAAATGAAGAGAACCATCATCACAGTCGTCGGCAAGGATACAGTCGGCATTATCGCGAAGGTTTGTACATATCTGGCGGACAACAACATGAACATTCTGGATATTTCGCAGACGATTACCGGTGGATTCTTCAACATGATGATGATCGTCGATGTGTCGGCATCCGGCAGGGCGTTCGCGGACATCAAGTCCGATCTGGAGGAACTCGGCAAAGGAATCGGTGTCTCCATCCATGTGCAGAGCGAGGAAATTTTCGATATGATGCACCGCATCTGAAGATTGTAGATCCGCCGGCCCTTTTGCAGGCAGGCCTTGGAAGGAGAGACCGAAATGATAAATATCAACGAAGTATTTGAGACCAACAACATGATCGAGAAGGAGAATTTTGACGTCCGGACGATCACGATGGGCATCAGTCTTCTCGACTGCATCAATTCAGATCTTGCGGAGACGAACCGGAAGATCCGCGAGAAGATTCTCTCGAAGGCGGAGAACCTGGTTTCTACAGGAAATGAAATCAGCAACGAGCTCGGCGTCCCGATCGTCAACAAGCGTGTGTCTGTGACTCCGATCGCGCTGGTCGGAAGTGCATGCTGCCGCACGCCGGATGATTTCGTGACAATCGCGAAGACACTCGATGACTGCGCGAAGACGATTGGCATCAATTTTATCGGAGGCTACAGTGCGCTTGTCTCCGAGGGCATGACGCCGGCCGATGAGCTTCTGATCCGCTCGATTCCGCAGGCACTCGCGACGACGGAGCGCGTCTGCAGCTCGATCAATGTCGGTTCAACCAAGCAGGGCATCAATATGGATGCCGTGCGGCTGATGGGCGACATCGTCCGCGAGACGGCGGAGCTCACGGGAGATGAGGACGGCCTCGGCTGCGCAAAGCTTGTCATTTTCTGCAACGCCCCGGACGACAACCCGTTCATGGCGGGCGCGTTCCACGGCGTCACCATGCCGGACGCAGTCATTAATGTCGGTGTCTCCGGACCGGGCGTCGTCAAGTGCGCGCTCGAGGAGTGCAGAGATGCTGATTTCGAGGTTCTCTGCGAGACCATCAAGAAGACGGCATTCAAGATTACGCGGGTCGGCCAGCTGGTCGCTCAGGAGGCGTCAAAGCGCCTCGGTGTCCCGTTCGGCATCATTGATCTGTCGCTTGCGCCGACACCGGCCATCGGCGATTCCGTCGCGGACATCCTTGAGGCAATGGGACTTGAGAGAGCCGGTGCCCCGGGAACGACGGCTGCGCTCGCTCTTCTCAACGACCAGGTCAAGAAAGGCGGCGTCATGGCGTCCTCCTATGTTGGCGGACTCTCCGGCGCATTCATCCCGGTCAGTGAGGATCAGGGCATGATCAACGCAGTCGAGGCAGGAGCGCTCACGATCGAGAAGCTCGAGGCCATGACATGCGTCTGCTCGGTCGGTCTCGACATGATCGCGATCCCGGGAGATACGAAGGCGACGACCATCTCCGGCATCATCGCTGACGAGATGGCGCTCGGAATGATCAATCAGAAGACGACAGCCGTTCGTCTGATCCCGGCCATCGGAAAGGGTGTCGGTGACACCGTCGAATTCGGCGGCCTGCTCGGCCACGCGCCGATCATGCCGGTCAACCAGTTTGACTGCGCACATTTCGTGAGCCGCGGCGGCCGCATCCCTGCCCCGGTACATTCATTCAAAAACTGAACGCAAGTGAGCTTTGCCCCGCGAGACGATAACGGCGCCGGACGGGCGAAGACGCACATATATAGTTTACGGATTAAAGGAGCCACACAGACTTGAAGATTGCAGCAATAATCGGTGAATTCAATCCATTTCATAATGGCCACCGTCTGATTATACAGCGGGCCCGCGAACTTGGCGCGGACCGCGTCATCGTCCTGATGAGCGGCGATTTTGTCCAGCGCGGTCTTCCGGCCATCACAGACAGCCACACGCGCGCTCATATGGCGCTCCTCGGAGGAGCAGACGCGATCCTGTGGTACCCGGCGCGGTTTTCTTCCTCCTCTGCAGAGTCTTTCGCCCGGCACGCAGTTGATATCCTGAACGGTCTCGGCTGTGTCGATATGCTCGTGTTCGGCAGCGAGAGCGGAGATATGGCGCGCATGAGCGCGCTGGCTGACATCCTCGCTGATGAGCCGGAGAGCTATAAGGCAAAACTCCGTGAGGGACTAAGGGAGGGACTATCATTTCCAAAGGCGAGGGCGGAGGCGCTACCGGCATACGCCGATCTCATCTCGAGCCCGAACAATATCCTTGGCGTCGAGTATCTGAAGGCGCTCAGGAGAACAGGATCAAAGATGGAGCCGTTTACGTGTGTGAGGGAGGGAAGCAGCTATCTCGATGACCGTACGCTCGGCGCGCTCTCGTCGGCGGCGGCTGTGAGAAGGGCGCTCGCGCAGGGCGACCATTTTCCGGGGCTTGAGGTTTCTGTCCCGAAGGAGTGTCTGGATGTGCTTCGGGAGGACATCGGCGTCTATGGCGTGACCAATGAAAATGACTTCTCTCTGCTCCTTGCGGAGAGGCTCTGGCAGGTCGGAGAGCCGTTCCTTCTCGCACAGTTTGCGGATGTGACGGAAGATCTTGCCAATACAATCTTCAAAAAGCGCGGTATGTTCCTGAGCTTTGATGATTTCGCGGACCGGTGCGTCTCAAAGAGCATAACGAAGACCCACGTCTACCGCGCATTTCTCCATATTGTTCTCGATGTGAAGAAAAATAAACTTCTTGACGGGGCGCGCCTTACACAGGTGCTCGGGTTCCGGAGGGAGAGCTCGGATGTCATTTCGGAAATCCAGAAGCGTGCGGACATTCCGGTCATTATGAACCCGCCCGCGGAGAGAAAACGACTTCCGGACGCAGAGAGAAAGCTGTTTGAGGACGAGCTTCGCATTTCCGGCCTCTATGAGATGGTCCGCGCGCAGAAGGTCGGAAGGCCGGTTCGAAATGTACTCACAAAAGAACTAATAAAGGTGTGAATGATCTTGCCGAATTCTGGTGCGGGTTTATAATAATAGTTGTATACATTATCCGGCCCTTCGCCGGGTAACACAAATGAAAGGAGCAACTTTTATGTCATTTATTGATGAAATCAAGGCCAAGGCAAAGGCTGACAAGAAGAGAATTGTTCTCCCGGAGACGATGGACAAGAGAACATTCGAGGCTGCCGAGAAGATTCTGAAGGAAGGAATCGCGGATCTTATCCTGATCGGCACACCGGAGGCAATTGCAGAGAACGGCAAAGGCTTTGATCTGTCTGGCGCAACAATAATTGACCCGTTTCATGACCCGAACAAGCAGAAATATATCGACAAATTCGTTGAGCTTCGCGCCAAGAAGGGCGTCACGCCGGAATCCGCGAAAGAGCAGATGGAGAAGGATTATATGTACTATGCCTGCCTTATGTGCAAGTGCGGCGACGCTGACGGTGTTGTCTCCGGCGCATGCCACTCCACAGGCAACACAATCCGCCCGGCTCTTCAGCTCCTGAAGACCAAGAAGGGCGTCCACTCCGTATCCGGCTTCTTCCTCATGGAGGTTCCGGACTGCACAATGGGTGAGCACGGCCTGTTCGTATTTGCAGACTGCGCTGTCAACGTTGATTTCGATTCCGCAAAGCTCGCGGAGATCGCGGCCCTGTCTGCGGAGTCTTTCCGCAATTTCGTCGGCGCTGAGCCGAAGGTTGCCATGTTGTCCTACTCCACAAAGGGATCTGCAAAGCATGACGATGTCACGAAGGTGGCAGACGCTGTCAAGATCGCGCATGAGCAGTATCCGGACATCAAGCTGGACGGCGAGCTTCAGCTCGACGCGGCGATTGTTCCGGAGGTTGCGGCTCTCAAGGCTCCGGGCAGCGAGGTCGCAGGCCACGCGAACACACTTGTATTTCCGTCTCTTGAGGCCGGCAACATCGGTTACAAGCTCGTCCAGAGGCTGGCCAAGGCCAATGCGTACGGCCCGGTCCTTCAGGGACTTGCATATCCGGTCAACGATCTGTCCCGCGGCTGCTATGCAGATGATATCGTAGGCGTCGTGGCGATGACGGCTGTTCAGGCACAGATGGCATAATAAAGACAGGAGAGAATAAGAAAATGAAAGTATTAGTCATTAACGCGGGCAGTTCGTCCCTCAAGTACCAGCTGATCGACATGGACAATGAGTCCGTAATCGCGAAGGGACTCTGCGAGCGCATCGGCATCGAGGGCTCCAAGCTCACGCACAAGGTTCCGGGCAGGGAGGACTATGTCATCGAGGAGGCTATGCCGTCTCACAAGAAGGCTATTGAGCTTGTCCTGAAGGCGCTCGTTGACCCGGAGCACGGTGTTGTCGCTTCTGCGGACGAAATTGACGCAATCGGACACCGCGTCCTGCACGGCGGCTCAACCTACACGGAGTCCATCAAGGTCGATGAAGATGTCAAGCGCGTCATTCGCGAGTGCTTCGACCTCGGACCGCTGCACAATCCGGCAAACCTCATGGGCATTGAGGCATGCGAGGCCGCTATGCCGGGCAAGCCGAACGTCGCCGTCTTCGATACGTCCTTCGGCATGAGTCTGAAGCCGTACGCATACCGCTACGCGATCCCGGAGGAGTATTACAACAAGTACAAGATCCGCCGCTATGGCTTCCATGGCACGAGCCACAATTTCGTATCTCACGAGACAATCAAGTACGCAAAACTTCCGGAGGGCCATCAGAGAGTCATCGTCTGTCACCTCGGCAACGGCTCTTCGATCTCCGCATCCGTTGGCGGAAAGGCTGTCGACACATCGATGGGGCTCACCCCTCTCGAGGGTGTTGTCATGGGAACCCGTTCCGGGTCCATCGACCCCGCAGTTGTTCAGTTCCTCTGCGATCATGAGAAGCTCTCGGCGGACGAGGTTCTCACAATTCTCAACAAGAAGTCCGGTGTCTACGCTCTGTCCGGAAATCTCTCCAGCGATTTCCGCGATCTCAGCAAGGCGGAGGCAGAGGGAAATGAGAAGGCGAAGCTTGCGCTCGACGCATTCCGTCACTCCGTCTCCAAGATGGTCGGCGCGTATCTGGCTGTCATGAACGGCGCAGATGCGATCACATTCACGGGCGGCATCGGTGAGAATGATGCTGAGATGCGCCGCAGCATCCTGAGCCACCTCGGCTTCGCAGGTGTAAAGATCGACGAAGAGAAGAACAGCGCGACACACGGAAAGCGCGCCGAGATTTCGACTCCGGATTCCTCGATCCGCGTCTTCGTCATCCCGACAAATGAGGAGCTTGCGATCGCCCGCGATACGGTTCGGCTTGCATTCTGATCCATCTCCGAAATCATGCGATTTACAGGTTGACAAAGGAGCTTGCCGGCCTGTATAATGGCTAATGTGCGTTAAGGAGGTGTAAGAATGTCCATTTGTCCGAAGAACAAACATTGCTCTGCACGTCGTGACAAGACAAGAGCT
>ONSX01000159.1 GCA_900320615.1 uncultured Eubacteriales bacterium
TTGTCCCGCACGGAAAATGAGCAGATGCTCGAGCAGGCGCGCGCCTATAACAAGACGCTGATCGGCCGCGGCAGCGACCGGTTCGAGATGACGGCCGCGGAGGAGAAGGAATATGACAGTCTCCTTGATGTGACCGGAACCGGCATCATGGGCTATGTCGACATCCCGAAGATTAATATCAAGCTGCCGATTTATCACGGCGTGGACGAGAGCGTCCTTCAGGTTGCGATCGGCCACATTCCGGGATCGTCGCTCCCGGTCGGAGGCGAGGGCACGCACACCGTCATTTCCGGGCACAGAGGACTGCCGTCCGCGAGGCTCTTCACCGACATCGACAAATTGTCGGTGGGGGATTCATTCTACATACAGGTGCTTGACGAGACGCTCACCTACGAGGTCGACCAGATTCGGACGGTGCTGCCGGATGAGCTGCAGAACCTCACGATTGATCCGAAGGAGGACTACTGCACACTGGTCACGTGCACGCCGTACGGCGTCAACACACACCGGCTTCTCGTGCGCGGGCACCGCGTGGAAAATGCAAAGAGCAATGTCAGAATTACGGCGGACGCGGTGCAGATCGATTCGGACACAGTGGCAGGGCTCGTCGCCGGCGTGCTGATTGCCATCTGGTTTATGGCCTGCATGGGCCGGGCCGCATGGAGGAAGAAAAAATGATTCTTACTCCGGATAAACCGCAGACATACGCGGACAGTTCCGGTGAAGATAAAAAACAGCTGAAGGAGGATATGGCGCGAAAGAAAATGACATGCACCGGATGTTCATTGGAAACCGGTTCGCACCCGGAATATCCGGCGGAAACCTGACGGGCGCTTCAAGCATTGCCGAAGGTAAGCCCCGCGAGGTCTGGCAACAGGGATTGCAGCACGTCTCCTCGGAGAGCATTTTAACAAGGGGGAGAAACAACAAGGAGTCTGGTGGCGGAGCCACGGACGCACATTCCTCATTAGTGGAAAGGGAGAAAAGTTATGAAACAATTAAAGAAGCTGGCAGCCGTTTTGCTGGCGGTTGTCATGACACTGGCAATGAACATGACCGTATTTGCGGCGGATACATCTGATACCACCTACAAGCTGACGCTTACCGGCACGGCGACGGGACACACCTATCAGGCGTACCAGATCTTCAAAGGCGACCTCACAACAAACACGGAAGGGAAAAAGGTCCTCTCGAACGTAAATTGGGGCGAGGGAGTTACTTACACAGGTACTGGGTCGGCTGCCGATGTAGCGAAAGCCCTCAGTGACGGCACTATGTCTATCGCGGATCTTGAAGAAAAGCTCACGCTCGCAACTCCGGTAAAGACGGTGGAGTCTTCCAAGGGCTCTACTGAGATCTCTGGTCTTGCGGCCGGCTATTATCTGGTGAAGGATAAGGATGGCACGCAGGCGAATACGTCCGATGCCTACACAAAGTTTATCGTTCAGGTCGTAGGTGACACAACGACAGATGTTAAGTCCGATGTTCCGACCGTCGAAAAGAAGGTCAAGGACACGAACGACAGCACGGGAGCGACATCTGACTGGCAGGATTCCGCGGACGCTGATATCAATGACGAGGTACAATATCAGATCACAGGTACAATGCCGGATAATATCGCTGATTACACAACGTACAAGTATGTATTCACTGATACCATGTCCAAGGGTCTTACCTATACAGCCAATAACGCAAAGATCACGATCGGCGACAAGGATGTGACGGGCTCCTTCACGGAGAATGTAGAGTCCAAAACCGATGGTCCAACGGTTGTGACCTGGACTTGTGACAACCTGAAGGGCATCGAGGGCGTTACAGTGGGCGCAAGCACAAAGGTCGTTGTGACCTATTCTGCAAAGCTTAACGAAAACGCCGTAATCGGTGCTGCCGGCAACCCGAATACGGTCAACCTCACTTACTCCAATAACCCGAACAAGGGCGGCGAGGGTGAGACCGGCAAGACTCCGGATGACAAAAACATCGTCTTCACGTACAAAGTTGTCGTGAACAAGGTCGACCAGGACAAGAAGTCCCTCCCTTCACATTCACAGGTCTTGATGACGGCGACTACAGGCTGACTGAGACCACAACACCGGCCGGCTACAACACGATCACGCCGGTTGAGTTCACGATCTCCGCAACTCATGATACGACAGCGGATGAACCGAAGCTCCTGACACTGTCCGGCGACAAGAAAACGGGTGAGGCAACGTTCACAGCTAATAAGGACGCCGGCTCTCTGACGACCGATATCGTCAATAAGAAGGGCTCGAATCTTCCGTCCACCGGCGGTGCCGGCACTCGCATGTTCTACGTATTCGGCGGCTGCCTCGTCGCGGCGGCGGTCGTCCTCCTCGCTCTGAAGAAGAGAAAGGAAGCTTAAGCGGAGAATTGTACGCAGAACGATTGCAGAAGTTTTCTGAAAGGGCGGACATTGTCCGCCCGCAATCAACAGCGCATGGTTACATGTTCGAGTGGAGGGCCGCAGGGCGGGTTCTGCGGCCTTTCGCCGGGAGATGTAAAAGCAATCGATGCGCTCCGCGAACATAAGCGGAGACGAAAGACGATGCAGCGGGCATGTTATGTCCGGAGTATTTGCTGGAGGAAGATGTATGAGAAAGAGAGGATTTCTGGCGGGACTTGTCGCGGGGCTCGCGGCGCTGACTGCCGTGCTGACGAT
>ONSX01000059.1 GCA_900320615.1 uncultured Eubacteriales bacterium
TGATTTACCCTGTATTTTATATTATGATTAGCGGCGGTAAAAATGAAATCCGCACTACTTTGAAGGAGGTTGTATGGCTCTCAGACACCTTATGAGCCCCCTTGATCTCTCTGTAGAAGAGACCAACCGGCTGCTGGACCTGGCTGTAGACATTGAACACAACAGAGATAAATACGCCCATCGCTGTGACGGGAAAAAAATTGCCACCTTATTCTATGAACCGAGCACCAGAACACGTCTTAGTTTTGAAGCTGCGATGATGAATTTAGGTGGCAAAGCTTTAGGCTTTCATGATGCGTCCACGTCATCCGTGTCCAAGGGAGAGACCGTAGCAGACACCATCCGTCTCGTCTCCTGCTACGCGGACATCTGCGCAATGCGCCACCCGAAGGAGGGCGCCCCGCTCGTCGCGTCCATGTACTCGACGATCCCGGTCATCAACGCCGGCGACGGCGGCCATCAGCATCCGACACAGACTCTGACCGACATGCTGACCATCCGTTCTCTGAAGGGACGGCTTGATAACCTGACGATCGGCCTGTGCGGCGACCTGAAATTCGGGCGCACGGTTCACTCCCTGATCGAGTCAATGTCCCGCTACAAGAATATCCGCTTTGTCCTCATTTCCCCCGAGGAACTCCGCGTACCGAGCTATGTGACTGAGGAAATGAAGGAAAAGGGCATCCCGTACAAGGAGGTCATCGCCCTCAATGAGGAGACCATGAAAGACCTCGACGTCCTCTATATGACGCGTGTGCAGAAGGAGCGCTTCTTCAACGAAGAAGATTACGTCCGCATGAAGGATTTTTACATCCTTGACGCATCCAAGATGGCAGTTGCGCCGAAGGACATGATCGTCATGCATCCGCTCCCCCGCGTCAATGAGATCGCCCCGGAGGTAGACAGGGATCCGCGCGCCGCGTACTTCAAGCAGGTTCAGTACGGAGTCTACGCCCGCATGGCACTCATTCTCACACTTCTCGGTCTTGACAAGGAGGACAAGTGATGACAGAAACGACAGGCAAGAGAACACTTTCGATCGGCGGTCTGGACGAGGGCTTTGTCCTGGATCACATTCAGGCGGGACATGCCATGACGATCTACCGCTACCTCCATCTCGGAGAGCTCGACTGCACAGTGGCAATCATCAAAAACGCGGAATCCCGTAAGATGGGACGAAAGGACATCATCAAGGTCGCATGCCCGATCGACTATCTCGATCTCGATGTCCTTGGATTCATCGACCACAACATCACGGTCAATGTCATCAAGGACGGAAAAATCATCGAGAAGAAGACACTCAAACTTCCGAAGAAGGTCACCAATGTCATCCGCTGCAAGAATCCGCGGTGCATCACCTCCACGGAAAACCATCTCGACCAGGTCTTCGTTCTCACAGATCCGGAGAAGGAGATCTATCGCTGCATGTACTGCGACGAAAAATGGGACGGGAAGCTCGTAAGGCAGTAAATCTGATATTTCCCGCGTGATAAAAGGGATGACGGAAGGCGCTGACAGCGCCTTCCGTCATCCCTTTTTGTGCGTATAAGAAGATTTTTAATCAGGCAGAGCGGTAAGCCGGGTTCTGTCGTTGTACGGCCATCTGTCTAGTCCGCCCGTTGCCGGACGGCTCAAGCGGTCTACCTGAGACACGGCGGGCAGCCGTATCGTCTCATCTTGACCTTGCTTCGGATGGGGCTTGCACAGCCTCCGGTGTTGCCATCGGAGCGGTAGTCTCTTACACTGCCTTTTCACCCTTGCCGCGCGGAGCGGCGGTTCTTTTCTGTTGCGCTTTCCCGAGGGTTCCCCCTGCCGGACGTTATCCGGCATCCTGCCCTGTGAAGCCCGGACTTTCCTCGTCTCCCTTTAAGGGAGCCGCGGCCGTATGCCCTGCCCGACCTATTCTACTACTATAAAGCCTGCTTAGGCAAGCCTTTCTTTTGTGCAAGGATATCGCCAGGTTTTCCTCACAGCCGGAAGCACCCGCCCCCGATAAATTCGCGGAGGATCGAGTTCATCGGCACGTCATCCGCTGGCGACGGCGTAAAATAGCTCAGAAACTTCAGAAGCCGTCGCGCCTCAAGATACTGCGGATCGTCCGGCAGCACCTGGAAGAGAAGTGGCTCCGTGTAAGTCTTGAGAACAGAATATTCATACGGGAGCGACGAATTGAAGATCACATCCGCCTGGTCTGTGAACGGAAAGATATTCTTTTCCTCGCCCTTCCGGACAGACTCCCACATCGCGAGTGTCTGAGCCGCCGAATAGCCGCGTGTCCTGCTGTCCCTAAGGATGCGCCGGAGAAGTCTCCCGTCGGTCGACGGCACACGGTTGTGTTCGTCGATGCTGAGCATGCTGAGCGCACTGATGTAAATCCGGAACCGGCTCTCCGCAGGAAGTGCGCAGGTCAGGCGGTCGTTGAGACCATGGATGCCCTCGATCACGAGAAGGTCCCCGTCCGTAAGCTTCAGTGTATCACCCGTGTAGAAGCGCTTCCCGGATATAAAATCGTACGAGGGCATGCGAACCTCGCGTCCCGCAAGAAGATCCGTCATATCCCGGCTGAACTGTCCGACATCAATGGCATGAAGGCTCTCGTAGTCCCGCGTTCCGTCCGGACGAACCGGGTTGTCCTCGCGGTTCACAAAATAATTGTCGAGTCCAATGTAATGCGGACGCAGGCCGTGCGCGCGCAGCTGGATGCAGAGTCTCTGCGAAAACGTCGTCTTTCCCGATGAAGACGGCCCGGCGACGAGCACGAATTTCACAGTGCCCCGCTCCATAATTGTCTCCGCGATCGACGCGATCTCGCTCTCCTGAAGCGCCTCGGAAATAAGGATCGTCTCCCGGCAGCCTTCCCGGATAAACTGCTCATTGAGGTCCGCGACGTTGCCGATCATCTGCATTGACGCCCACTCCTCCCCGCTCTGCAAGGCCTGAAACAGGCGGCTGTCGTCTCCCGGTTCCTTCACGGTCACAGGATTTTCCCGGTCCGGAAGCTGCAGGAGCAGGCCATTCTCATACGGATACAGGCGGAAATTGACAAGCATTGACGTGTCATGCGCCATGAATCCGTAATAATAATCCATGTAATCGTCGAGCGTGTAGACATTGACACGGGACGCAAGTCTCGTGCGGAACAGTCTGGTCTTGTCAGTCATCCCCCGCTCCGCAAACAATCTTCTCGCATCCTCCGTTCCGATCGACTCCTTCCGGAACGGAACCGCTGCCCGCGCGAGCCGGCGCATCTCCGCGTCAACCTTCGCAAGCAGATCCTCTGTCACGGAGCAGTCATCAATCGTGAAAAAGAACGCATCACCGAGAGAAAAATGAAGTTTGCACCGGACAGCCTTTTCACCGCTCTTCCGAAGAACATGCTGCAGGGCCGTGAGAAACAGCATCGTGTAACTCCTCCGCATCGTCTCGAAACCGATCCGGTCATGAATCGTAACGAAGGAGACTTTCTCTCCATCGCGGGCCGTCTTCGCAAGTTCCTCGAGCCGTCCGTCAGCGACAGCCAGAATAACCGGCCACGGACAGGATATTTCTGTTTTTTTTGCAATCTCATACAGTGATGTCCCCTCCGGGAAGGAAGCCATCTGATGATCCACGCAGATTCTCATAGCCATCCCCCTGCATTTCCTGTCACAGAATTGTGTACGGCTGCCTGATCTCCTGTCCGATGACTTCTGTATCTGGAAACATGGTCTGCAGCATATGTACAGTATAGTTAATGAAGCAGAACTCCGTTCCGTAGTGGCCCGCGTCAATGATGGCAATGCCTTCCGCCACAGAATCGATCGCGGTGTGGTAATCGACATCTCCGGTCACTATAACGCCGGCTCCCTCCCGGATTGCGTCCGGAATGGCACTCTTGCCGGAACCAGAGGCGACCGCCGCCCTCCGAACCGCAGTCTCCGGATTTCCATAGACACGGACCGCATCAAGGCGGCACGCCTTCTTTACTTTCTCTGCAAACGCAGCAAGGCTCTGTGGCTTCTCAAGGTCGCCGATTCGTCCAAAGCCATAAACTCCTCTCTCATCCTCGCCAATCTTTTCGAGAACGCAGGGCCGGAGAAGCCCGAGATCCCGCGCATTGATGTCCGCCATTTTCACGATATCAAAATTTGTATGCATCGCGAAATAGCTGATCCCGCTCCGAATCATTCTCCGGACGCGGCGCCCGATGACATCCTGTTCCAGGACGCGCTCCATGGGGTGAAAGAGAAGCGGATGATGCGTGACGATCAGATCACATTCTCTCTCCTCCGCCAGACGGACAGCCTCATCGCCCGCGTCAAGCGCAACGAGGATACGCCGCACTTCAGCGTCCCTGTCACCGACGAGCAGTCCGACATGATCCCAGCTGCACGCATAGCGCGCGGGAACCTCACGTTCCATTGCCTCAAGAAAATTCGAAATTTTCATCATCAGCCGCCTATTCTCTCCAGTGTGCGGGACACAGCCGTGATCTCATGGTAGATATCAGCCGCTCTTCTGTCGTCCGAGCTGTTGCCTGCCGCAAGATCGTGGAGAATTCCACCGAGTACATCAAGCCGTTTCTCGAGATACCGGGCGAGAACCTTATCTCTTTTCTCAATCAGAACAGGACCCCAGAGAGCCTCCTCGTATGTCAGCTTCTCTGTGACCTCCCCCTCTCTTCGTTTCGTTGCCCGGATGATCGGATAAAATTTTCCTTCCTCCTCGAGAAATACCTCATCACGGATTCCATATCCGAGATCTCCGATACAGTACCGGACAATATCATCGTCGCGCTGCGGAGACAGAACAAACTCATCAATCCCCTCGATGCAGTTTCCCGCATCCTCGAGAATGGAGCGGATCATCAGTCCCCCCATTCCGGAAATGACAAGCGTCACTGGTATATCACCGAACTGTTCCCGATAGTGTTTCGGAATGCCGTCGCACCGTTCAACCAGAATTCTGCCGCCAAGGTGGCAGCTGTCGACATTCTGCTGCGCATGCCCGAGCGGTCCCTGCTGGATATCACTGGCAATCGCCTCCGGGCATTTGCCCTGTGAGACGAGATAAATCGGCACATATGCGTGATCGCATCCGACATCAAGAACGGCATTGCCGCTGGAAACCATGTTGCACACATGAATCAGTCTCTGTGAGAGCTTCAATGAACGCCTCCCTTTATCCGGGCCGGGCCTCTCTCCGGTCCCGGTTTTCCTGCTAATCTTCGTTAATCCAGATAGTCCTTCAGTTTCCGGCTTCTCGAAGGCTGACGGAGCTTACGAAGAGCCTTGGCCTCAATCTGACGGATTCTCTCACGTGTGACATGAAATTCCTTTCCGACTTCCTCCAGCGTGCGCGCTCTCCCGTCGTCAAGTCCGAAGCGCAGACGAAGTACCTGCTGCTCGCGGTCTGTCAGCGTATCGAGCACCTCGACCAGCTGCTCCTTGAGAAGCGTAAAGGCAGCGGCATCGGCTGGTACCGGAGCATTCTCATCCGGGATAAAATCACCGAGTCTCGAATCTTCCTCCTCACCGATCGGCGTGTTGATGGAGACCGGCTCCTGGGACATGTTCTGGATCTCACGGACTCTCTCCGGAGACATATTCATCTCCTTGCCGATCTCCTCCGGAGTGGGCTCCCTCCCGAGTTCCTGAAGGAGCTGTCTCTGGACACGAATGAGCTTGTTGATCGTCTCGACCATATGAACCGGGATGCGGATCGTTCTCGCCTGGTCTGCGATTGCTCGCGTGATCGCCTGACGAATCCACCAGGTCGCGTAGGTTGAGAACTTGAAGCCCTTCCGGTAATCGTATTTCTCAACGGCCTTGATCAGTCCGATATTGCCCTCCTGAATGAGATCCAGAAACGGCATGCCGCGGCCGACATAGCGCTTTGCGATCGATACAACAAGACGCAGGTTCGCCTCTGTCAGCTGCTGCTGCGCAAACTTTGCGGCGTTCTTCTCAGACTCTGTCGCGTCCGGTTTATTGCCCGCCTCAATCTTCTTGGAGAGATCAATCTCCTGATCCGCCGTGAGCAGCGGATACTGACCGATTTCCTTCAGATACATGCGAACCGGATCAGAGGTCGAAATTCCGTCCGGAACAGAGAGATCGATGTTCTCCATGTCAATATCTTCCGAATCATCAATGTCACCGGCCTCATCATCGTCATTCTGAAGAAGCGTATCATCCTCGTCGTTCTTGTCATCCATCTTGAGGACGTCGATGCCATTTGCCTCGAGGAAATCATAGATCTTGCTCATCTCATCGGGCGTGAGCGCGACATCCTTGAGGATGTTCTCGATTTCGACGTAGCTCAGAACATTTTTCTTCTTCTTGCCCTCCGCGACAAGCTCTGTAAGTTTCTCGGCAAGTACGGCCTTTTCTTCTTTTGTCTTCATAATTCTCCTTTTTGTAATGATTCGGGATGCTGAAAATCACTCTTTTCTGTTCTCTATGTTCCCGTCAGTCATGCATGGGCCGGAAGGGTCAGATCTCCGAATAGCGCTATATTGTATCACTTACTGTCATTTTCCGCAAGGTGAAGGGACTTTCCGGCCGCGAAATCATCGAGCTTCTTCTTCCTGTCAATATAGCGCCTGTACACGTCAAGATCAATTCCGTCCCACGAGCGCATCAGCGCATCATTGCCGGAAGCAAGCACCCGCGCGACTGTATCCGTGAACGCTCGGTCGAGCTCCGCCTGGCTCTCGACGGGAATCGTCGTGTGAAAGAGAGCCGCTGCCACGGACTGCTTCTCACTCTCCGGAAAATGAGAGATCAGCGCAGCCTCACTGACCCGGTTTTCCCGAAGCTGTTCGTACAGGATGTCTGCGACCTCCCGGCAGAACGGATCTGTGAAATCATCTGGCCCGATCAGATCCTTTGTCGCGCGGTACGCGTCCGGATAATCGATCAGGTAGGTCAGCATCAGCTTCTGCGATGTAACGAGCCCGTTTTCTCCTGCCGCCTGCTTCTCTCTGCCTGACTTCGGCGGCCGGTAGGCAGCCGCCGGTGTTCCCTGCGCGGCGGTTCGCGCCACAAGTTTCTTCAGAGCCTCCTGCGGAAAACCGAACCGGGCGGATACTGCCGCAATATAATTGTTTCTCTCAAGTTCCTCCGGAAATTCCAGCAGCCTCGCCGCGACCTCATGCTGGAACTGCGTCATCTGTCCCGGATCACTGAGCGCGTACTTTCCGGCTGCCTGCTCCATCTCGAAGATAAATGCATTTTCCGCATTTTGGAGGCGCTCCTCAAACGCCTCCCGTCCCTCTGCCTGAATGAATTCGTCAGGATCCTTGTGGGGCTTCAGGCTGACGACTCGTGAGGATATCCCGGCATCCTTCAGAAGCGGAATCGCGCGAAGCGCGGCGCCAATTCCCGCCCCGTCGCTGTCGTAGAGAAGCAGAACCTCGCTGGTGAATCGCTTTAAGAGCGTACACTGTTCCGGAGTCAGCGCCGTTCCGAGTGACGCCATCGCACAGTTGACGCCGGCCTGGTGCATGGAAATGACGTCCATGTATCCCTCGCAGAGAATCATGTAGCCTCTGCGGGAGGCCCGCGCCAGATGGAGCGCGTACAGGTTCATGCGCTTGTTGAAGAGCGGCGTCTCCGGAGAATTCAGATACTTCGGTTTCCCATCGCCCATCACGCGCCCGCCGAAACCGATGACACGCCCCCTTCCGTCCTGGATCGGAAACATGACCCGGTTCCAGAATTTGTCGCTCACACCCTTCTTCTCATCATACAGAAAGAGCCCCGTGTCCTTCAGAATGCCGTCAGAATATCCCTTTCCCTTCAGATAGCGATAGAGAGAGTTGCCGAAGCGGTCCGCGTACCCGAGTCCGAACTTCCGGATCGTCTCATCGGTGAGCCCCCGGCCATGCAGATAGTCAAGTCCCGGCTTTCCCTCCGCGCTATATAGACGATAATAGTAAAATTCTGCCGCCTTCTTCTGAATTTCAAGCAGTTTTGTCTTTCTGTCCGAGGCCTTGCGGGCCGACTCCGAGATCTCCTGCTCGGGAAGCTCGACGCCCGCCCTGTCCGCGAGGTATTTCAGCGCCTCGACAAAGGTCATATTGTTGTACTCCATCAGAAATGTGATGACATTTCCTCCTGCGTGGCAACCGAAGCAGTAATAAAGCTGCTTTGCCGGCGTCACATGGAACGACGGAGTCTTCTCATTGTGAAACGGGCACAGGCCCTTGTAGTCGGACCCGGTGTGCTTCAGCTGCACATACTGCCCGATGATTTCGACGATATTTGTTCTCCGGATAATTTCCTCGATCAGCTCGTCAGAATATCTCATACGCTTACTCTCTTCCCACCTGCCTTTACATTTTGCTCCATGACTTCGGAATAAACAGATCCTCGAATTTCGCCTTGGAATACTGATCCGTCATGCCGCTGATATAGTCGCAGACCGCCCGCTCCACAGGCTCCCCTCGCCCGTCAGCGATCCGCATGTACTCCTCCGGCATCTTATCCGGATGACACATGTAATACGTGTACAGTTGCTGGATCATAGAAATGGCCTTCGACTCCTCGCTCTTTGCGGATGGATTCGAGTACAGGTTCTCGAACAGAAAGCGGCGCAAGTCTCTCATAGCCCGGTCGATCTCCGGCGTCATCGCAATCTCTCCCGATCCGCGCGAATTTCCAACCATATCGTGGATGAACGTGTTCAGTCTCTCTCTCGTCGAGTGGCCGAGGAGCTCGCGCAGATCCCCGGGAATGTCCTCCTCTTTCAGGATGCCTGCCCGCTCCGCGTCATCCATATCGTGATGGATGTAAGAAATCTTGTCGCAGAGCCTCACAATCTGCCCCTCCAGCGTCGCCGGATGCCTTGAGAGGCCGTGATTTCTCATCCCGTCCAGCACTTCCCATGTCAGGTTCAGGCCTCTCCCGTTTTTTTCAAGCACTTCCGCGACGCGCACGCTCTGCTCGCTGTGAACAAACCCGAGCGGGCATACAGAGTTCAGTGCCCGCTCGCCGGCATGTCCGTAGGGCGTGTGACCGAGGTCATGTCCGAGGGCGATAGCCTCGACAAGATCCTCATTGAGGCGCAGACACTTCGCCACGGTCCGCGCGGTCTGGGACACCTCCAGGGTGTGGAGCATGCGGGTTCTGTAGTGGTCGCCTTTCGGTGACAGGAACACCTGCGTCTTGTCCTTCAGCCGGCGGAACGCCTTGCAGTGAACGATTCTGTCGCGGTCGCGCATGTAGCAGGTTCTGATGTCGCACTCTTCCTCCGGGCGGGCGCGGCCTCTCGACCTGTCGCCGTGAGAGGCAAGCGGGCTCAACGTCGTCCATTCATTTTTCTCGAGCTCTTCTCTGACAAGCATGGCAAAACACCTCCGATCCGATGATTCGTCGCTCTCAAAAGAACTGTCTATTTTATAATTCCGCGCCGCGCAAAAATTTCCTTTATTTTTCTCAACAATCCGGCGTTTCAGACTCCGGGCGCTTTGCGCACCCCGCTTTGGACGGACAGATCGGCTTCGCCGGGCGCACCAAAAAAAGCCGCGCGAGACAGAACATTCTGCCCCGCGCGGCCTGTAAATATCTTGAAAGTCAGGATAATCAGTAGACACCCTGCGCAAGCATAGCCTCCGCAACCTTCTCGAAGCCCGCGATGTTCGCACCGGCCACATAGTTGCCCTTCATGCCATACTTCTTTGCCGCCTCATCGATGGTGTCCGCAATGCCTGTCATGATATTCTTCAGCTTTGCGTCGACCTCCTCTGCACTCCATGAGAGACGCTCGGAGTTCTGGCTCATCTCGAGAGCTGATGTAGCGACACCACCCGCGTTGGACGCCTTGCCCGGCGTAAAGAGAACGCCCTGGCTCTGGAGATACTTTGTTGCCTCCAGTGTTGTCGGCATATTCGCACCCTCGAAGACGCCCTTCACACCATTTGCAACAAGTGTCTTTGCGTCGTCGAGATCAAGCTCATTCTGTGTCGCGCACGGAAGTGCATAGTCAACCTTGACTGTCCAGACGCCCTTGCCCTCGTGATAGACGGAATTCGGTCTCTGTGCCTTGTACTCTGTGAGGCGGGCACGCTTGACTTCCTTGACGTCCTTTAAGACTGCGACATCAATGCCGTCCGGATCATAGATCCAGCCCGTAGAATCGGAAACTGTGACAACCTTTGCGCCGAGCTGCTCAGCCTTCTCTGTCGCGTAGATCGCAACATTGCCTGCGCCGGAGACAGATACAGTCGCGCCCTCGAGGGACTGGCCGTTCAGCTTCAGAATCTCCTGTGTGTGGTACAGGAGGCCGTAGCCTGTCGCTTCCGTACGGATCAGGGAACCGCCGAATGTGAGACCCTTGCCTGTCAGCATACCTGTGTAGTTGTTTGTGATTCTCTTGTACTGGCCGAAGAGGAAACCGACCTCGCGGCCGCCGACGCCGATATCACCTGCCGGAACATCGATATCTGCACCGACATACTTGTACAGCTCTGTCATAAATGCCTGGCAGAATCGCATCACTTCGTTGTCGCTCTTGCCATGCGGATCAAAATCAGAACCGCCCTTTGCGCCTCCGATCGGAAGAGTTGTCAGACTGTTCTTGAAGACCTGCTCAAAACCGAGGAACTTCAGGATACCCGGATATACGGACGGATGGAAGCGAAGACCTCCCTTGTACGGTCCGATCGCATTGTTGAACTGCACGCGGTATCCTCTCTGTACATGGACCTTGCCGTTATCATCTGTCCACGGGACACGGAATGTAATGATACGGTCCGGCTCGACCATTCTCTCAAGAAGA
>ONSX01000053.1 GCA_900320615.1 uncultured Eubacteriales bacterium
CACGAGCACAATTATTACTGCGATCATGGAGCACCTCCTTATTTAGTTTTCATTGTACAATTTTACACAATATACAACTTCTTAACTATATCGGTTTTCAGCAGAACTGTCAAGGCAACATTCCGCTCTGCTGCTCACCCGGCCAGCAGAATTAACCGCCATTGCGGATAGCAAGGTTCCTTGCCCAATGAACCGTACCGCCCGGACACATATCACACGCTTCCCATCCGCCTCATCTCATCCAGCACAGAGTAGATGTCCTGTCCGGAGAAGCCGAGCCTCCCGAGATAAGATGCGAGCCTCCTTACATCCTTCGGATCGCTGAAGTCCAGCGTTCTCGCCTTTTTCTCAGCCAGTTCCCGGATAAGGGGTCGTTCATCATACCATCCCGCCCTCTCGAAGGCGTCATCAATAATCTCCTTCGACAGTCCCTTCTTCTGCAGATCATACAAGATTCTGCGCCTGCTCTTTCTGCTGCGGCAAACCTCCAGGTAATGATCCGCATAGTGAACATCATTGATATAACCGAACCGCTTCACATAAGCTATGGCGTCATCCACCGCTCCGGAAGAAAACTCTTTTCTGCGAAGCTTTTCTCTCAGCTGTGCCTCCGTCCGGTCCATATCGGCCAGCAGATCGAGGGCCTTCTGCCTCGCGCGCCTGTTCTCATCAGTATCGTTCCGGGGCGCACCATCACCGGGGTCAGCTCCCTCATGCGCAAGCGGCACATCGGTGCACCGTCCGGGCATGCCGCTGCCACCATTCCTGGATTCACCCGGAATACGTGTCAGCTTCGTTTCCTCTTCGCAGCGTTCCGACCTCTGCTCATCCGGGACATGAGCCGCACCTGTCAACTCGCTGATATCTTTCCCCCAGGAGAGGGCTGTTTTTTTTTCATTTCCTGCGAAGGTTCGTCTCTCCTTCGGACTTTCAGTTCTGTTCCGCATTGCCTGTCACAAGAGAGGGATCATCTTCCTCTTTTTCCGCCGGAGCTGGAACCGTCTCATCGACCGGAAGTCCATACGCGCCGCGCACCTGCTGTTCGACTTCCTGCATAATGTCAGGATGCCCCTCCAGATAGGCCTTCGCATTCTCTCTTCCCTGACCGATTTTCTCATCGTGGTACGCAAACCAGGCGCCGCTCTTATCAATGATATTATTCTCGACAGCGAGATCGAGGATATCACCGGAGCGCGAGATGCCCTTGCCGAACATGATATCAAACTGAGCTTCCTTGAACGGCGGAGCGACCTTGTTCTTTACGATCTTGATTCGCGTGCGGTTTCCGATCACCTCTCCGCCGGCCTTCAGTGTCTCCACGCGTCTCACATCCATGCGGACAGACGCATAGAATTTAAGCGCGCGGCCACCCGTTGTCGTCTCCGGATTGCCGAACATGACACCAATCTTCTCACGGAGCTGATTGATGAAAATGACAATGCACTTGGTCTTGCTCACGCTCGATGTCAGCTTGCGGAGCGCCTGGCTCATCAGTCTCGCCTGCAGACCGACATGGGAGTCTCCCATCTCACCGTCAATTTCCGCCTGAGGCGTCAGGGCCGCCACAGAGTCTACGACGATAATGTCGACCGCTCCCGAGCGCACCATCGTCTCACAGATCTCAAGAGCCTGCTCACCGGAATCCGGCTGGGAAATATACAGATTATCAATATCGACACCGATGTTCTTTGCATAGACAGGATCGAGCGCGTGCTCTGCATCAATGAAGCCCGCAATGCCGCCTCTCTTCTGGACCTCTGCAACCATGTGGAGTGCGACGGTTGTCTTTCCGCTTGACTCCGGCCCATATATCTCAATGATTCTTCCCTTCGGAACTCCTCCGACACCGAGCGCGATATCCAGGGACAGAGAGCCTGTCGGTACCGCTTCGATATTCATATTAGCCGTCGCATCGCCGAGTTTCATGACCGCGCCCTTGCCGAACTCCTTTTCAATGTGACCGATTGCGGCCTCGAGGGCCTTCTCCTTTTCTCCCTGCAGCTTCTGCAGGTCGTCTGTATTCTTCTTTGCCAATTCTTTTCTCCTTACTTTGCGAACGTTCGTTCTTATTTACAAGGGTACTATAAAACAAGTGTTCTGTCAACAGAAAATTCCGCCAGGGACAGGTCGGCAGAAAAAATAGCATAATCTTAACATTGCCCGAAGATGAATCGAAGCTGACTCACTCCCGAAGGAAATGAATCAGCTTCAATAGAAAATTATACACCTGGCTGCATCTGCATGATCCGTCAGCCGATCAGCCAGTCATAGAGCTCCTGATACTGCAGAGCGGACGCCTCCCATGAGAAGTCTGCCGCCATCGCGCGGTCGACCATCTTGTTCCACTCACGTCTGTTGTCGTAATATATCTTCTCCGCATAGCGGACAGTCGCCATCATCTCATGCGCGTTGTAATTCTGGAACGAGAATCCTGTTCCGGTTCCCTCAAACTCATTGTAAGGCTCAACCGTGTCCTTCAGGCCGCCGGTCTCACGGACAATCGGAATAGTGCCGTACCGCAGTGACATCAGCTGGGACAGACCGCAGGGCTCGAATTTGGACGGCATCAGGAATGCATCAGCGCCCGCGTAGATCTTGTGAGACAGCGCCTCATTGTAGTAAATCTGTGCCGATACCTTTCCCGGATACTTCCATGCGAAGTGACGGAACATATTCTCGTATTTTTCGTCTCCGGTTCCGAGAACGGCAAACTGAATGGCATCCTGGCACATCTCGTCCATGACGTAGGCGATCAGGTCAAATCCCTTCTGGTCGGTCAGACGTGAGACAATACCGATCAGCATTGTGTCCGGATCAACCGTCAGTCCGAGGTCAGCCTGAAGTGCCGTCTTGTCCTTGACCTTCTCCTTGCGGAAAGTCCTCGCATCATATTTGTTGTAGATCGACTCGTCTGTCGCCGGATTAAAGGTCTTGTAATCAATACCGTTGACAATGCCGCGCAGGTCATGCGCTCTCGCGCGCATCAAACCGTCAAGCCCTTCCCCGTAGTACGGCATCTTGATCTCCTCCGCATATGTCTTTGAGACCGTTGTGATTGCATCCGCGTAGACCAGTCCGCCCTTCAGAAGGTTGGCGTCCTTCTTGTATTCCAGTTTATCCGGCGTGAAATAATAATCCGGCAGGCCGACGATGTTCTTGATCGTCTTGATGTCCCAGATTCCCTGAAACTTCAGGTTGTGAATCGTCATAACCGTCTTGATGCCGCGGTAAAACTCGTTATTCTGAAAGTCCGCATTCAGGTAGACCGGAACAAGCCCCGTCTGCCAGTCATGGCAGTGAATGACATCCGGGCGGAAATCAATGGTCGGAAGAATAGAAAGTGCCGCCTTACTGAAAAATGCAAATTTTCCGAGATCCCAGGGCATGCCCGCATACGGCTTGTCACAGGTGAAGTAGTCCTGATTGTCAATGAAGTAAAACTTAATTCCCTCGTATTCGCACTCGAAAATGCCGACATAGCAGCTGTTCCAGTTAAAATCCATGTAGAAGTTGGTCTTATACTCAAGCATATCCTTCCACTTCTGCGCCATGCAGGAATAATATGGAAGGACGACTCTGCAGTCAAAATAGCGTTTGTCAAGAGCCTTGGGCAGCGAACCAACAACGTCTGCAAGCCCGCCTGTCTTTATAAACGGAACTCCTTCGGAAGCTACAAACAGAATCTTCTTCATAACAAAAACCCTCCGCGCTTATGCTTCAGCATTGGTAATTATGCTGAAATACTGCTTATATTATAGAGCATTCTTTTTATATTGTCGACACATCTCTTTCATTTCTGCCGCCGACTTCAGCGTATTTTCCGTAATCGCTGCCCCTCCGATCAGTCTTGCAATCTCCTCGACCGACTCCTCGTCAGAAAGAGCCTCGATCTTGGTGATCGCCGCTGTCTCCGAGACATCCTTCGTGATCCCGTAGTGTGCGTCAGCCATGGCCGCGATCTGCGGAAGATGCGTAATGCACAGGACCTGCTGTCTCCGGGCGATCGCTGCCATCTTCTCGGCCGCTTTCTGCGCCGTGCGGCCACTGATGCCGGTATCAATTTCATCGAAAATGACAGTCCCCACTGCGTCCGCATCGGCAAAGATCGTGCGAATGGCAAGCATGATCCGCGAGAGTTCACCGCCGGAGACGACATTCCGAAGACATCTGCGCGGCTCTCCGGGGTTCGTCGCAATCGTGAACTCGATGGCGTCCGTTCCGCATGCCGTGTATCGTCCCGCATCCTGAAACTCAATTCCGAAATCAGCCCGTGCAAAGTTCAGTTCCCGAAGCTGCCGCACGACCTCCTTTGAAAAGACCTCCGCGTATTTTCTGCGCTCCGCCGAGAGGGCATCACACGAGGCACGCAGCCGTTTTTCGGCCTCTCCGAGCTTCTTTTCGAGCTGTGCACGCCGCTCCTCGTAGTCCTGCAGTTCCTCCAGCTCCTTCGCCTTTGCGTCGCGCGCCGCAAGGATCGCCTCAATGGAATCTCCGTATTTCTGCTTCAGATGATTGATTGTATTGAGCCTCTCCTCGGTATCCGCAAAAGACTCCGCCTCAAAACTGAGGCCATCCACGTATTCCGACAGATCCCGGTTAAAGTCGTTCAGCAGCCCGTCAATATCGGACAACTGGGAGAGAAGCTGACCAAGCCTCTCGTCATACCCGGCCACCTGCGTCATCTTGCGCAGCGCGCGGCCGATCAGTTCTCCCGCTGCCGTCTGCTCGTCATAGCCCGTCAGCTCGTGGGCCTCATCGGCCGCATCCGCGATTTTCTTCGCGTTGAGAAGCCTCCGGTATGTCTTCTCAGTCTCCTCGTCCTCTCCGGGCTTCAAAGCCGCGTCGTCGATCTCTCCGATCTCGAACGTAAGGAAGGAGGCCCGTCTCGCCCGCTCCTCCGCGCTCATCGGGCTGCCTCCGAGTTTCTTTTTGATCGCAGCATATGCCGCATAATCCGCGGCAGTCCGCTGCTTGAGCGGCGCGATCGTCTTTTTTCCATAGCGGTCAAGAAGATCAAGCTGCACATCGCTTCCGAGAAGCTTCTGATGCTCGCTCTGTCCGTGAATATCGATCAGAAAAGATGCGAGCCGCCTCACCTCTGCAGCCGTTCTCGTCTCCCCATTCACGCGGATTGTGCTTCGCCCATCCTGAATTTTTCGGGAAATGAGAATCTCTCCGTTTTCCGGCTCGACATCCATGGCACGAACCGACTCCAGTGTGCCTGGGTCGTTCGTCTCAAAAACCAGCTCTGCCAATCCAATCTGTCCGGACCTGACCAGGTCTCTCTGGGATCTGCCGCCAAGTGCAAGCCCGATGGAATCAATAATGATAGACTTTCCAGCGCCTGTCTCGCCGGTCAGAATATTCAGTCCATCCGTGAAATCGACATCCACTTCCCGAATCAGTGCCAGATTCCTGATGTGAAGATTTCTCAGCATAGTTCTCACTCCCTCATAATCTGCCCGAGCTTTCCGCGCAGTACGTCCGCGTCCTCCGGGGAGCGGATCACCGCGATGACCGTGTCATCCCCGGCGATGCAACCGAGCAGCTCGGACCAGTCCAGCGAATCTAGTGCTGCCGCAGCCGCCATGGCCATGCCGGACACTGTGTGGATAACAAGAATGTTGCTGGACACATCCATGGATACAAATGCGTCCCTGAGGACTCTCCTGTAGCGCAGCGCATTCTCCGGATCGCCGGCATTCTTTGCGCTGTACCTGAAATGCCCGTCCGGACCAGCCGTCTTATGAAGCTGCAACTGGCGGATATCTCTCGAGACCGTCGCCTGCGTCACGGCAAATCCGGACTGGTTCAGGAGCTCGGCGAGTTCCTCCTGCGTCTCTATATCATGCTCGCGGATCAGCTTCAGGATCTGTTCATGTCTCGCATTCTTCATACTGTTCCTCCAGAGTTCACGCTTCCCTCATTTTATATCGGAGCGTCTCAAGAAAGCTCGTATTCTTCATCTTCACGAGTCTCGTGTGCCACTTCGACCGGCGGATCGTCACGCGATCCCCGATGTTCAGCGCAATCGGCGAGCAACCGTCGAAGCTGACCCTGACAGCCTCCTCCAGTGTTCCCATTTTTCCCTCAGCGATCTCAATCGAAATCTGATCCGTCCCCGGAAGCACGATACTGCGCGAAATCAGAGAATGAGCGGCGATCGGCGTGAGCAGAAGAATCTGTGCCTCCGGCGAGACGATTGGTCCCCCGACGGACAGGTTGTACCCCGTTGACCCGGTCGCCGTCGCCACAATAATTCCGTCCGCCGCATATGTATTCAGGTATTTTCCGTTGACCGAATTGACATACCGGAGACCGCGGAGCGGCTTGCTCCTGGAAAGCACAATGTCGTTGAGGGCGACGTCAGAGTAAATCTCTTTCTCATCACGGATAATTTTTCCGCGGAGCATCATGCGCTCCTCGATTGAAAAATCGCCGCTGATCAGCCGGTCAATCGCGTCCTTCATGTTACGCCTCTCGACCTCGGCCAGGTATCCAATCGTCCCCATATTGATGCCGATGATCGGGATCTCCCGGCGGAAGATATTCTGGGCTGCTCTGAGCAGGGTGCCGTCGCCGCCGAGCACAATCACGCACTGCGCCGAATCAGGCACGTCCGTTCCCTCATCAGACACAGTACAGACGCATCCTCTGGTGCGGAGATAGTCCCTGACGGAAGCGGCAACGCCGGCTGTCTCCTCATTGGTCACGTTGCGGATCAGCGCGAACCGTTCCATGTCATGACTCCTTCCTGTCAAGAGCCGCGTGCGCCTCTGCAACAACAGTATTGACCATCTCTTCTCTCACGCGGTTTTCTTCCGCCGCGCGGTCTAAAAGGCACAGATACTCGATGTTGCCTTCCGGTCCCTTGATCGGAGAAAAATCAAGCATCTGCGGCATGAGTCCGATGGAAGACGCATACGCCGTCACTTTGCTGATGACATCCCTGTGCACCTCCGGGTCGCGAACCACGCCGTGCTTTCCGACTTTTTCCCGTCCCGCCTCGAACTGTGGCTTGATCAGACAGACGATCTGTCCGTCCTCCGTCAGAAGGTTCCGGGCCGGAAGAAGTACCTTGATGAGAGAAATAAAACTGACATCTATACTCGCAAATTCCGCCGGCGTCCCAATCTGCTCTGGAAGCACATAGCGGATATTCGTCTTCTCCATACTCGTCACGCGCGGGTCATTTCTGAGCCCCCAGTCCAGCTGTCCGCGGCCGACATCAATGGACCACACGTGCTTTGCCCCGTTCTGCAGCATGCAGTCCGTAAAGCCTCCCGTCGAGCTCCCGATATCGAGGCAGTTTTTTCCCTCTACTGAGATCGGAAAGACCTGCAGCGCTTTCTCGAGTTTCAGGCCGCCCCGGCTCACATAGCGAAGCTTCGTGCCGCGCACCTCGATCTTTCCTGTCTCCTCAAATGAAGTGCCCGCCTTGTCGCATCTCCTGCCGTCGACATAGACGATGCCCTCCATAATAAGCGCCTTCGCCTTCTCACGGGACGCCGCAAGTCCCTGCTCCGTCATTAATATGTCCAGTCTCTTTTTCATGTCCGGCGCTCCCTTCAGTCCAGGTCTTCCATCGAGCCGTTCCCGGAAAGAACCTGCATTTTCTTCTCGTATGTCATAATCCGGCCGCTCACGTCCTTCAGCAGCTTCATTCCCTCCTGATAGAGTCGGAAGCTCTCCTCAAGAGGAACATCCTCCGACTCGAGCCGCTTCACCATCTCATCGAGCTTTGCAAAACTCTCCTCAACCGTCAGCTGCTCCATACTTTCCCCATTCTTCTGCGTCTTAGTCTCCATGCATGCTCTCCGTATTTTCTGCCGGGGCGCCATGCTCCGGTCTTCTCTCCTTCGAACTTACGCGCTCCGTGCCTGTCACCCCGGAATGGATCACTCCGTCCGTTACATAGATGCTGATCCGGTCTCCCGGCTTTACCTGTTCAATTCTCGTCAGGACATGGCCGTCTTCCTCTGTGACAAATGAGAATCCCCTCGTCAGCTGTTTCACAGGGTTCAGGCTGTCAAATCTTGCGAGATACAGGTCGGCGCGCTTTTCATCCCGCGCAAGTGTCTCTTTTGCGCCTCTGCCCAGCCGCTCCCTGAAATCATCTCTCCTTGCCAGTGCGTCCCTCATTTTCTCATCCATGGCTCTCGTGAGGAGCTCCGGATAGCGCTCCGCTCTTCCGGACGCATTCTGAACCTTCACGCGAATCGCGCGGTCAAACCGGTCGAGGAGCTGCGCCTGCCTGAATTTTTCGTTGTTCAGACGTGCTCCCGGCGACGAGGCCCTGAGCCTTGCCTCATACCACTTTGCGCATCGCAGATCCTGCCGGATGCGGTCACTGGTGAAGTGCTCCAGAGAATCTGCGTACCGGTTCAGCTTTTTTCTGAACTCACCCAGATCGAATACTGCGAGCTCTGCGGCGGCCGACGGCGTCGGTGCGCGCAGATCCGCCACGTAATCTGCGATTGTCACGTCCGTCTCGTGCCCGACAGCGGAAATGACGGGCGTCTCACACGCGAATATTGCTTCCGCAACCTCCCGCTCATTAAAGGCCCACAGGTCCTCAAGCGAGCCTCCACCCCGGCCGACAATGATGCAGTCCAGACCCAGACTGTCGAGGACATGTATGCCCTCCACAATAGAATCTTTCGCTCCTTCACCCTGGACGAGCGCCGGATATAAAATGACCTGCACATATGGATTTCTTCTATGGGAAATATTCTGGATATCGCGAATCGCCGCTCCGGTTGGGGCGGTGACGACGCCTATATTCATTGCATACATTGGAATCGGCTTCTTGTAGGATACGTCGAACATGCCGAGTTCCCCGAGTTCGCGCTTCATTTGCATGAAACGCTCATACAGAATTCCCTCGCCCTCGAGGCGGATTTCCTTCGCGTACAGCTGGTACCGCCCATCGCGCTCATAGACATCCACGCGACCTCCGACGACAACCTTGTCCCCATCTTTCATCTGAAAGGGGAGACCCCGGCGGTCGCCGGCGAACATGACGCATGACATCGTACCCTTTGCGTCCTTCAGGGAAAAATAGATGTGACCCGAGGAATGGTATTTGCAGTTTGATACCTCTCCCCGGATAAATATGGCAGAGAGAATGCCGTCACCCGCAAACAGATTCCGGATATAGCGGTTGATTTCTCCGACCGAATAGATGTGCCTGCCGGTCATGACCGTGCGATCTCGCCAAGAATCCCGTTGATGAAAGCCGGCGATTCACTGCCGCCGTACTGCTTTGCCAGCTCGACCGCCTCATTGATCGCGACTCCCTCCGGGATCGTGTCGTCGTACTTCATCTCATAGACGGCGACGCGGAGGATCGCAAGGTCACAGCTGCCGAAGCGGCTCGTCTTCCAGCCGCGCGCCGTGCTGTTCAGCAGGGCATCGATGTCCTTCTCCTTGCCGCTCACCGCCTGCCATCTCTGCTCAAGAAACGCCCTGTCCTTCTCGTCCAGATCCTCGATACTGTCGAGATACAGCCTTGCCTGCTCCGGCATCTCTTCACTGCTGTTGAATGCAGTGAGGTAAATCAGTTTAAATAAATGCTCGCGAAGTTTTCTTCTGCTCACTTTTGTTCTCCGAAATTCTGTTTCTGATGCTGCTCCGGGAGACGTTCATTTCCCCAGCCGGGATCTCCGCGCGGAGCAGCATGTCTTCTGTCCTCTGCCGCCCGATGAACCGGGTGTTCTCACTGTTCTCCGTCATCAACGGCGACGTCAGCGACAGAAATATTGATATTGTCCACATGAAGGCCGGTCATCGTCTCAATGGTACTCTTCACCTTCTCCTGTACTTCCGTGCCCACCTCCGGAATGCTAAATCCGTAGTCAAGCTCAAGCACAAGATCAACCGTGACCGCATTTTCCTTCACATCGACATGTACGCCTCTCGAAAGCGCCTTGATGCCTTTTCTGGCAAGAATTTTCCCGGTAATTCCGCCTGCGATCGACGCGACGCCCTTCACTTCTGTGGCGGCGAGGCCGGCAATAACCGCTACGACCTCCTCGGCGACCTTGACCGTCCCTCTGCCCGCGTCATTCTTTAACGTATATGTGTTGCGATTTTCAGCCATAGATTTGTACCTCGCGATTCTCTCAGATTGCCCTCATTATACATGGGACCGCCCGGAAATTCAACCGGCCGCGCTTACTCCTCCTCGTCATCCCAGCCGCCGAATTCGGACAGCTTCAGGTTCTTGTTTCGGTCAAGCGTCATACCGACGCTCCACTCGTGGACAAAGAGAAGAAGCGGATTTCCATGCATGTCCTTGATCTTCTTCATATCAGTCGTCCCCTCGAGGTTCTCCACATCGACATCGTCCGGATTCTCGATCCAGCGAATGTACTCGTACGGAAGAGTGTCCATGTAAATGTCAACGTTGTACTCGTGTTCGAGGCGATACTTCAGGACATCGAGCTGCAGGACACCGACAACACCGACAATAATCTCCTCCATGCCCGTGTTGTACTCCTGGAAGACCTGGATCGCGCCCTCCTGGGCGATCTCCTCAATTCCCTTTGTAAACTGCTTGCGCTTCATCGTGTCGACCTGACGTATCCGCGCAAAATGCTCCGGCGAGAAAGTCGGGATTCCCCCGAAACGGAAGGTGTTCCCCGGTGCCTCCACGGTGTCTCCGATCGAGAAGATGCCTGGATCGAACACGCCGATGATGTCGCCGGCCCATGCCTCCGACACGATATGGCGCTCCTCGGCCATCATCTGCTGCGGCTGGCTGAGGCGTGCCTTCCGCTGCCCCTGGACATGCCACACTTCCATGTTCGCGTCGTAGTGACCTGAGACGATGCGCATGAACGCGATCCGGTCACGGTGGTTCTTGTTCATATTTGCCTGAATCTTAAAAACAAACGCGGAGAAGTCGTTCTTCTCCGGGTCAATCAGCCCCTGGTCGGACATGCGTGGGAGCGGCGCGGAGCTCATCGCGAGGAAATGCTGAAGAAAAGTCTCAACGCCGAAGTTCGTGAGCGCAGATCCGAAGAAAACCGGGGAAATCTTTCCGCGGCTGACCTTGTCCTGATCAAATTCCACGGAGGCGCCGTCGAGCAGTTCGATCTCGCCCTTCAGATTTTCCACCTCTTCCTCCGAGACGTACTTGAGAAGCTCCGGATCATCGATGTCGATGTCAAGCTCCGTTCCCTCTCTGGTTCCTTTCTGTGTGTCACTGAAAATGAGCACCTTGCGCGTCTTTCTGTCATAGACGCCCTTGAATCCCTTGCCTGAGCCGATCGGCCAGTTCACCGGGCAGCACGGGATACCGAGCTCGCTCTCAATCTCATCCGTGAGCTCGAACGGATCCCGCGCGTCGCGGTCCATCTTGTTGATAAAGGTGAATATCGGAATGTGGCGCCTCGCGCAGACCTTGAACAGCTTTCTTGTCTGCGGCTCGACGCCTTTCGCGCCGTCGATGACCATGACAGCCGAATCCGCCGCCATCAGTGTACGATAGGTGTCCTCCGAGAAGTCCTGGTGGCCCGGCGTATCCAGGATGTTGATGCAATATCCCTCATAGCCGAACTGCAGAACCGATGAAGTGACGGAAATACCTCTCTGTTTCTCAATCTCCATCCAGTCGGACACGGCATGTCTCGCCGTAGCTTTGCCCTTGACCGATCCCGCCAGATTGATGGCCCCGCCGTAGAGAAGGAACTTCTCCGTCAGCGTCGTCTTGCCGGCGTCCGGGTGTGAAATAATGGCAAATGTACGTCGTCTTTCAATTTCATTCATAAATTCGTTAC
The DNA here is from genome assembly GCA_900320615.1 of uncultured Eubacteriales bacterium. Taxonomy (GTDB): domain Bacteria; phylum Bacillota; class Clostridia; order Lachnospirales; family Lachnospiraceae; genus Chordicoccus. The sequence continues at coordinate 11,784 of ONSX01000053.1, forward strand.
TTCCTCGATCTCAAGTGTTAGCGGCAGATCCG
>ONSX01000061.1 GCA_900320615.1 uncultured Eubacteriales bacterium
AAGCGCCTTCACAATCATAATAACGCCAATCAGAAAGAAAAGACTGACCGCAAAAAAAGACCAGAACTTTCCAAACGGTTTGTAGCTGCGGGCCATCGCGGGAATTCTCGTGATTCCGCAGCCGACAACCATCATGCCAGCCTGAAAGCCAGTGAAAATCGCAGTCATTTTTGTCAGGTTCGGTATATCAACCATCGAGATCATCGCACCCTTGTAGAGACAGTACGCGAACACATCCAGTGAGAGACCGATGGAAATCAGCAAAATCTGCCAAAGCGCCATTATCATTTATTTACCCCCCTTTTCACAAATGACTATTATAATGAAAAGCAGCTTGCTTTGTGAAGCAAAAGATACCGGGAAATGTACCATGCACAGATACATTTCCCGGTATTTGTAGCCTTTACATTCCATTTCTCCCGAAGAACCCCTTGGCCGCCAGAATACACCGGGCAGGGCGCCTCAGTCCTTCCCGTAGTCCTTCTCGATCTGACTGATCATATCGACGCGCTTCTGGTGCCGTCCGCCCAGAAATTCCTGACCGAAGAAAGTCTCCACGATCATCTTCGCCTCCTCGCGCCCGACAACCCGCGCGCCCATCGCGATAATCTGGCAGTTATTGTGGGCCGCCGCCATCTTCGCGCTGTACGGCTCGCTGCAGACAGCCGCACGAATGCCGGGAACCTTGTTAGCTGCAAGCGAAATGCCGATGCCCGTTCCGCAGATCAGAACGCCCTTTTCGACCTCGCCGTTTCTGACCGCCTCCGCGACCTTTCTTCCAGGAACCGGATAATCGTCACCGCGGTCGTTCGGATCATAATTGCCGTAGTCCACGCACTCATACCCTTTGTCTTTCAGAAACTCCATCAGCGTGAGCTTGAGCTCAATTCCCGCGTGATCGCTGCCAAATCCTACTTTCATGTCTGTCCTCCTTGAAAAATGAGCTTCCCGCAGGGCGTCCGGTCCGCGCTGAAAAAACTGTTGCGCCATCCATCCCGCAGTGCTATAATGCTTCTCGGACGGTTAGCTCAACGGGAGAGCACTCGCTTCACGTGTGAGGGGTTGCAGGTTCGAACCCTGTACCGTCGGCAGAAATGCGAAAAGGGGCTGCGGTCAGGCAGCCCCTTTTCGCGCTCTATCAGTATAGCGCTTTCTCTCTCTTTTTAGGAGATGTTTTTTTTTCCGTATTTTCCCCAACAAACCATCCCGATTTTCTCAAGACGACAAACTCCCTGTAACTCTTCAGCCAGAATACACGACCGTAACCATAGGTATAAACAAAGCAACACAGGGCAAGCAGCGCGCCCCCGATGACATCGACAACCGAATGCTGCTTGATGAGCACCGTCGAAAGAATGATCATTGCCGCCCAGATGATAATTCCCGCGCTCATCCACGCAGGCTTCTTTTTTCTGCAGTTACTGCGCACAAGTCCCATCGAGACGCTGATTGAGTTGAAGACGTGGATACTCGGCCAGACATTGGTCGGTGTGTCCGAGCTCCAGACGAATTGAACCAGCCTGCAGAAGGCATTGTCCCGCGGCAGCCTTGCGAGCCGCAGATTCAGACGATTCGGAAAAAGTGTGCTCACTATCAGGAAGAACGTCATGCCGATAACAAGAACCGTCATCAGCTTGTCATACTCGTCCCTGTCGCAGATATACAGGTAGATGCCTCCGATCGCGACAAATGCAAACCACGACAGATACAGCACAACGAAATATTCGCAGAACGGGATCATCCGGTCGATTTTCAGACCGATCTCGATATAATGCCTTCTGGGAACGGCCTCCAGGATATGGAACCAGATAAGATAAGCCACAAGAAACATGAGCATCGGAAAGCAATGCACAAAATCGTGCCGGAAGGCCCACGCCTTGAAACGCTCCCACTTCGATCCGTTTTTCCTCTCCATACGTATCAGTACCTGACCTTAAACTCATACTCATGAGGATCCACCGGAATGATCTCCTCGTCAATATTGTCAATCTCAATGAAACGCTGTTCGCCCAGATTCTTCATCATCAGCTCAAGCCGCTCCCGCGGTCCCTGAATCTCCATCTCGACGCGGCCGTCATCCATGTTGCGCACCCAGCCTGTGATGCCGAGATCCTGCGCGATATAGGTCGCCCTGTACCGGAACCCCACGGCCTGCACCATGCCGCTGACAATCAGATGCTTTCTGATATAACTCTCCATTCTTTTCTTCTCCCGCAGGACATCCGCTGCTCTCCGCGGAGCCGTCTCTGCCTTCTGTGCCGGCTCGAATCCCTCAAAAATAAACAGGTCAAAGTCAGCTCTCGCCCTGTCAAGTTCCTCCTGACTGCGAATGGTCCAGCCTGCAGTCGTCGCGTGGTACAGATCTCTGAGGAGCCTGAACCGGATGAGCGATGTGCATTTGCAATTATAGGCGATGAAATCCGGCTTCGTAAGAAAATTCAGGCAGCACGAGCTCAGAAAAAAGGATCCGAGCGACGCCCTCTTTGACTTAAGCCCCGTAAAGCGGTCAGAGAGCTGCCCCCGGAGCATCTGCGGCCGATTCTTCCGGAACCAGCGGAGAACGCCCGGATCAAAGGACTCAATACAGAGCCGTCCCTGATAGGCATCCAGATAAAATGCAACTGCCTCGCAGATCCCCGGTATATTCTTTCTATCCCTGATGCGGATCTTGATCTCAAGAATAACGGGGACACGCCCGCCGATCGCCTCAAGTGCATCATCAAGGCGCGGGATCTTTTCATTTGTTCCGAACAGATGAAGCCTGCTCACTTCTGCAAATGAAAGATCCTCCACGTCGCAGTTCAGGCCGGCCACCCGCTTCAGGCAGCTGTCATGGACAACCACCAGCGCCTCATCTCTTGTCTCATGAACATCAAGCTCAACGCCGTAGCCTTTCTCTGCGGCGAGTCGGAATGACGCGAGAGAATTCTCCGGCGCCGGGCCCTGATTGTCATGGAAGCCGCGATGGGCTATATAGACCGTCTCGAAATCCTGCATCCGCTCCGGTCTGCCCCTGCCCGGCCAGATCAGAAACAGCCACAAAAATACGAGAATGAATGCTAAGTATACGATAATCATCAAGGATACTATATCACAGAATGCCGAAAAAGCAATTTCTCTATCGGCCCCTCAAGAAAACTTCTGAAACCGTCCGGCGGACAGACTTTTTGTCCGGATTTTAAAATCTCTCAGCCAGAAAACCCACGATCTTTAGACTGTGGGTTTTCTGGCTGAGAGATCATAAAAAAAGAGCTCCGCTCCTGCGGAACTCCTGATTAAATGGACGGTACAGGACTCGAACCTGTGACCTTTCACACGTCAAGCGAATGCTCTCCCAGCTGAGCTAACCGTCCATACTTCTTATTGTTTCCGGCGCATCGCCGTCAACGAAAAAGAGTATATCACGGGATGCGCAGTCTGTCTACACCTTTTTTCAAAAACTCGCAAATTTTTAGTTTTCCCATCCGAGAGACGGACAATACGATGAATCCACTCTGTCCGCCCGGGGCGGGAACGCAAGGCGCTCCCGCCCCGGATGTGCTGCATGTTCCCCGTTCTCTTTCTGCGCATCCTTTGCGCAGCTCTCACCGAAACGGGTGATTATGGCACAGCAGATCCAATCTCTTTCCGCGCATCCCTTGCGCAACTCTCCGGACATGGAGTATGATAGATTTTGCTTTTTATATCATTCAAATGGTCTGTATATGTCTTTATTTTTGTGCGTATGACACACATAGCAGGCTCTCGAAAACACATCATAAGGAGGGTATACGCATGGAGCTGATTCTCCCGGACAATTACGATCCGCACATGACCGTCCGCGAGACGGAACAGGCGATCAAGTTCATCCGCGATCTGTTTCAGAATGAATTTGGCCGTGAAATGAACCTCGACCGCATTTCCGCCCCGCTGTTTGTGTCCCAGTCTTCCGGTCTCAACGACAACCTGAACGGTGTCGAGCGGCCGGTCGCCTTCGACATCAAGGCTGTGCCGGGCGAGACCTTCGAGGTCGTCCAGTCTCTCGCAAAATGGAAACGCTGGGCACTCGGACATTATGGCTTCAGGCCCGGCGAAGGACTGTACACGAATATGAACGCGATCCGCCGGGACGAGGATCTCGACAATCTTCACTCCTGCTACGTCGACCAGTGGGACTGGGAGCGCGTAATCACGCGCGAACAGCGCACCCGCGAATATCTCCACGAGGTCGTCCGCAGAATCTTCAAGGTTATCAAGCACATGGAGCACGAGGTCTGGTACAAATATCCGGAGGCAGTCTATCATCTGCCCGATGACATTTCATTTGTCACGACAGAAGAGCTCGAAGAGAGATGGCCGGACAAGACGCGCAAGGAGCGCGAGAACCTGATCACGAAGGAGCACGGTGCCGTCTTCATCGAGAAGATCGGCTGGAACCTCGCGGACGGAAAACCGCACGACGGCCGCGCGCCGGACTACGACGACTGGAGCCTGAATGGCGACATCATTTTCTGGTTCGAGCCGCTTCAGATGGCTCTCGAAATCTCAAGCATGGGCATCCGCGTCGACGCAGAATCGATGGCAAGACAGCTGGCGGCCGCAAACTGCGAGTACCGCACAGCGCTTCCGTACCACAAGGCTGTCCTCGCCGACAAGCTTCCGCTCACGATCGGCGGCGGCATCGGTCAGTCCCGTCTGTGCATGCTCCTTCTCGGTCGCGTGCATGTCGGCGAGGTGCAGGCATCCGTATGGCCGGACGATGTCCGGAGCACATGCCTTGCACACAACATTCATCTGCTCTGAGGTGTCCCCCTCGTTTCTGACCGATGTCGCAGAAACAGTGTTCCGGGGAGGGAAGGCAGGTGCCGTCGCAGCTCTTTAAGGGAGAGCGCGGCGGCACCTGCCTTCTTCTGTCTCCGCATTCTGCATATAGCTGGCGATATACCCGCGGCGAGCACAGCGGCCGCCTGGTTGCCAGGCAAAAGGATCTACGAACTCTCTGTCTCGTATGAGACAATCAGATCGACGACCCTGTTGTAGGACTCCGTGCCATCGGAGACGCCGGCCTGCTTCAGATAAGAGTTGTTGGCCTTCTGCGCCGTCTTCGCCACAGTTCCCTTATAGGCCTTCCAGAATGCGGTATTTTCGTCGATATCCGCGTCAACGGACGGCGCGAGCGTCGACGCGACTGCCTTCCATCGGCTGTAATCTCTCTTGTAGAGCTCATTGCCGCAGTAAATCCATCCCGAGACCGCACCGCCGTAGCGGATGTCCGCGTCGTCTGACTGCATGCACGCGAGATACGCCACAAAGTTGGCTTCATTTTCCAGAAGCACGCCCTTCAGGTGCGCGAGCTCGTGACTCATGGTAAACGGCTTATTGTAATCGGGCATATCCCGGTTATAATTTGCCTCCATCGTGGGTGCCGTGAACATGCCGGAGAAATCCATTTTCGACATAAACCAGGAAATAAGGACCGGCTTCGGCTCCGGATACCAGCCGCTGAGCATCGGATAGGTCTCTCCAAGCTTTGTCATATTGGCGGACACTCGCTGCCCGAGATCAGCCGATGCGACCATATATCCGTCCGCATTCCGCTCCACCCGGTCCGCATACGCATTACACAGATCAGCAAGCTTTATGCAGACTTTCTCGAGGTCGTCGGTCGAGTAAGACCCGTTCCCGAAGCCACAGGTCTCTGCAAAGGTCGTCCGGAAGAAGCAGACGTCCTCGCCGGACTCATAGAGAAAGAAAATAAGGCTGGCCAGCGTCACCGCAAAGAGCGCGCCGCGCCTGATATACCGCGCAGTTCCAGGTTTTCTTCTGAGGAGCCGCACAATAAGAACGGCCAGAAACACAGCCGCCGCGAGAACCATCGCATAAATGGCCATCTCGGCAAATGAAAAGGGAAAGAGATTAAAAAGCCTTCCGAGTGTATTCACCCAGAAGGCATTCATGTGCGAGACGTACGCATCCGCAAGCCCTCGCACATATCTCGATCCGAACCTGAGTACCAGTCCCAGAGCCGCACATACGGCTGGAAATATCAGTTTCTTCACGCATATTCCTTTCATTCAGACTTTATCTGTGATGCTTCTTCTTTTTTCTCCTTCTGCCTGACGCGTTTCCTGATACATCCACGGTGTGTCCCGCGCTGCGGGCCTCCCGGACGGCCGCATCAATCGCTGCGTTCTTCGCCTCGCGCTCCCGGCGCTCCTCTCCGGAATCATAGACTGCCAGATCATCTCTGAAGTCCTGCGCATGCGCGTGTCTGCGTGCGGAATCCTGCCGTTTCATCATGAATTCCGGAATATCCGGTCCGGCGGATGTCCTTTCCGGCTCATCGGACGGCGCGCAGGTATGGGTGTGGCTTCCCGTCAGCTCCGACATATCGTGAGACGCGTAGCGGCTGCCATTTTCGGAGCTTCCGTCTTCCTCTTCCGCACCAGCTGCTGCAGACGACCGGCCTGTTACAGCGCTCTCTGCATCTCCAGCCGCATCATCCCCCTGATCCGAACCAGAATATGCATTTCCGGCGTCTTCACCTTCCGCAGTCGGCGTGACATCCACGTCTTCGGCGTCTTCATCTTCCGCGGCCGGCGCAAGATCTGCGTCTTCGGCGTCTTCATCTTCCGCAGCCGGCACAATGTCCGCGTCTTCGAAGGTCTCTTCTTCCGGATATACCTCTGGATCCTGATCATCCTCGTATGGCCCGTCGTCCACACTGAAATCAAAGACCAGCTCGCCGCCTCCGGTCTCTTCGGCGTCTTCGTCCGCTTCATCGGCGTCATCCACAATCTCCTCTTCGTCAGCTGTGATGTGTTCCTCTTTCTCTCCATCCTTCGCCTGAAGAGCAGACTCCTCCGCAGAAGCTGTTTCGGAAGCAGAAAGCGCCTCAGAAGAAGTGCCGTCTGTCATCTCCGCATCCTGATCATTTCCATCCTGCGGAGCACCGCTGTCCGCTTTTTCATCAGCGGCCTCACGCTTCTTTTCCTTCTCCCTATCGGCCGCGATGCGTTCCTCTGCCTTTCTGCCTGCATTTCTCAGAAATGAAGGCAGCGCGGGCTTCCCGTGCTTTTTCTCTCCTTTTTCGTGATCGAGCATTCTGACATAGCGGGTATCCACATCATCCGACCCGAGGTCCGCCTCGTCATCTCTGACTCCCGGACCGCTCTTCCGGCTGATTTCTTCCTCGAATTCCTCGTCTTCTTCGTCGCCGAAGTCATCGTCATCCAGTTCATCATCCAGATCGTCATCCAGATCGTCATCGTCTGCCGCGAACCTGCGCGATGTTATGCCGTGAAAAGCGCTTCTCTTCTTTTCCTGTTTCTTTTTCTCAGGTTCCTTCTTTTCAGGTTTCTTCTCCCCGTCGCTCTTTTCTTCCTCAGCGCGCGCCGCATCCTCCGGTGCTGTTGCCCGCTCCGCGCGTTCGCTGCTGCTCTTCACAGCCGCATCGCTCTTCTTCGTCCCGAGGCTAAAATCATCCTCATCGTCCTCGTCATCCTCTAAGATATCCTCCTCATCGACGCTGAGGAAGGTTCCGATCGTGTGACCGAGACGGCTCAGAAAGCTTCCATTCTTCTCCCCCGGCTGTCTTCCCGCAGGCTTTGCCTCCATTCGCTTCTCAGCATCCGCATGCGAAGCCGCCGTTCCTCCGCCGGCTTCTTCTCCGGCAGTCTTTTCAGATGAGACAGCTGTCTTCTCCGCAGAATCTTCAGCACTCAGAGCAGACGCCTCGGCATGTGCCGGTGCATTCCCATCCCGCTCTGTATGCGCAGCCGTATCTTTCTTCTTATAGAAGCTGTACGTCCTGCGTCCCTCAGAATTCTCCTGTTCCGGATCGTCCTCCGTATCTTCATCCTCGTCATCATCGAGGTCCTCCAGCCAGGACTTGAACCGGCTCCCCATCGACTCTCCGGACTTCTTTCTGTCCTTCTTCCTTTCGCAGCGCTCCTCTCTCTCCTCATCGAGACTGCGCTTCTGGCTGATCCGCGAGAGCAGGCTCTCCTTTGCGCTCAGGTCATCCTCCTCATACTCAGAGGCAGCTGTCTCGCCGTCCTCAGACGACTCCGCGCTCGGAACAAGACCGTCAAGGACACTCATGTCCAGGACAGGAAGACCGTCTGTATCCGTCTTCCTGTCAGTCTCATGCTCCAGGTCAGAGCCGTCCTCCGCGGCAGCTGTCTCCTTCCGGATCGCATCCTCGGCGTCAGAGGCCTGCCGCGCGACATCACCTGCTGCCGCAAGAAAGGCATCGCTGTCCTCGTCCGTCTCCTCATCCGGAGCGGAAGCAGTCGCTCCGGATGAGGCCCGTTCTTCCTCAGAATGCTCCGGCTTCCGTTCTTCGTCCGGTCGCTTCTCATCATTCTCCGGCTCTGTCACAGAGTCAGCCTGCCATGTCTCAGGCTCCTCGCCCTCAGAAGGCGCATGCGCTGTCTTCTCCGATCCGGCATCTGTCTGCCCGTCCTCAGAAGAACTGTCAGCAGCGTCTTCATCCGCTTCTTTCTGAGGCGCCTGCAGCTCCGTCACAGCCCCCGCAGGAGTCGCAGCAGTCATCTTTTTCTCTCCGCCGGAGACATCCTTATGTTCTGCAGCTGTCGCGTGCTCGGCGTAAAGAGCGCCTGCCTCCCAGTTTTCGCGCAGAAAATTCGTCTCCATAATCTGCTTTGCGTCATAACCGTCGCGGACAAATGCAGAATCCGTGAATTCATAGCTGTACGGCGTGATCCGGACGACAAAGAGCTTCACCGGCATCGCCGCCAGAGAAGCCGCTGTAATCTCCTTCTGCTCGAGAACCGTAAAATATTCGACGGAATCGTCCGCGACGAGCTCTGCATTTCCCATAATCTGCAGACCCCTCACGTCCTCCGTCGACACATACGGATCAAAGATCGCCGCTGAAATCTGTCCGTTGCCGAGAATGCCGCGGAACTTGTTGCCTCCCTCAGTGATGATATACAGTCTGTGCTCAAGGAAGATATACTCGAGCGGCGTGCAACGCACATAGCCCTCATCCGCCGTCGCGAGGCAGAGCGTATTGTGCTCGATAATAAAGTCATCGACAGCCCGCTCAAGCTTCACCTCCGGCATGACATTGACCGGGGCGCGCATCATCTTTCCGATTTCATAGCCTGTCCGCGGCGTGTCGTTCTCCGAGGAAATGAAATACCCCGCGATGCCTGAGATTCCGGCCGCCGTCTCCGTATCCGACACATATTTCGCATAGCCGATGTCCGAGAAGCCGATTCCGACAAATGCAATTCTCTTCTCCGTAAGCACTTCCCTGTGCCCTGTGAGAAAGGCCCTCGTTCTGCCCGCGGTGACTGCTCCGTAAAAATTAAAGACAAAGCAGTATCCGTCATAATCCGCAAAGTTCTGCGGCGCAGCAGAGATCTCCGCGGCGTTGCTGTTGCCGATCAGGCAGCACAGCGTCTGCGCAATTCTCTCCGCAGAGCTCATTTTTCCATCGTACAGCAAAAGCGTTCTGCTCATATCGTAACCTCTTTAATCATAGTCAATATCATTCATTTCCCGGAAACGTCTTATTCCTTCTTTGCGACCGCACACTCCCTGTCCCCGCTCACTTCCACCGTCACGTTGCAGAAACCAGCCTCTGTCAGCTTTCTCCGGAGCTCCTCACCGTCCGGTATCCGGCGCGCAGCAGAGCTCTCGCGGGCCTTCCCCTTGTCCGCGTCTGTTCCGAGTGCAATCAGTACGGTTCCTCCATACTGCAGAACCCTGCGGATCTCCATGAGCCCCCTCTCAGGGTGATGCCAGTACTGGTAAGTGTCAATCGCAATAACTGTATGCAGGCACTGATCATCAAATGGAAGGTGCGACACTGACGCCTTATAGAATTTCATTTTTCCGGACTTCACGGATGCCATGTTCTTCCGGCGCGAAGCGGCAAGCGCTGCCTCGGAAATATCAACTCCGTAGCATCTGCCTCCGGGATTCTCCCGGCTGATAACGTAAAGAGCGTCTCCGCCGCCGCAGCCGACGTCCAGAATATGATCGTCCGACTCAATGACCAGCTGACCCAGCGCCCATTCTGTCAGATGCCGGGAGCGCAGTCTCTCCCTGAAATTCTTCGAGCTTCCGCTGCCTCCCCTGCCTGATCTGAATCCAAACAAACGTGTGCCCGCCTTTCTCCTGAGGTGCCAGTCTGAAGATATTATACCATTATCAAAGAGCGAATAAAAGAAGCGCATAGAGAGAAGCTGACGGGGCGGGACGTGCCCTACGCCGTGCCTGATACAGCCGCCAGCTCTCAAAACTTTCGCGCAGAATGAGCGGTTGCGGGCAGTCACTCTCCGACGCTCACCTCTTCATAATTTCCAAGAAATGTAAATCCGGGGCACTCCTCCCTGAGTTTGTCCAGAATCTGCCGCACATGTGCATCTCTGACCGATGCCTCAATATCGATATAAAATGAAAACTCAAAGTCGCGGCCCGGGATCGGCGCGCTCTCAATCTTGAGCATATTGATGCCGGCTCCCGCGAAGAGATCAAGGACACGCGCGAGCGCCCCCGGCTTGTGCTGCAGGTTCAGAATCATGGAAATGCGGTTTGCGCCCGGATAGACGTCCGGCTCCCGCGCGACGACAAGAAAGCGCGTGTAGTTCCGGTCACTGTCCGCGATATGTTTCTTCACGATATTGAGCCCGTAGAGCTCTGCACACTCCGGTGCGGATATGCATGCAAGTCCCGGGTCATCCGACTCCGAGACGAGGCGCGCGGCGACGGCCGTATTGAGGCAGGCCTCTTCCTCAACCTTATCCCCGAGCGAATGCAAGAATTCCGAGCACTGTCCGAGAGCCTGCTCATGGGAAATGACTTTCCTGATCATGCCCGGTTTTCCGCCCTTCTTCATCAGAAGCACATGCGTAATCTTCTGCGGCATAGAGCGGACGATCGAGACCTCGCGTCTTCCCAGA
>ONSX01000042.1 GCA_900320615.1 uncultured Eubacteriales bacterium
TGAGATTGCGACGACAAGACCGGAGACGCTGCTTGGCGACACGGCAGTCGCAGTCAATCCGAAGGACGAGCGGTATAAGGATATCGTCGGAAAGATGCTGAAGCTTCCGCTCACGGACCGTGAGATTCCGGTCATCGCCGATGACTACGTCGACATGGAGTTCGGAACAGGCTGCGTCAAGATCACACCGGCCCACGATCCGAACGACTTTGAGGTCGGCAAGCGCCACCACCTTGAAGAGATCAATATCCTGAATGATGATGCGACAATGAACGACAAGTGCGGAAAGTACGCCGGCATGGACCGCTATGAGGCGAGGAAGCTCATGGTTGAGGAGCTGAAGGAGCAGGGACTGCTCGTCCGCGTCGAGCCGATTCGTCACGCGGTCGGAACACATGACCGCTGCGGCACGACCGTCGAGCCGATGATCAAGCAGCAGTGGTTCGTCCGCATGGATGAGATGGCAAAACCGGCGATCGAGGCGGTCAAGAACGGATCACTGACCTTTGTTCCGGAGCGCTTCAACAAGATCTATCTGCACTGGCTTGAGAATATCCATGACTGGTGCATTTCCCGCCAGCTGTGGTGGGGGCACAGAATCCCGGCCTATTACTGCAAGCACTGCGGAAAGATGATCGTTGCGAAGAAAATGCCGGACACCTGCCCAGACTGCGGCGGAACAGAATTCGAGCAGGATCCGGAGACGCTTGATACCTGGTTCAGTTCCGCACTGTGGCCGTTCTCCACACTCGGTTGGCCGGAGGAGACGCCGGAGTACAAGTATTTTTATCCGACAGATGTGCTGGTCACCGGCTACGATATCATTTTCTTCTGGGTCATCCGAATGGTCTTCTCGGGAATCGAGCAGACAGGTAAGGTTCCGTTCCACCATGTGCTGATCCACGGACTCGTCCGCGACAGCCAGGGCCGGAAGATGTCGAAGTCGCTCGGCAACGGCATTGATCCGCTCGAGGTCATTGACAAGTACGGCGCGGACGCGCTGCGTCTCACACTCGTGACAGGCAATGCTCCTGGAAATGACATGCGCTTCTACTGGGAGCAGGTTGAGGCAAGCCGGAACTTCGCGAACAAGATCTGGAACGCGAGCCGGTTTGTCATGATGAATCTTCCGGATGGAGATGTGGAGAAGCCGGACAGGGCGGATTTCACGCCAGCTGATCGCTGGATTCTCTCGAGGATCAATACGGTGACTGGTGAAGTTACGGAGAACATGGACCACTATGAACTCGGAATTGCTGTCCAGAAGATTCATGATTTTCTCTGGGATGAGTTCTGCGACTGGTACATCGAGCTTGCCAAGCTGAGATTTGGCGGGGATGCGGATCCGAAGTCAAAGAACGCAGCCCTGTGGACACTGAAAAATGTGCTCGGTCAGTCGATGAAGCTGCTTCATCCCTTCATGCCATTTATCACAGAAGAGATCTACTGCACGCTTTATCCAGAGGCGGAGACAATCATGACCGCCGCATGGCCGGTCAGAACGGACGAACTGGACTTCCCGGATGACGTCAGACTCATGAACGAGTACATGGAGCTGGTGAAGGGAATCCGCAACGTCCGCACGGAGATGAATATTCCGAACAAGAAGCGGACAGAGCTCTATATCGTCGGCAAAGACGCCGCGGGAACGGAGGATTTCAAGACCCTGCAGACGACACTCGGTGATATGAACCGGATGGTATTTGCAACGCTTATCCATGTTCAGGACAACAAAACCGGAATCGGTGAAGACGCCGTATCTGTTGTGACGAGCCGCGCGACCGCGTATATCCCGCTTGAGGAGCTTGTCGACAAGGAGAAGGAAATTGCCCGTCTGAAGGCCGAAAACACAAAGATGGACAAGGAAATTGCCCGCTCAAACGGCATGCTGAATAATCCCAAGTTCGTCAGCAAGGCACCTGCGGCAAAGGTTGAGGAAGAGCGGACCAAGCTCGCCAAGTACAAGGCGATGAAACAGCAGATCGAGGAACAGCTTGAAAGATACGAAAAATCAGGTAAATGACGAAAAGCTGGCAGATGCAGTAAAAGAAGAAGCCCGCGAGGCAAAGCAGGCAGTTCGCGAAGCGAAGAGTAAGGTTAAAGAGGCGAAGGCGCGCGCGAAGGAAATAAAGCGCGAGGCGAAGGAAGAGGCGAAGAAGGAGGCAGAGGCGGCGAGGGATCCGGACAGGAAACCGTCGCTTCCACGAAGATTCCTGACCTGGCTTCTTGTGCCGGCACCCGAGAAGCCGCTGACAGAGAGACAGAAGAAGATCAGAAAGATCATGGACAGATTCCCGCTTCTGGTTGATTTCATTCTGTGCTTTATTCTCTACTTTATTGTTGAGACGATGTCCAGGCACTCGGCAATCGCGGCGTTCAGCTACCTTCATACCAGAACGAAGGTGTATCTCTACAACACGTTCATCATCTTTCTGATGACGCTGCCGGGATTCCTCATGCGCAGGCGGAAATTCTGGTTTACTCTGATTGGAGCTCTCTGGCTTGTGCTCGGCGCGGTGAACGGCGTTCTGCTCGCGAACCGGGTCACGCCGTTCACGGGGCCGGATCTGAAGAATATTGATGACGCGATCCGGGTGTCGAACAAATACTTTCCGGCGTGGTTTACGGGGGTTCTTGTTGCCGCTGCGGCCTTTGGCATTCTGTGTCTGATCCGCTACTTCTTCAAGTCGCCGAAACATAAGGGAAAGATCCATTTCTGGAGAAACCTCGCCGGCTTCGCTGCAGCGATTCTTGCATTTGTCGGACTCACACACTGGATGCTGGACGCCAAACAGCTCTCGTCCTACTTCAGCAATATCGCGAATTCTTATCTGGATTACGGGTATGTCTATAGTCTGGGCGTCACGGTATTCAATACGGGTATCAATGAGCCGAATAATTACTCGGAGGATCTCGTTAACAGCATTATTGCCGAGGAGGGAGATCTTCCGGAGACGGCGGACGATGTGCAGAAGCCGAATATCATCATTGTCCAGCTCGAGACATTCTTTGATCCGACACGTGTGAGATGGCTGAAATTCAATGAGGATCCGCTTCCGAACTGGCATAAGCTCAGCAAGGAGTATTCCTCGGGACTCTACACAGTGCCGGTTGTCGGTGCGGGAACGGTCAACACCGAATTTGAGACACTGACGGGTATGAGCCTCCGGTTCTTCGGGCCGGGCGAATATCCGTACAAGGAATCGATTCTGCGCAAGAACACCTGCGAGAGTATTGCCTATGATCTCGCGGAGCTCGGATACAGCACACATGCGATCCATAACAATGAGGCGAATTTTTACGGCCGGAGAAAGGTATACGCGAACCTCGGGTTTGATACCTTTACATCCGGCGAATACATGGACACGCAGAATGATGTCAATGAAGATGGCTGGATGCGCGATGAGAACTTGATCAAGTATATTACGCAGGCTCTCGATTCGGATGACAATCAGGATTTTATCATGACTGTCTCGGTTCAGCCGCACGGCTCTTATCCGACGGAGCATGTTATTGAGAATCCGACGATTACGGTCAGCGGTACATCTACGGACAGCGCGAATGCGGCATGGGAATATTATGTCAACCAGCTTCATGAAGAGGATCAGTTTGTATCGGATCTGATCGATACGCTGAACAAGCGCGGAGAGCCCACAGTGGTTCTGTTTTATGGTGATCATCTGCCGACGATGGGGCTGCAGGACTCGGATCTGAATGAGGGCTCGATTTATGAGACCAATTATCTGATCTGGAACAACATCGGACTTGAGCGGCAGACGGGAACAATCGCAGCCTATCAGGCGGCTGCGGATCTTACGAACCAGCTCAATATTCACACAGGAACAATGTTCCGCTTTCAGCAGACCATGCAGAACAAGGAGGATTATCTCTATGATATGCAGGTTCTGCAGTATGATATCCTCTATGGCAACCGCTATGTGTACGGAGGATCGAACCCGTTCTCGAAGTCGGTGCTCTCAATGGGTGTCGAGCCGGTTACGATCAGCAGCATTCAGAAGGTATCGCCGGACGGCTCGTACTACATTTATGGCGATAACTTTACGCAGTCGTGCGTCTTCGAGGTGAACGGCGAGCTCCAGAATACGACGTTCATCGACGGCAACACACTTCTGGTGAAGGATGTGACGCTCTCGAAGGGCGACTGGGTGAATGTCGCCGTGCAGAGCAACTCGTCGTCAAAGGCGATCTTCAGCACGTCGAACACACTTGTGTACGGCGTCGGCAAACTGACAGATATCTCCGCGGACGGAGCGGATTCGTCCACTTCGTCGGCGAGTGAGTCAGACACATCGTCATCTGCGGCAACAGGTGCTGCGCCTGCCGCGTGAAATAAGGCATACAGACATATGGGTTCCATATGTCTGTATGTTGTTGTATAGGCCTCTTCCGCGGAGCAGAGACCTATACAACAGCAGCGTGAGCGGCCGGGAAGCGGAAAACTTTCGGATTTTGTTTTGCAACTCAGGAAGCAGGGAGAAATATGACATATCAGGAAGCCTGTGAGGCGATTGAGAAGATCGGCAGATTCTCGGTCAAGAATTCAAATGAGCATACCCGGCGAGCCCTCTCATATCTCGGCCGCCCGGACAAAAAATTTCCATCCATTCATATCGCCGGCACAAACGGAAAAGGAAGTGTCTGCTCGTATCTCTCCATGTGCATGAGAAAGAGTGGGCGGAGGACAGCTCTCTTTATATCTCCGCATCTTGTGCGGATTAATGAGCGGATGAGTGTGGACGGCGAGAATATCAGCGACGAAGAATTCGTCTCCGTCTATGAGGAGACGGAGAGCGCCTGCCGCCGAATGGAAGAGGAGAATCTTCCGCATCCGTCTTATTTTGAATTCCTGTTTCTGATGGCCATGGTTTTCTTCGCGAGAAAGCAGGTGGACATCGCTGTCATCGAGACTGGTCTCGGGGGAAGGCTCGACGCGACGAATGCACTCGAGAGTCCTGTCCTCGCCGTGATTACATCAATCAGCTTCGATCATATGCAGTATCTCGGAAATACAATTTCCGCGATCGCGGGCGAGAAGGCGGGAATTATCGGAGAGGGCGTGCCATGTGTCTATGACGCGGCAGATGCGGAGGCCGCGCGAGTTATCAGCGAACGCGCGCGTGAGATGAAGTCGCCTGCGCGCGCGCTTCGCCCGGACGACTACCGGACCTTCGCGTACAGGCCCGGAAGCATTGATTTTTGTACCTCATTTCGCTATGATGGAGCTGATCATTTTACAGTCCGCTCTGAGGCTCCTTATCAGGTTCAGAATGCAGCGCTGAGCGTGCTTGCACTGAAGGCTCTGCGGGATTTATATCCAGGAAGATATGATGATCTGACAGCGGATCTTGTCGGGGACGCTCTGCTGGAGACATACTGGCCGGCCAGAATGGAGCAGATTCGCCCGAAGGTATATCTGGACGGCGCTCACAATGAGGATGGAATCGCAAGATTTCTGGAGGCGGCCGGACATATCTCCGCTGGAAGGCCCGCAGTGCTTGTCTTTGCCGTTGTGAGCGACAAGGATTACGGGGATATGATTGGAGAAATCGCCCGATCGGGGATTTTCAGTCATATCATTATTACCCGGATCAATGGGAGCCGGCAGACCGATCCGGATACGCTTGCATCTTTGTTCTCGGAGGACGGTGCTTCCGACATGGAGGTTGTTCCCGATGTCGGAAGGGCATACAGAAGAGGAAGGAATCTTCAGGGAAGCGGTTATTTATTCATCTGCGGCAGCCTTTATCTGGCCGGTGAAATTGAGGAGATTATACATGATTAATTATGAGGAAGAACTGAAGAAATTCAAGCCGTCTCTCGATGTCGACGAGGCAGAGGGAGCCATTTATTCGAGGGATCTCACAGATGTCATCGACATTCTGAAGGAAATGCTGAAGGAAACGTCAGAGAAAGAAAAGGACAGGTGACGCAAGAATGAAATGCATGAACTGCGGAGCCGAGCTGACTGATTCGGCGTACTGCCCGAATTGCGGGTGTGACGTGTCAGTGCAGAAGCAGGCGATTGTCCTGTCCGGCCTCTATTACAATCAGGGACTTGAGAAAGCACAGGTGAGGGATCTCTCTGGCGCTACAGATCAGCTCAAGCGGAGTCTGAAATTCAACAAGCTGAATATTGAGGCAAGAAATCTGCTGGGTCTTGTCTATTTTGAGACAGGAGAGGTCGTGGCGGCACTCTCAGAGTGGGTCATCTCCAAGAATATCCAGCCGGAGAATAATATCGCTGCAGACTATATCCGCAATCTTCAGCAGGATTCCAACAGACTGGATGTCATCAATCAGACGATCAAGAAATATAATTTTGCACTCCAGAGCTGTCTCGACGGCAATGAGGATGTTGCAGTTATCCAGCTGAAGAAGATTCTCGCCCAGAACCCGAAACTGATCAAGGGATATCATCTTCTTGCGCTTCTCTATATTCATCAGGGAGAGTATGAGAAGGCACGCCGGCTTCTGAAGAAGGCGATCCGAATTGACAAGACGAATACGACAACGCTTCGTTTTCTGCGCGAGGTAGATGAGCAGACGGGTACACCAACGACGTTCGAGCCGCACTGGTCTCTGCTCGGAGGCCGCCGCGCGTCAGGAGACGCGGACAGTGAGAGCGAGGAGCAGAGAAAGCGCGCGCAGGTGGCGGCCTATCGTCAGGGGGCGCATCATCTGTCTGTCATGAATCTGGTCGCGGGCCTTCTGATCGGGGCCGCGGCTGCCTGGTTTATCTTTATACCGGCACGCACGCGAGCAATTAATCAGGCGGCGAATAAAAAGATCACCGCGTACTCCTCAAACGCTGCGGACTACAGCGCACAGATTGCGTCTCTGACGGCCCAGACGACGGCAGCCCAGTCTGAAGCGGCCGCGGCCAATTCGACGGCGACAGATGCAAACAACAAGGTGGGAGCGATTACGACCCTGCTTGCGGCTCTGAATTACTATGAGAACGGCGATGCGGCTACGGCGAAAACGATTATCGCCCAGGTCGATGCTTCCCTTCTCGGAGCAGACGCAAAGGGCGTCTATTCGGATCTCGCTGATCGTCTGTCGTATGATACGACCGGTGGGACAGCGTCGTCTGAAAGCGGTTCTGCGGATACGAAGACAACGAAAGCCGATACGACGGCCAATACGGAAAATGCGGACAATACCGCGACGGGAGACTGATGATGGCGGAGCTTGACAGAAACTATTTTGAGAAGATCGTCGGAGCGGACTGCGTCATGCAGAGCGAGCCGATGGCAAGGCACACGACATTCCGAATCGGAGGGCCTGCAGACTGGTTTGTCACGCCGCGGACAATCGATGCGGCGGCAGCTCTGATCCGCGCACTCCGGAGAGATGGAATCGCCTTTTTTATCATGGGAAATGGAAGTGACCTTCTGGTGTCCGATGCGGGCTTCCGGGGTGTCGTGGTTCAGTTTGGACGCGGCATGAGCGATGTGAAAATTGACGGCACGGCGATCCGCGCGGAGGCGGGTGCTCTTCTCTCAAAGATTGCGGCGGCAGCGGCTGACGCGTCCCTGACCGGCTTTGAATTTGCGGGCGGAATACCGGGGACACTCGGCGGCGCGTGCATTATGAACGCCGGAGCTTACGGCGGGGAAATGAAGCAGGTTATCTCGTCTGTCACCTGCCTGACGACTGACGGTGAAATCAAGGTGATCCCGGCAGAAGAACTTGATTTCGGCTACAGACACAGCCGGTTCAGCGCGAGGGGGGAGATTGTTCTCTCCGCAGAGCTCTCTCTCAGACAGGGAAAATGCTCCGAAATCCGGGCAAAGATGGACGACCTCATGCAGAGGAGAAAATCAAAGCAGCCGCTCGAGATGCCGAGCGCGGGAAGTACATTCAAGCGACCGGAAGGCTATTTTGCTGGCAAGCTGATTATGGATGCGGGACTCAGAGGATACACGGTCGGCGGCGCGCAGGTGTCGGAGAAGCACTGCGGATTTGTCGTGAATCGCGGCGGTGCAACTGCCGCGGACGTTCTGCAGCTGATCCGCGACGTACAGGCGCGCGTCTATCGGCAGGCTGGCGTCAGGCTTGAACCTGAGGTGCGGTTCCTCGGAGATATACCGGAGAGGGCGAAGTGAAGACAATGCGATTAGTCATAGTGACCGGTATGTCCGGCGCAGGAAAGACAACTGTTCTCCACTACCTGGAGGACGCGGATTATTACTGTGTTGACAATCTGCCGATTCAGCTGATGGTGCCGTTTATCCGGATCGCGTCGGCCGGTTCTCCGGATATATATTCGAAGATAGCACTCGGCATTGATATCAGAAGCGGACTGACGGATGACGAGATGAGAAATGTGTTTGCATTTCTGGATCAGGCCGGTATCCGCTATGAGATTCTTTTCCTGGACGCTGGAGATGATGTCATTATAAGACGCTACAAGGAGACGAGACGGACGCATCCGCTCGCGGGCAGAACCGGGAGCATCGAGGAGGGAATCTGCCTTGAGCGGCAGCAGATCCGCTTCATGCGGAATCATGCGGATTATATTATCAATACGTCAAAACTTCTGACCAGAGAGCTGAAGAAAGAGGTTGTCCGCATTTTCGTGGAGGACAAGAACTACAAGAGTCTTTATATCACGGTTCAGTCATTCGGTTTCAAGTACGGAATTCCCGTGGATTCTGATCTTGTCGTGGATGTCCGTTTTCTTCCGAATCCGTACTATGTGCCGGAGCTGAAGCCTCTCACGGGAAATGACAAGCCGATTATCGATTATGTCCTGTCCCAGAAGCAGACGGGGGAGTTTCTGAAGAGATACACGGAGCTGCTCAGCTTTCTTATTCCGAATTATATCGCGGAGGGAAAGAATCAGCTTGTGATTTCAGTCGGTTGTACGGGAGGCCGTCACAGATCCGTGGTACTTGCAAATGAAATTTACCGCATTCTCGCGCAGAATACGGAATACGGGGTTCGCATTGAGCACAGAGATATCGGCATGGACCCTGTCACAAAAGCGTAAGGAGCAGGCATGTCATTTTCCGGGGACGTCAGAGGAGAGCTCGCGGAAATCATACCGGAGGCGCGCCACTGCAGGATCGCAGAGCTGCGCGCGATTGTCGATGTTCTGGGATCAAAGAGCATCACGGAGCCGGACGGAAG
Organism: uncultured Eubacteriales bacterium; assembly: GCA_900320615.1. Taxonomy (GTDB): domain Bacteria; phylum Bacillota; class Clostridia; order Lachnospirales; family Lachnospiraceae; genus Chordicoccus. The sequence goes on from ONSX01000042.1 coordinate 9,157, forward strand.
AAGAACACTGGTCTTCCGCACAGAGAGCGGAACGGCAGGACGAAAGCTCTTTACTTTAATGAAAAAAACATTTAATATGGATATTGTTGTCCAAAGGACAGGAGGAAGACCGGGAGGCCACCGCGATGTGTACGAGATACGTGCGGGCGGTTCTGGTGTTGACGCCATGCTGAAGGCAATCCGGCACGCGACAGTACTGAACTTGCCGTGCTGCAGGCGGGCTTTTCTCCGGGGGGCATTTCTGGCGGCCGGCTCGGTCAGTGCGCCGGAGAAATCCTATCATCTGGAAATCAGCTGCTCGGGCGAGGGAGCCGCAAGTGAGGTGCAGAATGTCTGCAATTCTCTTGGTTTTACGGCAAAAACGGTTCTTCGCAAGAATGACTATGTCGTATATCTCAAAGAAGGCGATCAGATCGTGACCATGCTTGGAGAAATGGGTGCGGCCCGATCATATCTTACATTTGAGAATGCGCGTGTCCTCAAGGAAATGAAGGAAACGGTCAACAGAAAGGTAAACTGCGAGATGGCCAACCTGAACAAGACCGTGAGATCATCGGTCCGGCAGTGTGAGGATATCCGGCTGATACAAGAAAAAGCGGGCTTTTCCGGGCTCACTCCTGCACTGCGGGAGATGGCGGAAGTCAGGCTTGAGAATCCAGATATGCCGCTCGGCGAACTTGGAAATCTCCTGGACCCGAAGATTGGAAAGTCAGGGGTGAACCACAGGCTGCGAAAGCTGAGTGAGATAGCAGAGCATATCCGTGAGATGGAGCGATTAAAGGAGGAAGATTATTATGACAAAAAAGGATGTAGTGGTCAGACTGGACAGCGGTCTTGAGACAAGACCGGTGGCGCTGCTGGTGCAGATGGCAAGCCAGTTTGAGAGCGAGGTCTACATTGAGTCTGAGAACAGACGCGTTAACGCGAAGAGTATCATGGGCATGATGACGCTCGGCCTGGATCCGGGTACGGAAGTGACAATCTCTGCGAACGGCAGGGATGAGAAAGAAGCCATGGATCAGATCGAGGCGTATCTGACCAGACAGGCCATCTGATATATTGTGCGGATAGAGATATATAAAAGAAATGCAGGGAGTTTCCGAATCGAAGCTCCCTGCATTTCTTATATCTGCCTGGCACTTTTATTCTCTGGAACAGAGATGGATTTTTATGAACAGCCACGGCGCGAGACCGGCCATCCAGAAAGCCATGAGCATCCAGAGCAGTGCCGCCTCGAGCATGGTGGCGTCTGTCAGAACCAGTGCATATTCGATCAGCAGGATAATGCCCAGAGAGATAAAGTAACGGCCGATCTTCTGGATCGGTGATCCTTTCGGAGAAAAATGTACACATCCGTGCTCAAACATGGAGCCGAGCGCGAAACCCAGAGTCATTCCAGCGACACTGAAGCCGTCCCTTGCGTCCACGAGATCGATGGCTGCATTCTGGTAGAGGGCCAGAGACAGTGCGAGGAGAATCACAGCGAAACCGATCATAAAGAAATCGTGAATCCCGTATTCGCTCTTTGCATTGCGCTTTTTCTGATGTGTCCAGAGAAACCACAGAAAGAGCGTCAGGACGGCTGCAAGCAGAAAGCCGGCAATTACAGCAGAGGGAAGATGGAGACCGAGATAGAGTCTCGACAGCGCAACCATGGCGATCAGAATAATCATGACTGTGCGCAGCACTTTGTTCTTATTTAAATAAAAAATGGACAGACAGAACGAAGTGATGGCCTGCATGTGCATGCTCGGAAATGAGTAGCCGGCAGAAGTCATATCAGAAGTGATCAGAGGCCGGAATGAAGTATCGACATTCCACGGACGGGGAACCCGGGCGACAATGCGGATACCCTGGCAGAGCAGCGCGGAAAGAAAGAATGTGATTCCGATTCCGCGGGCCTTGTGTTTGTCTGTATTCAGATATATCCAGTCGGTAATGACCAGAATAAAAAACTGCTCACTGAGATAACTGAAACACAGCATCAGGACATTCAGAAACGGATTCCTGATACTGGCCAGCAGGCGAAGAATTTCCAAATCATACCTCCTTCACGCGGAAGTAATACTGATAAAATGCACGGAAACCAAGCCCGCGATAGACTGCCTTCGCCGGAGCGTTGTCTGTGACAACCTGCAAATAGGCACGGCTGGCGCCCTGGCGCTTTCCTTCGCGCAAAATTGTTTTCACAATGGCAGAGGCAAAGCCGCGTCTGCGATAACTCTCGTCGACATGGATGGCGTATACGCCGATGTAATCCCGATCAAGAATGCCGAGACCGGTCGCAACAATACGGCCATCCATTCGGATCGATACAGCAATTTCATCCTTTGGGATAGCGTCATACATAGACGGGACAATATGACGAAATGTAATGTCCGTCATCCGTTTCAGACTGAACAGGCCCTCCATCCAGGCGTAGCTCACTCTGTTTTCCAGAAAGACGGGAATTCCGTCAATGGTTTCATAATTCAGTTTGATATCCGAAAGATCCCGCGTCATAACCGTTGTATGATGCTGGATCTCGTATCCGCGCTGCTCAAGCAGAGCATCCAGTGCGGGATCGCCGATCGGGCTGATCTTGAAAATGCACGGTGTCTGCCAGCGTCTGTAAATATTTTCACAATAGGGAATCTTCTCACAGAGAGGAAGGCTCGAAAAGCCGATCTGCTCAACACAGTTCGTCCGATGCGTGTAGAAACAGGAATAGCGCAGAATCCATCCGTCGTAAACCTGCATCTGCCAGGAGGGCCATGCATTCAGTGAGAGATCTTCAATCTGCTTGATATTCTCTTCCATAACCAGTATTATAACTGTTTTCCCCGTGCATGGCAAGAATGGAGTGTCTGGCTGCCTCTGGTCTGAATCAGAAAAAGGCGGTGTACAGGAACGGAAGGAAATGATAAAATAAAGAGGATTATATATAAGGAGAAAGCTATGTCGAAATTTTTCAGGTTTCTTGTCAATGTATTTCTGATAGCCGCAATCCTGATCGCAGCTGCGATGCTTGTGCCACCGCTGGTCGGCGTCAGCACGACATACGTGGATTCGGCGTCCATGAATACGAACCTCCCGTTCGGATCAATTACATACTCGAGAAGCGTTGATGTCTCAACGCTGAAGGAGGGGGACGAGGTACTGAAAGAAGAATCGGATTCCACGTATGCGTATCTGATCAAGTCAGGGAACGCGTCCACCGGCTCATTTAAGGTTGTGAGCGCGACTGACCAGAGTGGAAGCACACAGAAGATCAGACTCAGTGGATCTGTTCAGAAGGTGGCTGCGGTTGTTCCGTATATCGGCTATGTTATGGTGGCTCTGCAGAGCACAGAGGGGATCCTGATACTTATTCTCATCGTGATCCTCAATATTATTCTGTTCATCCTGTCTGTTCTCTGGAGACCAAGAACAGAGACGGAGCCTGAGAAGAAAGAGGAGGAGACGGAGGCACCTGTTGTTCCGGTGGACGATCACAACGGAATCGATACAGATGTCATTCGTCAGGCGGTTGATGAAAACAACAGCGAGTATGCCAATCCGTCGCCGGATGAACTGATCGCCGCTTCCTTTGACCAGAAGGCGGAAAATACCGCTTCTTCCGAAGCGGAAGCAAAGCCTGCCGCGTCGGCGGAGTCTGGAGAGGAAACACCCGATGCTCCAGCAGCGGAAGCGGAAGAGGAAGAGGAAGAGGAGCAGCCTGCTCCTGGAGAGAATGAAGGCGCGGCGGCTGAAGCAGATCATGAAGCCCAGGCGGCTGCCAATGATCAGGAGCCGGGCTCGGCGCCTGAGGACAGAAATCTGTCCCCGGAGGCTGTCCGCAGAATGATCCTTGAGGATGAAAGCACAAATGACAAGGCGACAGATCCGTCTATTCCGGATGAAGGTGAGCAGAAAGACACTGAGAAGAAGCTGAGTTGGAAGGAGCGCCGGGCACAGAAGAAAGCCCGCCGGAAGGCCGCTGGAAAGAAAGAAGACGCACAAGAGCGCAGGACAGTTCCTGCAGATACTACTTCTGAAAAAAAGAGCGCCGTCACCGGCGACACACAGGAATTCATTGCAAACCTCGGAGCTACACTTCGGAACACAGATTCCTCGCAGGAATCCGGAGCTGACTCTTCCTATAATAATGTTTCTGCAGAGGCTGAAACTCCGAAGCCGGCACCAGCCGGAAACAAAAAAGCGACAGCGCCGGATGAGCGGCAGAGTGAGAAGGTCGAGTTCAGAGATATGCCGGTCGAGAGGCCGTATGACCCTGAACATTTCGTTCCGGTCAGCCGCCTGACGCTGGATGAGCTTCTGGAGCAGGCCGGGAACAACGGTGATGAGCCGGAGGTCCGGGAGGACGAGGCGACAGGAATCACGACGGTCGATTATTCAAAGGTCATCTGATATTGTATTAAAAAAAGAACAAAAAAAGTTTGCCAATTACAAAAATCCCCTTGCACATGCAGGGGGATTTTTGTATACTGAATCTTGCTGTGACATGATAGCTATGAAGCGTGAAGTTGCTGCACTTTGTTGCAGGTTCTCCGTGGAGCGAATGTCATGTAAGGATACTGGCGACAAGTCACTGTGCAGGAATAACCGTCAGAATGACGGGGGAGTCCGAAGGTGGTCTTAAAAATAACGACACACCCGGACATGTGTACAGTCACCGCTTGTCGTACTCGTAAAAGTGCGAAGAGGAGGCGACTTTTTTTATGGCAAGTCAGGTAATGAGAATCACACTTAAAGCTTATGATCACACTCTGGTAGATGCTTCTGCTCAGAAGATCATCGAAACTGTAAAGAAGAGCGGAGCAACGGTGAGCGGACCGGTACCGCTTCCGACAAAGAAGGAGGTTGTGACAATCCTTCGTGCGGTTCATAAGTATAAGGACTCTCGTGAGCAGTTCGAGCAGAGAACACACAAGAGACTTATCGATATCATT
>ONSX01000035.1 GCA_900320615.1 uncultured Eubacteriales bacterium
TGGCCATAGCGATTGCCATCTGATGCTCTGTAACCGTATCCATGCCTGCGCTCATCATCGGGATATTGAGCTTGATTTTATTTGTCAGCTGTGTCTCGATATTGATCATATTCGGAGTCACTTCTGAATACTGCGGAACAAGTAATACATCATCAAATGTAATGCCGTCGCCAACAATTACTGCCATGCTAACCTCCTGTTTTTAGATACTTCTGTCTGAAAAATAAACTGTGACTGTATGCAGAAACCCGGAACCCGTCTCTGAAGCATGAATTCCGCTCATGTTCAGCGAATCCAAAATCCCCGGTTGCCTGTCCCTGATGAATAGATAAGTCCGCACCATCCGGCCGGGACTTCAGCAGCTGTATAAGTCCCGACGGATTGCTCCGCTGCGACCGGAACTTACGCAGTAAAGACCTTTCTCGGAAGACGCCACTTAAGGTCCTCGAGCATCTGATCGTCGAGGTGAACAAGAATCTTCTCTCTCGTGTCTCCCTTGACAATGACGTACGGATTGATCTTCGGATCTCTGGCCGAATAATCGACAACCTTGTAGGTATCGCCGTAGCTGTCGAGCTCATGAGAACCGAGCGGCGCGATGCACTCTGTCCCGCTCGTCTGAATCGTCGCCAGATGCTTTCTGCTCTGCTTGGAATAGACCGCAGCGATATCAAGATCACCATTCACGTACGAATATTCATACTCGACGCTCATCCGCGGCACGAGCACATACCACAGAACAATGAAGATAATGAACGCGATCATAAAGATCGGACTAAAGGTGACCAGCATAAAGATGCCGGAAATGACAATGAGGGCCAGAACCAGAGGCCTGACCAGTTTCGCGAGAGCTCCTGCCTTCTTCGGAACAATCAGCTCGGAAAATGAATCCTCCATTCTATTACTCCTTAGTGTATATTTACAGAATGATAGCACAAAAAAAAGTTCAAAACAACCTCACGGAGACATAAAAAAAACCGCCCCGCTTTCGCGGGACGGTTTTCAACCGTTTACATCATTCCATTCATGCCAGCGCCTGCACCAGCCGGTGCAGCCGGCTCCTTCTCCTTGATGATGGAGACAGCAGACTCTGTTGTCAGCAGTGTTGCGACGATGGAGTTCGCGTTCTGAAGAGCGGATCTCGAAACCTTCACCGGGTCGAGGATACCAGCCTCCACCAGATCAACGTACTCATCTGTCAGTGCGTTGTAGCCCATGCCGTCAGCGGTATCAGCAACCTTGTTGACAATAACCGGGCCTTCCTTGCCTGCGTTGACAGCGATTCTGTACAGCGGAGCCTCGAGAGCCTTCTGAACAATCTTTGCGCCTGTCTTCTCATCGCCTGTGAGGCCGGCAACAAGGCTGTCGAGCTTCTTGGCAACATGTACATAAGAAGAGCCGCCGCCTGCGACGATACCCTCTTCTACAGCAGCACGAGTCGCGTTCAGAGCATCTTCCATTCTGTACTTCTTGTCTTTCATTTCCGTCTCTGTCGGTGCACCGACGCGGATAACCGCTACGCCGCCAGCCATCTTTGCGAGACGCTCCTGAAGCTTCTCCTTATCAAAATCAGACTTTGTCTCAGCGATCTGGTTGCGGATCTGTGTGATTCTGTCCTCAATTCCGGACTTGTCGCCCTCGCCGTCGACAATCGTTGTCTTGTCCTTTGTGACAGTGACAGACTTAGCACGGCCGAGCTGATCAATCGTGACATCCTTCAGTTCAAGGCCGATCTCATCGGAGACAACCTCGCCACCGGTCAGGATTGCGATATCCTTCAGCATATCCTTTCTTCTGTCACCATAGCCCGGGCTCTTGACAGCGACAACGTTGAATGTGCCACGGAGCTTGTTGACAATAAGAGTCGTCAGAGCCTCGCCCTCGACATCCTCAGCGATGATGAGGAGCTGAGCGCCCATCTTGACGATCTGCTCAAGAAGCGGAAGGAGATCCTGGATGTTGCTGATCTTCTTGTCGACGATCAGGATGTACGGATCCTCCAGTCTTGCTTCCATCTTCTCCATATCGGAGCACATGTAAGCGGAGAGATAGCCGCGGTCGAACTGCATGCCCTTGACGAGGTCGAGCTCTGTCTGCATTGTCTTGGACTCCTCAATAGTGATGACACCGTCCTTGGAGACCTCCTCCATAGCGTTGGCGACCATCTCGCCGACTTCATCGCTGCCGGAAGAAACAGCTGCAACTCTCGCGATCTGCTTCTTGTTCTTTACCGGGCTGGACATCTTCTTCAGCTCATCGACAGCTGCGTCCGTTGCCTTCTGCATGCCCTTTGCCATGATGATCGGGTTAGCGCCCGCTGCAAGGTTCTTCATGCCCTCATGGACCATGGCCTGTGCAAGGACTGTCGCTGTCGTCGTGCCATCGCCCGCGACATCATTCGTCTTGGAAGCAACTTCCTTGATGAGCTGAGCGCCCATATTTTCAAAGCCATCCTCGAGCTCAATCTCCTTGGCAATTGTAACACCATCATTTGTGATGGTCGGAGCGCCATAGGACTTCTCGAGAACGACATTTCTGCCCTTCGGGCCAAGTGTTACACGAACAACATCTGCGAGCTTATCGACGCCCTTTGCAAGAGCCTCTCTTGCCTCAACGCCGTACTTGATTTCCTTTGCCATAATGAATTATCCTCCAGAATTAAAGAATGAAATAAAAGACGAGGGACTGATCAGTCCTCAACGACCGCGAGAATATCGCTCTGCTTTACGATGATATACTTCTCATCGCCAAACTTGACTTCTGTTCCCGCATACTTTGAATAAATGACCTTCTGGCCTTCCTTGACGTTCATGACAACTTCCTTGCCGTCAACGACTCCGCCCGGGCCTACCGCGACGACTTCTGCCTGCTGCGGTTTCTCCTGTGCACTCTCCGTCAGGATGATGCCTGATGCTGTCTTGGTTTCTGCCTTCATTTCCTTGAGAACGACTCTGTCGCTCAGCGGTACTAACTTCATATAAATGCCTCCTTCAAAATTACTTTTAAAAGAATTCACTTGCTTTCAGCTTTGGCTTGTTAGCACTCAATTCATTCTAGTGCTAATATCTGTATAGTAATATAGCGCACCGCCCGTTTAATGTCAACAAGTTTATCATTTTTTTACAAAAGCAGAACACGAAGGGCAAACAAAAAGCGGCAGCTTCCCTGCTGCCGCCTGTGTCCTGATCCTGATCAGGGATTATTCATTTTCATTGCTACTGTTGCCGCTGCGCTTCTTCCGATGCTGCTTGATCTCGTTCAGCTCCTCGAAAATATAGTCATTCAGTACCTTGATGTAGGTTCCCTTCATGCCCGAGGAACGGGACTCAATGACGCCCGCACTCTCAAACTTGCGGAGCGCATTGACAATGACCGACCGCGTAATGCCGACGCGATCCGCGATCTTGCTCGCGACCAGAATGCCCTCATTCCCATCGAGCTCATCGAAGATATGGATGATCGCCTCAAGTTCCGAGAAGGACAAGGTCGAGAACGCCGACCGGACGACTTGTCTCTTCCGTGTCTCCTCTGCGTTCTCCTCATCTACGGAGCGCATCATTTCCAGACCGACGACCGTCGTGCCGTACTCGCTGACAATAATATCATCAATATCATACGGCTGGCTCCGGCCGCGGTAAGTAAAAACTGTTCCGAGTCTCTCACCCGCAATCTCAATCGGATTGATGATAGCTGTATACTTCGCTGCATCAGCGCTCGAAAAGCCGAGTGTATCAATGTTGACATTCTCCTTCGTCGAGAGAACTCCAAGGAAACGCTCATTCAGCATAGGATCCACGAACTTTCCGAGTTCACTCGGGATCATCTCCTGCAGTTCTTCGACGTCGTCACATGTGCCGACACCGAGAATCTTGCCTTTCCGGCTGATGACCAGAACGTTGGAATCCAGCGTCTCGACAAGAACTCCACAAATATCATTAAATACGACCTTGGATGTGCTTGTGTTGTGGAGAAGTTTGTTGATTTTGCGTGTTTTGTCTAATAATTGAACACTCATGTCTGCTCCTTTCATAATTCAGTCCTGACCTGTCGACCGGTCCGACATTACTACCCGCCTTATATGTATTCAGACATCATGTTCCAGCATAAATACATACACCACTGCTTTCAGTATAGCATCCGGGTGTCCGACTTTCAATAAAAAATGTTTGATATTTCGGAATTTTTCAATATTTTCTGAATACCATGTCTGTCGCTCCAGGGTGCATGCCCCGCCTGTTCAGATTACTTCGACTCCTTCTCCGCTGCCTCGGAATATCCACACTGTTCGTTTGAACAGACAATTCTGTTGCCCTTTTTCACCATATAGCTGCCGCACTCCGGGCATTTTCTGTCGACCGGGACCGACCAGGACATAAAGGAGCACTCCGGATTGTTCTCGCAGCCATAGTAGCGCCTGCCTTTTTTCGTCCTCTTCAGCACGACCTCGCCGCCGCAGAGCGGGCACTTGACGCCGATCTTCTCGTAATACGGCTTCGTGTTGCGGCACTCCGGAAAGCCCGGGCACGCGAGAAACTTTCCGTGCGGACCATATTTGATCACCATGTGCCGGCCGCAGTTCTCGCAGATCACGTCTGTGACCTCATCCTCAATCTTCACCTGCGCGAGTTCTTCATTTGCCTTTTCAACCTCGGCATGAAAATCCGGATAGAAGTTGCGGACGACCGTCTTCCACTCGACCTTGCCCTCGGCAACGCCGTCGAGCAAAGTCTCGAGATTTGCCGTGAAGTCCTCATTGATAATCTGCGGAAATGCCTTGACCATGATCCCGTCAACAACTTCTCCGAGCTCCGTAATATAGAGATTTTTCTGTTCCTTCGTGATGTAATTCCGCGCAAGGATCGTCGTAATCGTCGGCGCGTAGGTACTCGGACGGCCGATGCCGCGCTCCTCGAGGGTCCGGACAAGCGACGCCTCTGTGTAATGGGCCGGCGGCTGTGTAAAATGCTGCTCGGGTCTTGTCTCTTCCCGTGCAAGCTCCATACCCGTCTCGACCTTCGCCGTGATCGCGCGCCCGCTTGTCTTCTCGTCCTCGTCGGATGTGTAGACATCCATGAAACCGGCGAAACTGACCTTCGATGCAGCTGCCGTGAAGGTCACACCTCCTCCCTCAATCCGGACAGACACCGTGTCGTAGACCGCTGCGGTCATGCGGCTCGCTGTAAAGCGTCTCCAGATCAACTGATAGAGCCGGAACTGTTCCCTGGACAGATGCTCCTTAATGCTCGCCGGCGTCCTCGTAATGTCAGTCGGACGGATGGCCTCGTGCGCATCCTGCGCATTCTTGTTTGTATTTTCAGACTGCGGATGACCGGCAAACTCCGGACCGTAGTTTTTTCCAATATAGTCGACTGCGGCTGCGTCCGCCTCGGCGGCGATACGCGTCGAATCTGTTCTGAGGTAGGTGATAATGCCGACGGTTCCTTCCTTGCCCACATCGACGCCCTCGTACAGCTGCTGTGCGATCCGCATCGTCTTCGACGTCGAGAAGCCGAGCGTCTTTGACGCCTCCTGCTGCAGCGTACTCGTTGTGAACGGAAGCGGCGGCTTTCTGCGTCTTGCTCCTCTCTTCACATCGGTCACGGAAAATGAGGCCCCGTCCATACGCCTGAGGATTTCGTCAAGCTCCTCCTTCGAATTAATTGGCGTCTTCTTTCCGTCCAACCCGTAGAACTTCGCCGTCAGCGGCTTCTTCTGACCCGGAACGCCGAAATCCGCCTCGATCGTCCAGTACTCAGACGGCACAAAGTCAGCGATCTCTTTCTCCCGCTTCGCAATGATATGGAGAGCGACCGACTGCACGCGGCCCGCCGAGAGCCCTCTCTTGACTTTCTTCCAGAGAACCGGGCTGATTTCATAACCGACCATCCGGTCCAGCACGCGGCGCGCCTGCTGCGCGTCGACAAGGTTCATATCAATGTCGCGCGGATGCTTCAGAGACTCCTTGACAGCATGCTTTGTGATCTCATTGAATGTGATCCGACGCATTTTCTTCTCATCGAGCCTGAGTGCCGCGACGAGATGCCACGAGATCGCCTCTCCCTCGCGGTCGGGATCAGTCGCGAGATAGACATGCGCCGCGTTCTTCGCTTCTTTTCTCAGCTTCGCGAGGAGATCGCCTTTTCCCCTGATTGTTATATACTTCGGCTCAAAGTCATGCTCGATATCAATGCCCATCTGGGATTTCGGAAGGTCGCGCACATGCCCCATGGACGCCTCAACATCATAATTCGCTCCCAGAAATTTCTTAATTGTCTTTACCTTCGCCGGTGACTCGACGATAACCAGATTCTTTGCCATCCAGCCCTCCATGACTGCCGGTCCGTTTTTCCGCTGCGGAAGCGGGCCTGTTTTCAGTAATTACAAACTATACAGCAAACATTTTTTTCTTTCAACCCTGACATCGACTGAACAAGCGCGAAAGTGCTTTCAAATCCATAACAGTCTGTCGTATAATGCGCGTATAGAAACAGTCTGTCAGACCTGTCAAGTCCGCAGTGATCCTTTCCAGAAAGAGAAGGAGCACTTTATGTACAACCGGATTTTATCTGCCGCACTCATCGGCATGGACGTCGTGCCCGTCCGGGTCGAGGCCGATGTCAGTGACGGTCTCCCGCAGTTCACTATGGTCGGTTATCTGACCTCGCAGGTTCGCGAGGCTGAGGACAGAGTCCGCACTTCATTTCGCAACGCAGGCTTCGCACTTCCCCCGAAACATATCACCGTCAATATGTCACCCGCTGATATCTTAAAAAGCGGCTCACGCTTTGATCTCCCGATTGCTCTCACGATTCTCGCTGCCGACGGGATTCTTCCATCTGATTCGCTCGAGAACATGATGGCTGTCGGAGAACTCTCGCTGAACGGCGACATCAACGTCGTCAACGGCGTGCTGCCGATCGCCGCGAAGGCGCTCGAGAGCGGCGCCCGTCTTCTCATGGTTCCGGCCGGCAATGCCCGCGAGGCCGCTGCCGCCGGCGGTCTCCGTGTCGTCGGCGTCCGCACGCTTCACGAGGCTGTTCATTTTCTGAAGACGGGAGAAGCTCCCGCCTCTGTCCAGAAAGAGGCAGAAATTCCCGTCCTTAATCACTACGGGTGCGACTTCGCGGACATCCGCGGGCAGGAAGCGGTCAAGCGCGCCGCCGTCATCGCGGTCTCCGGATTCCACAACCTGCTTCTGATCGGGCCTCCCGGCTCCGGAAAGACAATGCTTGCGGAGAGAATTCCGACCATTCTCCCCTCTCTCACGCCGGAAGAAAGCTTTGAGATCACAAAAGTCTACAGTATCGCCGGTCTCCTCCCCAGGGATTCTCCCGTCATCGGCACACGTCCGTTCCGGCACCCGCACCACACGGTCTCCGCCTCCGCGCTCGCGGGCGGCGGACGGATTCCCTCTCCCGGTGAAATCACCCTTGCCCACCGCGGCGTTCTCTTTCTCGATGAGATGCCTGAGTTTTCGCGGCAGTCTCTGGAGATTCTGCGTCAGCCGCTCGAGGACAGGGAGATCGTCATTGCGCGGGCGAGCGGAAGCTACCGATTCCCGGCAAATTTCCTGCTTCTCGCCGCGATGAACCCCTGTCCGTGCGGATATTATCCGGACATGAACCGCTGCTCCTGCCAGGCACGGGACATCGAGCGGTACAAAAGCAGGATCTCCCGACCCCTGCTCGACCGGATCGATATCTGCGCCGAGTGTCCGCCTGTCGCCTACGCAGACCTGACGAAGCAGGGTGAGGAAAGGCAGACGTCTGCGTCGATCCGCGAGCGGGTCGAACAGGTCCGGCGCCTGCAGGAGAAGCGCTTTAATGGAAGCGAAATTCATTTCAATTCGGAAATTCCAGCCTCAAAGATTTCTTTGTTCTGCCGGACAGATGCGGAGGCCGATGAGACGCTCCGGCGGGCCTTCGAGCGACTGCACCTGTCGGCTCGCGCCTACCATCGCATCATCCGCGTCGCGAGGACCATTGCGGACCTCGACGGTGCGGAACTCATCGGGAAGTCCCACGTCATGGAGGCCATCCACTACCGGACAATCGACAGCAAGTACTGGAGACTCTGATGCCAGACAGACAAAAACTATTTACAGCCAGAAATCCGGGGAGCGCCGAATTGTCCCCGGCTGAGAGCAGGTCCCGGAACGCGCCGGGGGCTTGCCGGAGGAACTTATGGAACAGAAAATTCATGATATCGGGGAGCACGAGATCCGGACTGTCCGCCGCGGCTCCCCGGAATATCCGGCACGCCTCAGTGAACTTCGCGGCATGCCGGAGACGCTCTATGTGCTTGGCCTTCTTCCGTCCGATTCCATACCGACGGTCGCCATTGTCGGCGCAAGAATGTGCTCCCCGTACGGGCACCGGGTGGCCGCAGAATTCGCGGCGTCTCTCGCGCTCCGCGGGGTCCAGATCATCAGCGGAATGGCGCTCGGCATCGACGGCTACGCGCAGCAGAGCGCGGTCGACGCAGGGGGCACTTCATTTGCCGTGCTCGGAGGAGGCGTCGATATCTGCTACCCGTCGACGAATCTCGGTCTCTACCGTGAGCTCCGGAGGACGGGCGGGATTCTGTCCGAGCAGCCGCCGGGCACACCATCCCGGTCATACCATTTTCCGGCCAGAAACCGCATCATCAGCGGGCTCGCCGACATTGTACTTGTCGTCGAGGCAAAACAGCGCTCAGGATCCCTCATCACCGCCGACTTCGCGCTCGAACAGGGACGGGACGTATTTGCCGTCCCGGGGCGCGTCGGCGATTCTCTCTCAGACGGCTGTAACCGGTTGATCGCACAGGGAGCCTCAATCGCCTGCGACCCGCAGTCGATCCTCGACCGGCTGGACATGCTCCGCAGCTCAGTTCCTCTCTCAGAATCGAAGGACTGGACCGAATCCGTCCGCCGGAAGAGCATAAAAAAAGTGACGGATGATCCGTCACTGAGTGCTGCCGCGAAGCGCATCTACCGGCTGATTCCCTCCGGAGAGTCCACGGCCGCAGAAAGCCTCGGCCGCGAGACAGGTCTCCCGGCCGGGGCACTGTCCGCGGCCGTCATGGAACTCGTGCTCTCCGGCTACGTCGATGAGGTCGGCAAGGATCGCTTCACGAGGTCTTGCTGAGAAAGACCTCTCACGCCTCCTCGTGCCTCTTCAGGATGTCACAGGCATGAACCGGCTGGTCGAGCATCACATGGAGTTCCTGCAGGGGATGCGGGGCCGATTCCATCGGATTGCCGTCCGCGTCCCTTATTCCGAGAACCTTCGCCGGCGCGTCTCCTTCCGGTGTCATGACCGTGATATTCTCGCCGACCGAGAACTTGTTCTTCTGATGGAGCAGCACGCAGCCGTCTGCGTCTGTCCCCTCTGCGATCCCGAGGAAGGTCTCATTTTTCACATAGGTGTTGCTGCCGTAGATCTGATCTTCTGCGGTCGGCCGCCCGTAGAAAAATCCCGTCGTGAATCGGCGATATGTACAGTCGGAGATCGCCTTGCGATAGTGATCAAGCTTCGATGCGTAGAGCGCGGGGTTCCTCTCGTAGTCGTTCATTGCCTCGCGGTAGGTCCGCGCGCAGGTCGCGACATAGAGGGCGGTCTTCATGCGTCCCTCTATCTTGAAGCTGTCGATGCCTGCATCGTAGAGATCAGGAAGATGATCGATGAGGCAGAGATCCCTTGAATTGAAAATGTACGTGCCGCGCTCATTTTCTTCGATCGGCATGTACTCGCCGGGCCTCGTCTCCTCGACGACCGCATATTTCCAGCGGCACGGGTGCGTGCAGGCCCCGCGGTTTGCGTCCCGTCCCGTCATGTAGTTGCTGAGCAGACATCTTCCCGAATAGGAAATGCACATCGCCCCATGCACGAAACTCTCGATCTCGAGATCGTCCGGAATGTGCTCCCGGAGCCCGCGTATTTCAGCGAGTGACAGCTCACGTGCCGTCACGATCCGCTTTGCGCCGAGTGAGTGCCAGAACAGGCAGCTCTCATAATTGGTTGTGTTGGCCTGCGTGCTGATGTGCAGGTCGATTTCCGGGCAGATACGACGCGCAATGGCGAACATGCCGGGATCCGCAACAAGAAGCGCGTCGGGCCGCATGGCCTTCATTTCCCGGAAATATTCTTCCGCCTCGCCGAGATCAGCGTTGTGAGCGAAGATATTCGCCGTGACATAAACTTTTACGCCGTGCGCATGGGCAAATGCAATGCCCTCCCGCATCTCCTCCGGCGTAAAATTCTTCGCCTTCGCCCGAAGCGACATAACCTCGCCGCCAATATATACCGCATCGGCGCCGTACAGCACCGCAATTTTCAGCACCGGCAGACTGCCTGCCGGCAGCAAAAGCTCCGGATGTCTCATACTCTCTCCTTATTAAACACTGTCAGCCGTATCAGAGCCGTCCACATGCTTCACACAGGCAGCCGCGCCGATTGTCCCGGACGTTACAGGAGCCGCATTCCGGCTCTCCTCAGGTTTTGCGCGGTCAGGTTCCATACCGGTCTTCACACTGACTGCCATGCCATCCCCTGTCTCGATGACGGCCGTCACAAGGCGCGGATCCTCCGTGATCTCACGGAGATATTCCCGCATCCGCTTGTAAATTGTCCTGTTTCTCCGCTCGACCGCATAGTGCGATTCGAGAATTTCGCCCTCCTGCAGGACATTGTCCGTCACAAGGACGCCTCCAGGCGAAAGCAGCCGCATGACCTGCGGCAGAAATGTGCTGTACTGTCCCTTCGCCGCATCCATAAAAACAAAATCATAGCTGCCCGCAAGGCCCGGCAAGATGTTCTGCGCATCGCCTGTGAGGAACGTGACGCGGTTCTCCACGCCGGCCCTGCGGAAATTCTCCTTCGCCGCCGCAATCCGCGGCGCGTAGTTCTCGATTGTCGTCACATGTGCATCGGAATTCTGCAGAATAAATACAGCAGAAAAGCCGACGGCGGTTCCGATTTCCAGGACCTCCACCGGCTTTTTCAAAGCAAGGAGCATGCGCATCACGCTCTGTGTCCCCTTTCGGATCACAGGAACGTCCGCGCGGTGTGCCTCCTTCTCCATGTTTTCAAGCAATGCGGAATTACCTCTGTACAGAGAGTCGAGAAATATATTCATTCTCTGTCTGTCAGCCATCCGAATCCTCCGAATCCGAGTCCGTGTCGCCGGCCAGAATGGCCAGCATCTCATCGGCTGTCTCAGATGTATTGAGCGTGTATGTCCCTCCCTGAAGCCTGCCATGATACGCGGACAGACGCTCCTGCAGAACAAACACACCGGCATCTTTGATCAGGCCGTTCTCCTTCAGGAGCTTTCCGATCTGTCTGGCCGACGCCCCCTCCGGGACTGTCACCTCGACATCGGTGCCCGGCGGCGACTCCACCGCCTGCTCATTAAAGACGGAATACCCGTACGAATAGGCGGTTCTCCCCAGGAAAATGAGCACCACGGCGATCAGAATATAGAAGAGAATTCTGATCGTCGCCTTCGCGCCGAGCATAGCGGCATCATCTCTGTTCTTATTTTTCTTCAAAGCAGTCTGCCGCCTTTCTGTCCGCCGTGCAGGCATCGCATGTTCCGGCTCAGGGCCGGGCAGAGCCGTCCCTTACAAGTTCGGCACGTGGAGCTCCATGCTGCTTGCGACATAGCGCATCAGTCGCTTCAGCTCACCGACAAGATCCTCTTCCGCCTCGAGGAATGCATTGACCTCCGGCAGCTTCTGAAGCTCTTCGTATTTCTGCGCAAGCCGTTCCGACGCCTCAACCAGATCCTCGCCCTCCTGATCGTGGTACAGATGGATCGTCTCCGTCCGGAGATTCATGATCTGACTAAAGACGCCCGGATACTTGTCCAGAGCCTTGATACTTTCATTGTATTTCGTGTAGACCGGCGCGGACTTGATCGTGCTGATCAGATTGTCACGCGCCTCGTCTATTCTGTGCAGCTCTTCATCCTCCATTATACGGACGCCTCCATGATAATCGGAAGAATCATCGGCCTGCGCTGTGTTCTTCTCCAGATAAATGCACTCAGCGCATCCTTGACCTCAGACTTGATCTTCGACCAGTCCGTGATATTTCTGTCAAGGCATTTATTCACCGCCTCGGACGCGACGCGGTTTGCCTCGTCCATCAGGTCCTCCGACTCGCGGACATATACAAAGCCGCGGGATACGATGTCCGGACCTGCCAGCAGCCGGTTACTGTGCTGCTCCAGCGTCATGACAACGATCACAATGCCGTCCTCTGCCAGATGCTGACGGTCACGGATGACGATATTGCCGACGTCTCCGACGCCGAGACCATCAACCAGAATCTGCCCCGTCTGAACCTTTCCGATAATTCTGGCGCTGTCATGGCCAAGCTCCAGAACATCACCAGAGTGAAGCAGCCAGATATTCTCCTTCGGGATACCGAGTGACTCGGCGATGTGTGCCTGCGCCTGCAGGTGACGTCTCTCGCCGTGGACCGGAATCGCATATTTCGGCTTGACAAGCGCATAGATCAGCTTGATGTCCTCCTGGCACGCATGTCCTGACACATGCGTATCCTCGAACACGACCTCCGCACCAATCTCTGACAGCTCATTGATGACATTGGATACAGCCTTCTCATTGCCCGGAATCGGATGCGACGAAAAGATAATGACATCCCCCGGCATGATTTTGATCTTCTTATGGATATTGGCAGCCATTCTCGAGAGAGCCGCCATCGACTCGCCCTGGCTTCCTGTCGTGACAAGAACCGTCTTCTCGCGCGGATAATTCTTCAACTCGTCAAGTTCAATAAGCGTGTTGCCGGAGTCATCGATATAGCCGAGCTCCACGGCTGTTCCGATCACGTTGACCATGGAACGGCCTTCGAGGCAGACCTTCCGGCCGTATTTTCTCGCTGTATTGATGATCTGCTGGACACGGTCGACATTCGACGCAAATGTCGCAATGATCAGCCTCTGCTTCTGATGCTCCGAGAAAATGCGGTCAAACACTTTGCCGACCGTTCTCTCGGACATTGTAAATCCAGGGCGCTCTGCATTGGTCGAATCACACATGAGCGCGAGTACGCCCTTCTTTCCGATCTCCGCGAAGCGCTGCAGATCGATGGCGTCTCCGTAGACCGGTGTGTAGTCGATCTTGAAGTCTCCCGTGTGAACCACGATGCCCGCCGGCGAGTAAATCGCGAGCGCCGCAGCATCCTGAATGCTGTGATTGGTCTTGATGAATTCGATCCGAAAGTCACCGAGATTGATCGACTGCCCGAATTTCACAACCTTGCGCTTGACCATCTGGAGCATGCCGTGCTCCTCAAGCTTCTTGTCAATCAGCGCCATCGTCAGCTTTGTGCTGTAGATCGGAACGTTGATTTTCTGAAACACGTACGGAATGGCACCGATATGGTCCTCGTGGCCGTGCGTAATCACCATTCCCTTGACCTTGCTGTAGTTCTCCTCAAGGAATGTCACGTCCGGGATGCAGAAATCAATGCCGAGCATATCGTCTTCAGGGAACGCAAGACCACAATCGACGACAATAATACTGTCCCCGTACTCGAATGCTGTCATATTCATTCCGATCTGCTCCAGTCCTCCGAGCGGAATGATTTTCAGCTTCTCATTATTCTTCTGTGCTTTCAAAAACTGTCTCCTTTCCTCAAAATAAGTCTATCCATCATTCCCTCTGATTCCGTTACAGAAGGATATCCGTATCATCCATCATTTCTTCGAACACGCGAAGAAGGGCGCCAAGCTCATTCTCGTCTTCCACAAAGACATACTCCGCCTCTTCATCCATATCTTTCGAAATATCTTTTAAAATGAAGGCATTCGCTTCTTCTTCCTCTGAATCCGCAACGAGAAGATAGCTCGTTCCGTTCAGGCGCGTCTGCTCCTCAATATAAAATTCCAGCTCCTGACCATCGTCAGTCTTGAATTTCACTGTCTCCATGATTGTCCATCCAGTCCTGCAAGATCAACATGGCAGCGATCTTGTCCACATACTTCCAGTGATCCTCGCGCTTCACGCCGGCCTTCCGCATAATCTCATCGGCCTCGACCGTCGTCAGGCGCTCGTCAGAAAGAAAAACGGGAACATCAAGCCGCGCCTCGAGCATTTTTCTGAACTCAAGCGTCTTCCGTGCCCTGTCCCCGATCGAATCGTCCATATTCAGCGGATAACCGAGCACAATAGCCGACACATCATAAGCCGACGCGAGCTCCTCAATTCTGCGAAGTGTCTTCCGCAGATGATTCTCCTTCTCGCGCCGGATAATCTCGACTCCCTGTGCAGTCAGCCCGAGCAGGTCGCTGACCGCCACGCCGACAGTCTTTGACCCGTAATCCAGTCCTAATACGCGTTTTTTCATTCCCTGTCTTCCCAGGATTTATTCTTGATATATTCCTTGAGAAGCTCCTCGACCAGTTCATCGCGCTCAGCCTTCATAATCATGCTGCGTGCGCCTTTGTAGTTCGTAATATAAGTCGGATCTCCGGACATGATATAACCAACAATCTGATTGACGGGATTGTACCCCTTCTCCGCCATTGCCGTATATACAACCTTCAGAATATCCTTTACGCTGATCTCAGGTTCCTTCTTGACGCTGAAATATTGTGTGTTGCCTAAATTATTTGCCATATTCTCACGACCTTATAGAAATTCCAACAGCTAAGAGTATTTTACACTCTGCGTTCATAATATTCAATTGTTTTCATGTTTCCTGTGTCAAACCAGCAGGGTCCCATCCGGCAGGACGTCTCTCACAATCATCTCGCGAATTTCTCCCCCGGCGTCTTCTTCCGTCCGGAAACGCACCTCGAGGGCCTCCCGCGTGTGGCCCGTCATATAGCAGCCCTCCCCGTCCTCTTTTCTCTCCTCAAAAAGGGCCTCCACGGTTCTTCCGCGGAACTGCTCCGCATAGGCGCGGCGGTTCTGCCTGTCGAGATCGATGAGTACAAGACTCCTCCTGTGCTTCACGGCATCTGTGAGCTGCTCCGGCATTGCCGCGGCCCTCGTCCCGTCGCGGCGTGAATATTTGAAGACGTGGGTCTTTGCAAAATGGAGTTCCTTCACAAACTCCACCGTTTTCGCAAATTCCTCGTCCGTCTCTCCCGGAAAGCCCGTGATAATATCTGTCGTGATCGCCGGCTCATGGAACCAGCGGCGGAGCAGACCGACGCGGTCTCTGAATTCCGCCGTATTGTATTTCCGCTTCATACGCGCAAGTGTCGCGTCGCAGCCACTCTGCAGAGACAGATGGAACTGCGGGCAGATCTCTGGAAGAGATGCAATCGAACGCACGAAGGGCTCCGTCATGACGCCGGGCTCAAGCGACCCGAGACGCACGCGTCGCACGCCGTCGAGCGCGCAGATTCTGCGGATCAGATCGAGAAGTCTCTCATTTGTCCGGGCCTCAGATGCATCCGGTGTCTGCCTGTTCTCATCCGGCGCATCGAAATCAAGTCCGTAGGAACTGATGTGGATTCCCGTGATAACAATCTCCCGGTAGCCGGCACGGCTCAGCCGCTCCGCCTCCGTCAGAACATCCTCCGCCTTCCGGCTCCGGACGCGGCCGCGCACATACGGGATCATGCAGTAGGAACAAAACTGATTGCATCCGTCCTGAATCTTGATATACGCGCGGGTCCTTCCCGCGGTGCGGTCGATCTCAAGCTCCTCATAGCTCCGGACATAATTGATATTGTCCGTGTACGGAACAGTCTCCTCCGCGGGATCTTTTCCGGCGCGCTCCGTGTACCAGGCATCGAGGATCGCCGCCAGATTCGACTTGTCGTTGTTGCCGACAATGATGTCGACGGCAGGGTCCGCCTGCAGCCTGCTGCGCGCGTCCTCCACATAGCACCCGACAGCGACGACAGCCGCGGAGGGGTTCATTTCCTTCGCGCGGTGAAGCATCTGTCTCGACTTGCGGTCGGCGATGTTCGTCACGGTACAGGTATTAATGACATAGACGTCCGCACCCGGCGCAAACGGCACCGTCTCGTAGCCTGCCCGCTCCAGCTCCTGGATCATCGCCTCCGTCTCGTATTCATTTACTTTGCAGCCGAGGTTATGAAAAGCCGCTTTTCGTCCCATATTGTCTCCCTGTATTGCTCTGGTTTTTTCTTGACGATGCCTCTCTTTCAAGCTAAGATTACCTTATAGCAATCGAATTGCTCCGAAATTGAAAGGATCAGGAGGAAAGTATTCATGAAAACCGTAAAAGTTTCTCTGAACTCAATTGACAAAGTCAAGACTTTCGTCAACGACATTAACCGCTT
>ONSX01000124.1 GCA_900320615.1 uncultured Eubacteriales bacterium
CGGGGATCTTTTTTTTATGTTCTTCTTACTTTACGCGCCTCGCTTCCGGAGCACGAGCCGGCCGGAGAGCTTCAGGCTTATCATTTTCAGGATCCATGCGTACACGAGCGTGAGTATGAAGACCATGACGAGGAGCCAGAATTCCTGCACCTGTGTCAGGGAAAATTCCGCGAAGTTCCGGCACACCCAGTTGATGATCTGGTGCTGCAGCAGGAAGACCGGATAGGTGAGTCCGCTCAGACCGACGGCGGCGTACTGGGCCGGGCCGGCGAGGCTTAGCCAGGAGCCGATGCAGAACAGCGCGACGAACATGACAAATGACATGATCAGTGTGCCAAGTTCGATCGGAATGTCCGTCGGCTGCACGAGCAGATAGATCATTCCGGCGATCGAAACGGGACCGAAGATCCAACTGTACTGTGTGATCTTCAGACGGATCTGCTCAAACAGCATGCCTGCGTAGAAGAGCAGGCAGCACGTCAGGATGTTCTGCTGGAAAGGAATCTTGAGATCGAACACGTTGAGCTGGTTCAGGTAAGCCAGCAGAATGAGGACGGCCAGCGTCACATACCGCATGCGATGGAAACAGAACAAAATGACCGGATAGAGCAGGTAGATCAGGATGATCGCGCCGAGGAACCACTCGCCGATCAAGTAGTAGGTCCGCCCCAGATAATTGAAATATCCATCGATTCCGAAGATGCTGAGCAGAAGACTCCAGGGCCTCCCGAAATAAAAGAAGCTGTGATTCATGATCACGTTCTGGAGATAAATATACGAAAATGCCATCCAGAACATCGGGTAGAGCTTCTTCGCCCTCGTCCAGTAGAACTGCAGGATGTTCCGGCGGTTCAGCCTGAAATCGTGCGTCATGACGATAGTCGCGCCGGAGAGAAGAAAGAACAGGCCGACTGCCGTTCCTCCCCAGCTCTTCCCCTGATAGTTGTAAAAATAAGGAAATGAGGCCCAGCCCTTTCTGGCCGAGGCGGTGCTTGCGAAGTGATAGGCAACCACGATAAATGCGGAGAAAATCCGGATGACATCGTAGCCGATAATGCGTCTGCTTTTCATGAATGTATGGGTACTCCGTCGGATATGGCTTCGGGTATAAAATATAGTGGCTATATAATGAGCCATATTGATTTTAATTTTACGGAAGGGATGTGAATTTGTCAATCTGTGAGCTTGATGCCGGGAATGGGTCGCCTGTCCGGGCTTTGAATGTGTGGCGCCGCATTCCCGCGACTTCGATCGCACATCTGCAGCCGGTTGAGGCGTAACTTGTAAAAGGTTTGTAACGGGAGACTTCGCGAGTTGCTATTTTTTGGGCTTTATGATACAGTGAAACAGGTTACAAACACTGACGGGTTGTGCGCTTTGCCGCCTGAATCTGATTATCCGGTGGATGCGCACAGCGCTTTGAACACAAAAGGAGAAACAATTATGGCAAAATGGGTATGCAGCGTTTGTGGTTATGTATATGAAGGCGATCAGGCTCCGGCACAGTGTCCGGTCTGCAAGGCTCCGGCTTCCAAGTTTGTGAAGCAGTCTGAGGAACTCACATGGGCGGTTGAGCATGTTGTCGGTGTTGCGGCTGACGCCCCGGAAGATATCAAGAAGGATCTCGAGGCAAACTTCACGGGCGAGTGCTCTGAAGTTGGCATGTACCTCGCAATGGCACGCGTCGCGTTCCGCGAGGGCTATCCGGAAATCGGTCTGTACTATGAGAAGGCTGCTCACGAAGAGGCTGAGCATGCTTCCAAGTTCGCTGAGCTTCTCGGTGAGGTTGTCACAGACAGCACAAAGAAGAACCTCGAGATGAGAATCGAGGCTGAGAATGGCGCTACAGCAGGCAAGACAGATCTTGCAAAGCGCGCGAAGGCTCTGAATCTCGACGCAATCCATGACACCGTTCATGAGATGGCTCGTGACGAGGCAAGACATGGCAAGGCATTCAAGGGCCTGCATGACAGATACTTCGGAAAGTGATTCTCTGCATCCGCGGAGGGAGAGGGAAGCGGCATGGGCCGCTTCCTTTTTTTATGCCTTTCGGAGTGCCGCCGGTCGACATGCCTGCTTAGAACCGCTATACTATATCAATATAAAAGCAGTACTGGCAGAGAAGGGAGACTTTTATTTCAGATGGGTATTGTTCTGCAGTGGTGGCTGATTTTCCTGCTTATGGGGCTGGGATTTCTGCCGCTCGCCACATATGTGTTCCGGGGGTTCGATGACGGCGGATGGATGTTCGCAAAGACGATCGGCCTCTTCCTTGTGTCCTGGCTTGTCTGGACACTGAACTGCACGGGTCTTGCTCTGTTTCAGCAGAGCACAATCGTGATCACGCTGCTTGTCCTCGCTGCCGTAAATTACGCTTCGCTCTTCATTTTCCGTAAAATGCAAACAAAGCGGAGAAGGACGGGCGCTTCAGGCCCTGCGGATCATGAGATCTCTGTTTCGACAATTCTGATTGAGGAGGCCGTTTTCTTTGCTCTGTTCGGGCTTTGGGTCTACATCATCGGATTTAAGCCGGAGGCCTATGGAACGGAGAAGTTCATGGACTACGGCTTTATGACCGCGATGACACGCTCGCTCACGATGCCATTTGAGGATATGTGGTTTGCGGGCAGCAAGGTCAACTACTACTACGGCGGCCAGTACATCGCGACGCTGCTCGTGAAAATGACAGGCGTGACGACGGGCGAGGGCTACAACCTGATGCGCGCGATCGTCGCGTCTCTCTCCTTCTGCCTGCCGGCTTCTCTCGGCTGTCAGCTGATGCGCGACAAGCTCGAGGCAAGGCACGCGGATCATGCGGGGCGTGCTCATTCCGGGAAGTCCGGCGCCTCATCGGAAAAGCAGGCCGTGTCCGGCGGTACTGAGTCAAAGAAACGTGCCGACAGGCGCTCAAAGCTCCCGTATCTCACAGGGGCTCTCGCGGGAGCGGCTGTCGCCTGCTGCGGAAATGGCCACTATGTGATTTACGGTATCATCAAGCCGATCATCGCCAGAGTTATGGGCCGGAGCTATAGCTACTGGTTCCCGGACTCGACGCGCTACATCGGCTACAATCCGGATGTCGGAGACAAGACGATCCACGAGTTCCCGGCGTACTCGACGGTGCTCGGCGATCTGCACGCCCACTATGTGAATATTATTTTCGTCGTGACGGTCATCGCGATCGTCTATGCGTGGGCGCGGAAGGTGCGGATGCCGGAGGTGAATCCGTTCTCTGCGGCTGCGGCGCGCGCCGGGACGGCTATATCCACAGCCGGCGGAGAAATCGCGGCAGGAAAGGGTCAGGGGACTCAGCCCGCGGCGGACGGCGCCTCAGAGGATTCCGCGGCGGACAGGAGCCTCCTTGAATCCGGTATCCGCGCGGCGAAGAAGTATTTCGGAAGAGGCGGAAGGGCGCAGGGCAGCTTTCGCTTTACGACGGAAGAGGTTTTGCAGCTTATCTCGCCGGAGATTCTGCTTGTCGGTCTGATGACAGGCGTGTTCCGCTGGACGAACTACTGGGATTTCCCGATCTATTACGTGACATGCGGATCGATCCTATTCTTCGTGAACCTCAGGACATACAGGCGAAAATTGCCGAAGTTCATTTTCATTATGGCGATGGAGGCGCTTGTGATGCTTGCGGTCGGGGCCGTTTGCGCGCTTCCGTTCACGGCGAACTTTGACATGATTTCGTCACACGTCGGCCTCACGCACAGCCACACCGCGTTCTACCAGCTTGCCGTCCTGTGGGGG
>ONSX01000016.1 GCA_900320615.1 uncultured Eubacteriales bacterium
GTCTATGTGAGCTGCGATCCCGCGACATTCGCCCGCGATCTGAAGAGATTTCACGAGGGACGCGGAGATGTCAGCTATACACCGGAGTATGTACAGCCGGTTGATATGTTTCCGCAGACAACTCACGTCGAGAACGTGGCTCTGCTGACGAGAGCTGATGTACCGGTATCAGAATAAATCAGAATGACTTCCGGTTCTGGAAGAAAACCTTTTCTTCCAGAAGTAGTTGGAGTATATTCTCTAATAAGGTCAGGTCCTTCCCCTGCTTCCGGATTCGCTTCAGGTCTTTTTTGAATTGACTGGTTACTGCGAGCTCAAGCATTAACAGTATCCTCCTTGAGAACGTCGCTGATCATTTCGCCAGCAGAGGAATACTTCTTTGCGGGAATGCTTCCATTGGCAATTGCACGGGCTTCCTCCATCGCAGCTTCCGTTTCTGCACTGTACCGTGGCTGACGTACTTCGAACGGCAGACCTCCTTCAATCAGAGATACATGAAGAAAGATATTGATGGCATCAGTAACAGACATACCAAACTTACTGTAAAGGTTCTCAACTCTGGCCTTGAACTCGGGATCCACCCGGACATTAATGTTAGCGGTCTTAGACATAAGATTCACCTCCTGATATGTTTGTATCACAGAAGTGAAACAAATGCAACTTTTTGTTACACATTTTAAGAACCGAAGGGCTTTCATGGATTCGATTGTATATGTGATGGAAAGCATGGTTCCTGTTCCGCAGGGGCCTGAGTGTGATTGCGATGGTTGCGGGATCGGCTGCCAGGCATCTTTTGCCTGTAATTTATTATATGAGGAGAAGTGAAAATTGCCGGTGAATTTTATTTTTGTAGCTCTCGGCGGCGCAGCGGGAGCAATGGGAAGGTATGCGCTCAGTCTGCTGCCGGCCAGAACAGAGTTTCCTGTCCTGACTTTTATCACAAATATTCTCGGAGCACTGCTGATTGGATTTATTGCCGGACTTACGGAAAGCAGAGACAGCGTCTCTCCCCGCGCGGTCTTGTTCTGGAAAACGGGAGTGTGCGGCGGATTTACGACATTTTCTACATTTTCGCTGGAATCTTATACGCTGCTTCAGAACAGAAAGTACCTTCTGGGATCAGGCTATATGCTGCTCAGCGTGGTCTGCTGCCTGATCGGTGTACTTTGCGGAAGAAGACTGGCAATGGCTGTCCGTTGACACGGCAGAAAACATGTAAAAAACAAAGAGTTTGTGATGTCATGATTGCTCATCCGATTCCATGCAACCTGTTCCCGGCGAGTACCGGGTTTTCCGTAATTGCAGTACGGATCGATGGACAATCCTCCCCGGGGAAGAAACTTTCCCCAGACTTCGATATATTTCGGAGCGAACAGCTTTACAAGATCCTTCATTATGATGTCTTTGACCTGTCATTTAGGTCCGCATCTCATCTCAACGAAAATCTTGTGCATGTCATGCGCCTGTGGTATATTTATGAAAATAAAAATCGACAGAGAGCCATCTATCTGGCAAGAGCGGTGACATGTCGGGCGGACGAGACGGCGAAAGTCCGCACGTTTGTTTTGTCTTTTGGACAGGCCTCGTGCTTCTGTAAGTCGCGGGCCTGTTTTTTATTGCACGGCGCAGAGGGGGAGCTATGGATAGTCCTGAATATGCGGTTGAGGGAATGCGCTTTGCGCACAAGCATTCTTCAGTTCATCTGCAGAGATATCTGGCGTTCAAGAGAGCGGCGGACGTAATTTTTTCTTTAATCGCATTTGTCATTTTATGTATTCCGATGATGATCATCGCGCTGCTGATTAAGCTGGATTCATCCGGTCCGGTCCTTTTCAAGCAGGAACGGCTGGGTCTGAACGGTACGCCTTTCATGATCTATAAGTTTCGTTCCATGCGGACGGATGCCGAGAAGGACGGCCCGAAATGGGCGGAGAAGGAAGATAAACGCTGCACGAAAGTAGGCGCGTTTCTGAGAAAATCCCGCCTGGACGAGCTGCCGCAGCTGTTCAATATTCTGAAGGGCGAGATGAGTTTCGTCGGACCGCGTCCGGAGCGGGCATTTTTCTACCATAAATTCACAAAGGACATTCCTGATTTCCCGAAGAGACTGCAGGTGAAACCCGGCCTGACCGGACTGGCACAGGTAAATGGCGGGTATGAGCTCAAGCCGGAAGAGAAGCTTCAATATGACATGGAATATATACAGAGGAGAAATATTCTGCTCGACCTCAAGTGCATGGTGAAAACGGTCAGGCTCGTTTTCACACATGAAGGGGCGAGGTGAAGGAAAAGCTTGTGACAATAGCCTGCGCCGGCTATCCCGGAGCGCGGCTTGTACCTCTGATTTCTGCATGCTATAATAAATTCGATTAATCTGGCAAGGGAAGACAGCTTCAGACAAAGCAGGATTGTCTGCATATTCTTTTTCATTGATTTTGCAAAAATAAAATACTGAGCATATTCTTACAGGCCTCTTGAGCTTCTGTTCATATGAGGACTGCTTTTTGAATTTTGAAGGAAGAACGTGCCCAGGCTCAGTGCTGAAATAAATGAGGCAGGCTGACATGATTGACAAAAAGGCATTTGACAACGCGACACTGATGATCACGGGCGGCACCGGGTCGTTCGGGCATGCTGTTCTGAAACATTTTCTGCGGACTGGCATCAAAGAGATTCGGATTTTGTCCCGCGATGAAAAAAAGCAGGACGATATGCGCCATGAGCTCCAGCAGGCATATCCGGAATATGCGGAAAAAGTGAAGTTTTATATCGGAGATGTCCGCGACATCCGGTCGGTCAGCGACGCGATGCCGGGCGTGGATTATATCTTCCACGCGGCCGCGTTGAAGCAGGTCCCGTCGTGCGAGTTCTTTCCGATGGAGGCCGTCAGAACGAATATCATCGGCACAGACAATGTGCTGCATGCCGCAATCCAGGAGCATGTCAAGAAGGTGGTTTGCCTTTCCACGGACAAGGCGGCTTATCCGATCAATGCGATGGGAACATCGAAGGCAATGATGGAGCATGTTGTATATGCGAATGCCCGCGTATCTGCGGAACGCGGCGGCCCGGTCATCTGCTGTACCCGGTATGGAAATGTTATGTGCAGCAGGGGATCCGTTATTCCTTTGTTCATTCATCAGATCAGGGATGGGAAACCCATTACGATTACGGATCCCGGAATGACCAGATTTCTGATGAACCTGGACGAGGCAGTCGAGCTTGTTCAGTTTGCATTTCTCAATGCGAGGCCCGGCGATCTGTTTATCCAGAAGGCGGATGCGTCGACAATAGGCGATCTCGCCAAAGGTGTGCAGAAACTGTTCGGTGACACCGGAACAAGAATCATTGGAACACGGCATGGCGAAAAGAAATATGAGACCCTTATGACAAGGGAAGAAAGTGTGCGCAGCGAGGATCTCGGGAAATACTTCAGAGTATCACCTGATAACCGCGATCTGAACTATGACAAGTATTTTATCAATGGAGAGATCCGGGAGAAAGAGCCGGAAGCTTATACCAGTCAGAAGACGAAACTTTTAAATGTAGATGAAGTAGCAGAGAAGATGCTCACGACGGATTATGTACAGAGGGAGCTGCATGCCGACTGACGGATCATTGATTTCAAAGACAGATAAGCAGCCGCTGGTGTTCGTGATTATGCCGTGCTTCAATTCAGAGCAGTATATAGGAAGAGCAATCGAATCGGTCATCTCGCAGACATACAGCAACTGGCAGCTGCTGGTTATAGATGATGGTTCGACTGATGAGTCGGTTTCTGTAGTCCGGAGCTTTGCTGAAAAAGATCTGAGAGTGCATATCATCGTAAATGAGAAAAATTTCGGTACCGCAAAGACCAGAAACCGGGGATTTGACTTATTCCGCGGAGATTATGCTGCGCTGCTTGACAGTGACGATATATGGCTTCCTGAAAAACTTGAAAAGCAGGTGAGGCTGGCGGAGAAGAGCCGGGCGGATATTATCTATTGCTCATACCGGATGATTGACGAGAATGGCAATAGATTATGGGATGACTTTATTGTTCCAACGGTGACAGACTTTAATTACATGCTCTCTTCTAGCGTGATCAGCTGTTCCACGGCATTGCTCTCCGGAAATATTGTGGAGCGGTATCGCTTTCCGGAAACACTCTATCATGAAGATTACGCGTTCTGGATGATGCTGCTGCGGGACGGAGCAAAAGCATGCGGTGTACAGGAAGTACTTGCTGAGTACCGGATTCGGGCCGGGTCCCGTGCTTCAGATAAATGGAAGGTGGCGCAGGGACGCTGGCATATTTACAGAAAGGTACTGAAACTTCCGCTCTGGAAGAGCGGGGAGGTCTTTATTCGATATATGTGTAATGGTCTGCATAAGTACAGAAAGCAGGTCAGAAAATGAATATTTTAGTGATTAGTCATAACGTGTTCAGCCGCACATCTGCGATGGGCAAGACACTATCTTCTTATTTTGAAAGATTTCCGACGGATTCTATCGCCCAGTTTTACATCCATTCGGAAGTGCCTGTCAGAGATGATGTCTGCGTGCGTTATTTCCGGTTTACAGATACGGATGCACTGAAAGCCAGACTGCCGTGGAAGGAATACGGGACGGTGTTTGACAGGGCTGACATACAGAATGGACGTCGCTTTTCTCGGACGGATTCCGGCCTCAAGGCCAGGCTGTATCAGAGAGGAAGAAGGAGAACAGCGATGATTTATTTCCTTCGGAATCTGATCTGGAAATCGGCGTTCTGGAAGACAGAGAAGTATCAGAAATGGGTCTCGGACTTCAGGCCGGATATTGTGTTTTTCGCATCCGGAGACTATGCTTTTATGTATGAGATTGCCCGTTATACGGCAGATCTCGCGAACTGTCCGCTGGTTGTTTCCTGTATGGATGATTATTACCTGAAAAAGGGTGAGCAGAACTGGCTTTCGAACCTGGCTCGCGCTTCGTTTATGCGGGATGTCTGCAGGACCATGAAGAGGGCTGATCTTCTGGTATGTATGTGCGACGAAATGAGCAGAGCATATGCGCATATGTTTCATGTAGAGGCACATACCCTGTATACAGGGGTGAAAGCAGCTGCGGACAAGTCAGACGGCTGCGGAACGCAGATCTCTTATGTGGGGAATATCGGAGCGCTGCGTCTGGGTGCTCTGGAGGAAATAGGAAGAGCGCTGGCGGATCTGCATGCTGAGCATGCGCCTGCACAGCTGGATGTATATTCGCAGGAAGGGGATGCGGCAATTCTGGAAAGGCTTAAGCGTGCAAGAGGCATTGCATTTCATGGCCCTGTATCGGCAGACGGGGTAAGAGAAGTTATGAAGCGCAGCATGCTTATGGTGCATGTGGAATCCATGCAGGATCCGGAAGTGAATCCGGCAAGATTTTCTGTTTCTACGAAAATAGCCGAGACTTTGATGAACGGACCGTGCCTGCTTGCGTATGGACGCGGAGGACTGGCGTCTGTTGATTATCTGCAGAAACATCACGCGGCATATGTGATTACATCGAAGGAAAAACTTAAAGAAGGTCTGCAGGAAATCATTACGCACCCGGAGCTCAGGAGCAGGATACTTTATAATGCGAGAGAACTCGCACAAAAGAATCACACAGAACAGAGTGTGTCTGCGTGTGTGTCAGCATATCTGGAACAGGCAAAAGAAAACTTCATTCATGAAAGAGGGGGAAAGGCTTGATGCAAACTGGCAAAAGAATACTTTTTTGGACCGCCGGACTGATCTGTACGCTGATTATGTCCGGGTGCGGGGCGCAGAAGGCTGCGGAGAGCACAGGCTCTTCTGCGGATAGTACGGCTTCAGCCGCGCTGTCAGTTGTGTCTGAAGCAGAGACCGGCAGCCTGCCGACAGAAAGCGGAACCTTATCAGCCGGAACGGAACAGGATTGGGTGATTCCGACACAATATGGTGATCTGCATTTTGACGACCAGTGGCAGGATTCGGTCAAGACCAGCGAGACAGACCAGGACGGAGTGGCAGATGTAGCGTTCACGGCTGAGATAGACGGCAGCAGCTATCCGCTTTTTGACGTAAAAATCGGAGGCGACGGAGATGATGCCGTCGGAACGCTGAAAGACAGTGAGGGAAACAAGCGGAACGTATATATCGAACCGCATGATCTGGATGAAGGAGCAAGTCTCGATGATTCGGAAAAAAATCAGTACTATGCGATGAAAGAATCCGTCAATTATCTGATTGATCATCTCGGATGAGGAAAGGGGGAAGGAGATATGTTCAAAAGGTTTTCAGGCAGGGTTCTGGCCGGTATTCTGACTGCGGCCATGCTTCTGACCAGTGCGCCGGCATCTGTCATGGCAGACAATGTGTCTTCGGGGACAGAAAATGCGGAAAGCACAGCTTCGTCGGAGGAAACTGTGTCCCAGGATGGCAGCGGGAATACAGCTGAGTCAGACAGTTCGTCGGCAAATGCGGAATCCGTCACATCTTCTGCAGCAGAGAATGGGGCAGAAAGCGAGAATACGGCTGCTGTTGATTCCAGCGCGGCGGCCGACAGTTCCGCAGAGACAGAAAGCTCTGCCGGCAGTGAGGAAACGGCGGCAGCCGAGAGCTCGGCTGACACATACGATGTTTTTCTGAAAGATCTGAGCGTTCTCCAGGAATATGCAGATGCATATGCCAAGGCAAATTCCGGAAAGAGCGCCAATGCGCTGATCATTAATTATATCCGGAACGGAGTAGAGAGATATACTACCGACAGCTGGAAGATTATGGCAGGGTCCGATAATACGGATTTTGTCAATTATGTGGCAGAGCAGGACAAAGCGAATAATACGACGGCGTCCGGTCTGAGAAATCTTGGTATTTTTCATCTGACGAAAAATGAATGGACGAGCAGTGAAGAATACGATTTTTCTCATATGTTCGGCATGATGGACATCGCTTCCTATAACGGCGACGTGGACAGTACTACGGCGGATATGGGAGGCTGGGCCGGAGACCTGGTGGATCTGGTGACTTACGTTCATAAGCACTGCGATTCTGTTTCCAGTTACAGCGAATCGAATATCGATGATTTCGCGGATCTGATCGAGAAAAATTATCTGCATGTGGACGCTGACGGAGAAGATTCCTTCGGCGACCTGGACATCCGGGGCGATCTGGACGGCTATTATCTCATGAAGACCATAGCCGGCGGAGGCAGCCTGTCAGATGCTGTGGGCAATTATTTTACAGAAGATCTGACAGAAGCAAACAGGGCGGCTTTTTTCCTGAATCATAAATTTTCCGGTAAGACGACGAAGGCCGATATCCGTGCGGCGATGCTGCAGTCTTATGAGGCCAATCAGGGCTGTCAGCTGCTGGAGGCTGATCGGTCGTTAAACAGCCTTTCAGAGCTTGAGACTCTGCGCAAGGGCTGCGTGTACGCTTTCGCCGATTATCTCTATGATTGCGCGAAAGATCTGCTGAATCCTGGCGATACGCCTGTGACACCTGTTGATCCGGATGATCCCGGGAGTCACGAAAGCAATTCCTATTATACTGTGTTTTCGTCTTCGGCATCGACTCTGGCGCCCGGCGTCACACAGAATATCAAGTATGCAACGACAGCTGACAACAAGCAGATCGTATATTATCTCGCGACTGCTGATCTGAGCAATAAAGATGTGCATATATATGCAAACTACGGGGACAATGACGGATCACAGGCTTCGAGCGGTCTGATGCGGAGAGTGTCAGATCAGATGGCCGCCGCACAGACGAAGCATTCCAATCCGGACGACAAGGATAATTATATCGCGAATTACAATACGATTGCGGGCGTCAATGCGGACTTTTACAATATGAGCACAGGCGTTCCTTCCGGTGTCCTGATTATGGGCGGGAACGTATATAATGATTCATATGCGAATGTGTTTTTCGGCATTACGAAGGATGGAACACCCGTCATTGACAGTGGCAGCAACCGCGATCAGTATGACCTGCAGGAAGCGGTCGGTGCCGGCGCTGTTCTTGTAAAAGACGGTAAAATGGCGGTCAGCACCTCGAATTCTTATTATAATAACCGTGCTTCCAGGACGGCTGTAGGCATTACGGCGGATAATAAGGTCGTTCTGATGGTACTTGACGGCAGACAGGAGCCTTTCTCAGCCGGCGGCAGCGCAGAGGAGGTTGCCCAGATTATGCTTGACGCAGGCTGTGTATCGGCAGCCATGTTTGACGGCGGCGGCTCTTCTACATTTGTTGCGAAGGAGGAAGGAGCTGACAGCTGCAGTGTTGTCAACCGGCCGTCCGACGGATATGAGCGTTCGGTCAGCTCTTC
Source organism: uncultured Eubacteriales bacterium (assembly GCA_900320615.1). Taxonomy (GTDB): domain Bacteria; phylum Bacillota; class Clostridia; order Lachnospirales; family Lachnospiraceae; genus Chordicoccus. The sequence continues at coordinate 8,308 of ONSX01000016.1, forward strand.
TTTGATGATCGTTTCTACAGCTGAAACTTCAAACGAATTTAATCATGCCGTCATTTCCTCGGACAAGGATTATCTGACGGTGGGAGCAAAGCTTCCGCTTACCGTTTCAGGGGTGAGCAGCTCCGGCAATACAGCCGCTCTTCCGGACGGGCTTACGCTGAAGGTTTCTGATGACAGTATCGGATCATTGGACAGTGATCATGTGTTTACGGCGGCGAAAACGGGCGATGTCGAGATTCAGGCGATCTATAATGGCGCGGTCGTGGGAACAAAGACACTCCATGTGGTCATACCGGACAGTCTCGGGTTCGAGAAATCTAAAATCCAGGCTGTGTACGGGGTTGCCGTTCCGCTTCCGGTTGAAGGCTATTACAAGGGCAATCCGGTAGAGATTTGCGCGGATACTGTCACCCTGTCACTGGATCCGTCCAAGGCCGGATCTATAGAGAATCTTTCATTTACCGGTGATGAATCCTCCGGTGTCAGAGTGGTAAATGTGACGGCGGCACTTCAGGCGGACGCGACAATCACTGCGACAGCTCAGATTTCGTTGTATAAGAATGGAGAAGCAGTATTCGATTTTGATAACGCGACGGAAACCATGGATGATGGCTCTTTCGCGTGGAACCGGGACGTCTCCAATTCCAGCAGTGTCACGACAGATGACGATGGAACCGTGTACAGCGTGAAGGATCCGATGCAGCCGATGGATATCTCATATGTGTTTGCGCTTGATATGCGGGGCATAAAGATACCGGATAAACTGAAGCCTCTGATCAGGCTTCTCCCCGGCGGCGACAGCGATTCGGCGACTGCGTGGCAGTTCATGCTGCAGCTTGCTGAGCGGATCAGCGTCAAGTCGTCAGTTACGTTTGAGCTGACTATAGATGATAATCTGGACATTGATTACAGTAATTTGGTGCTCTCGAACGATTACTTTACACTGACAAGTTCATCATACGATGAGAGCACGCATAAGCTGACGGTTGTGTTCAACTGGATCGATCAGAGCGCAGCCATTGATCCTTCGACGGCTAATCCGATCTGTATCTTAAGTGGCATAAAAGCAAAGCCGAAGAGCGATGCGGCATGGGATTCAAACCATCAGCTTAAGATTACGAATACCGGGAGCTTTGGCTATGATATCTATCTCCGCTCATCTACGCTTTATGGTATCCTGAGCAGCAGCACAAGTCTGCAGGAACAGTACGGAGTATATCCGTTTGACAATAAGGATATCATCATTAACGGCCAGACAGAAAAGGGAGGACACTTCGGTACAAAATACATTGATTTCGAAGACAAGTTCACGCTGGATAATACGGACAGAGAAGGCTGGCAGCAGCTTGACGGCAAGTGGTACTACTTTGAGAATAATCAGTATGTGACCGGTATCAAAGAGGTTCCCGGTCAGGATGATGCGGCAAACAAGTATTATTACAGCTTCGGAAGTGACGGCGTTTCAAACGGAAAGGTCAGCGGTCTCTTTGAAATGAACGGAGACCTGTATTTCGCGAAGAACGGCGTCCTGCAGGGCGGCTGGCAGTCTGTGAGCCAGGAAGGAACGGTCAATTATTACTTCTTTAATACCTGGTCTCATAAAGCACTGGACGGAGAACAGACGATCGGTGGCTACCATTATACATTTAAGAACCACATCCTGGTCAGAGGCGACCTTGTTACAAGAAGTGACGGGAATCTCTGGTATATGTGGGCCGGAAGCTGGGCTTCCCAGAGATGGATGACGATAGACGGAAAGAAGTATTATTTCCGCTCCAGCTATAACGCGGCAAAAGGGCCGTACTCATTTAATATCAATAACAAGAACGTTTTTTACGCGTTTGATGAGAACGGAGTCTGGCAGGAAGATGCGAATGGTCTCTGGAACTACGGAAGTGATACCTATCTTGTCAAGGACGGGATTATTGAGGAGTACCCCGGCCTTGTAAAGATTGATGGTTATTATTACTATTTTGATTATATACAGCCGTATAAAGCGGTTAAGAGCAGAACCTACTGGATCTCCAAGACCAATGGTCTGCTGCTGGAGAAGTCTTATACATTTGATGCGAACGGCCGCATTGTGTTCAGCGGCTGGCTGACAGACGGAGACGGCACGACCTGGTGCGATGAAAATGGCAACAGACCGTATGTCAGCACCTGGGCGACGATCGACGGCAAGACGTATTACTTTGACGAAAACGGCTATATCATCAAGGGACTGAGCAGCGAGATCACCGGTCAGGACGGCACGACGAAGGGACAGTATGTCTTTGACTCGTCAACCGGAGAATTCCTGTCCGCGCAGAACGGTCTGTATACCTCCGGCGATGACACATACTGGACAAAGGAAGGCATGGTCGTTCCATACGCCGGCCTTCAGAAGGTAACCGGGACGAACGGAGAGGTCAGCTACTATTACTTCGGGGAAGAGAACAAGGCGGTGAAGAATCTGCCTGAGAGCGGACCTGATCAGTGGATCCCTGTTGAGAAGACGAACGGGCTTCTGCCGTCCTGGGGATATCATTTTGATGAAAACGGCGTAATTCTGCATAACAGCGACACCTCGCTGAACGGTTTTGCGACGGTTGACGGCGTCAAGATGTATTTCATCAACGGCGTACCTGCCCCGATGGGCATGATCACGGTGGACGGAGATACCTACTATGTGACGAGCAAGGGCGTCGTCATGACTGGAAGGAGCTATTACTGCAGCCTGCTGCGGACCGAAGCAGAACAGGCAGCGTTCCCGGTGATCACGACGGCATATAAAGAGGGTACATATACCTTTGATTCCGAGGGCAGGATGGTGCAGCCGGAAGCGCCGAAGAACGGCATCTATGAAGAAGACGGCAGCTTCTACTATTATGTAAACGGCGCCCGCACGTACGGCGGCGTGATGAAGCTTGACGCCGACCATGCGTATTACATCAACGCGTCCGGCGAGAAAGCGGCGCTGACGGCCGGCGACTATTACGCGGCGACCTCGGGCGAGATTGTTCATGCGGCATCTGGCACCGGGACCAGAAAGTACTGGATCAGCAAGACGAACGGCCTTGTGACGGAGAAGTCGTATACCTTTGATGAGAAGGGACTGATGCTGGACGTGCCGGATACGTCAAAGAACGGTCTCTATGAAGAGAGCGGAAGCTGCTGGTACTATGAGAACGGTATGCGCACATACGGCGGTGTGATGAAGCTTGATGCCGATCATGCGTATTACATCAATGCATCCGGAGGGAAGGTAACCCTGACAGCCGGCTATTATTACGCGGCGACGTCCGGGGAGATTGTGCGCGCGGCGGCAGGAGCCGGGACCAGAAAATACTGGATCAGCAAGACCAACGACCTGCTTGCGGAGAAGAGCTACACCTTCGATGAGACGGGCCGGATCACAGATGCAGTAGAGAAGAAGGCGGAGACGGTCAACGGCATTGTCGAGGAAGACGGCAGCTATTATTATTACCAGAAGGGTCTCCGCACGTATGGCGGCGTTATGAAGCTGGAAAACGCGACATATACGGCTGCTGACGGGACGCAGGCCGCGCTGGAGGACGGATACTATTACGCGGCGACCTCGGGCGAGATTGTGCATGCGGCAGCCGGAGCCGGGACCAGAAAGTACTGGATCAGCAAGACGAACGGGCTGCTGAAGGAGAAGAGTTATACATTTGACGAGAAGGGCAGGATCCTGGACGCCGATGACGGCAAGTAATCGTTTCGTTTACTTGCACATGTAAGGATGACGCAGTATCGTGGATGAATCGGTCAGATTCATAGCTGCGATACTGCGTCTGGTTTTATTATGATGAAGATACTTCAGATCAATAATGTGTATCCGGACGGAAGCACAGGCAAGATTACCGCTGATATACATCACCTTCTTCTGCTTCGCGGCTGTCAGAGCTATGTATGTTACGGAAGAGGTCCCCGCGTCAGCGAGGAGAATGTTACGAAAATCTGCAGCGAGGCATATGCAAAGTGTAATGTTCTTGAGTCTGAGATAACCGGGGTGCCGTACGGAGGATGCCTGCTGTCAACGGCACGCCTGCTGCGGATTATCCGGAAGCTGAAGCCTGATGTTGTACATCTGCAATGTATCAACGAGCACTTTGTCAATATCTATCGTCTTGTCGCATGGCTGAACAGACAGCGTATTCCTACGGTTGTTACGCTGCACGCGGAATTTCTGTATACGGGCAACTGCGGCCACGCCTTTGAATGTGAAAAATGGAAGACCGGGTGCGGAGATTGTCCGAGACCAAGGGCTGCGACCAGAAGCCTCTGGTTCGACCGGACGCATGAAAACTTTCTGCACATGCAGGCGGCCTTCTCGGGATTTGACTCTTTACTCCGGATCGTGGCGGTATCGCCCTGGATTGAAAGCAGAGCGAAAATGTCTCCGATCCTCAGAGATAAACAGTATAGTGTCATATATAATGGTCTGAACACAGATGTTTTCTGCTACAGGGAGTGCCATCGGAAGGAGCTGTTTCCGGGTTGCGCAGGACAGAAGGTTATTCTGCACGTCACTGCTTTTTTCAGTGACAGGGAAGATGACCCGAAGGGCGGTTCTTATATTATCCGCCTTGCCCGGCAATGGCAGGAGCAGAATATTCTGGTCGCCGTTGCGGGACGCTACAAGATTTCTTCTGACAACATCCCGTCAAATTTAGTATTTCTGGGAGCAGTAACGGATCAGACTAAGCTTGCCCGCTATTACTGCGCGGCGGATCTGACAGTGATTGCCAGCAAGAGGGAATCATATTCCATGGTCTGCGCTGAAAGCCTCTGCTGCGGGACCCCGGTAGTCGGGTTTCAGGCGGGAGCTCCTGAAACAATCAGCCTCCCCGGATACAGTGAGTTTATACCGTACGGAGACTGCGCGGGGCTGCAGAGATGCGCGGAGAAGTGGTTACGGAAAGCGGAGACACTGGATAAGAAGGAAATAGCAAGAGCTGCCGCACATATGTACAGCAGAGAGAAGATGATTGATCAATATGAGGCTTTGTACAGAGAACTGCTTGACAGTAAACGGAAGCGTATGGATACGAGCGGTGTGATATGAAACGATTTATTAATAAATTGCGGTATATAAAGATCCGGGATATTCTTTCGCTGTTTCTTCTGATTCCGGCGATTCCGTGTGCATGGTATCTGAAGCGGAAACGTCCGCATATCTGGCTTATCTGTGAGAATGGGTCAGAAGCGAGGGACAACGGCTATTGGCTTTACCGGTATCTCTGCATGGAAAGGCCGGAAACGGATGTGGTTTTTGTACTCGACCGCCACTCACCGGACTATAAGAAAGTGTCTCGTTTTCACAGAGAAATCATACAGCCCGCAGGACTTGTCCACTGGATCTATTATCTGGCAGCTGAATATAATATCAGTTCGCAGAAAGACGGAAAACCGAATGCGGCGGTCTGTTACCTCTTTGAGGTATTCGGGCTGTGGAGAAACAAGCGCATTTTCCTGCAGCACGGCATCACGCATAATGATGTGGAGTTCCTCCATTTTGCAAATACGAGGATGAGTCTTTTTGTGTGCGGGGCAGAGCCGGAATATCAGTATGTGAAAAGATATTTCGGCTATCCGCCGGATTCCGTCAGATATTTGGGATTTCCCCGATTTGACGGGCTGCAGAGCTTTGACAGGAAAAAGATAATACTGATTATGCCATCCTGGAGAAAGAATATTGCGACACCGGGGAATTTTTCAAAGAGGTTGGATACGCCGGATACATTTATTCAGACGAAGTATTATAAAGCGTGGGAAGCATTCTTTAACGATCCTGAGCTGGATTCGTTTCTCGGAAAGGCAGGATATCAGATCTTTTTCTATCCGCATCGCAATATGCAGCGTTTCCTGCCGTTATTTCAAAGTACCGGCAGACATATTCAGTTTGCAGACTGGAAGCATTATGATGTACAGGAGCTGCTGAAGGAGGCTGCTTTTCTGATAACGGATTACTCCAGTATCGCCATGGATTTTGCGTATATGTATAAACCTCTCCTGTATTATCAGTTTGACGAAGAGGATTTCCGGAAATATCAATATGCGAAAGGGTACTTTGATTATGAGAGAGATGGTTTCGGGCCGGTCTGCAGGACGTATCAGGAAGTAAAAGCTGCTATGAAAACATATGCCGCCAGTGATTTCAGGAATGCGGAACCTTACATGGGCAGAGCAAAGGCATTCTTTTCACTTCATGATGGAGAAAACTGTAAACGAAATTATGACGCAATCTGTAAAGTATAGTGATGATCGGCAGCAGGAATATGAAAATACATACCAGGCAGAAAACCTCATGATGAAGGTCATGTATTTTCTGTCCTGTCTTGTCGTACTGGCTCAGGTGCTTCAGATCAGCGGATTGGTCAGCATTCTGATTGCCATCTTATATGCCGCAACATTTGTTCTGTTTGCAGTGTCCTGGATATATGAGTTCAGTATACTGGATGCATTTGCAATCGTTATCGTACTTTTAAGCTTTGTTCATGTGTTTCTGAATGCGCTTGCGTCTGGAAGCAATGTCTCGTTTTCATACCTTCGGAAATGGATTATGTTTTCTTCCACGATTGTGTTTTTTGCGAGTGCGTTTAAGCTGGTTCCGGATGAAAAGCTGTTGAAAGAAGTCAGAGTCGGGAATGTGTGTCTTGCGCTTTTTCTGATGGAAGAATATGTGAGGCAGGGAAGAAGTGTATACTATTTAAACGGAATATATACGGAATATTTAATTTTTCACTTTACGAATCCGAATCTGACGGCGCTGTTCCTAGGAACTATTGCTATTTTTGAAGTGTGCAGAGTGTATTCTTGCCGCGGCGTACAGATGAAAGTGCTGCACGCTGCGCTTGCCGCTGTTATGATTTTTTTTTCCGCGGAGACGCAATCGAGAAATACCCTGCTCGTTATGACAGTCTTTGTAATTCTGTTTCTTGTGCTGTTGATCAGAAAGCAGCGTGAGCTTAAAAGAAGCTGGCTTGCCGCACTGCTGGTTTCTGTGTATCCTTTGTTTTTTTCCTTAATCTATTTAAGAACGATCAGTTGGATCAAAAGAGAAGGTTTTTTATCGTTTTTAGTGGAGAAGGGAAAAGAATTGTCATCTCGGACAAATATCTGGCAGACAGCTTTCAGCCAGTTCCGGGAATCGCCGCTTCTGGGAGCTTATTATCAGATGAGCGGTGGAACCGGTCTGTCGCAGGCGCATAACACAGGTGTTGATATCCTTACATCTTACGGTCTTATACCGTTTATACTTGTGAACGTATTTCTGGTGCAAGTCATGTATCGCTCGGGACAGGCGATCGCCAGAGAGAATTTTATATACCTGGCGGCATTCGCCTGCTGCCTGCTCATGGGGACCGGCGAGGCGGCGCTCTTTTCAGGAGGACTTTGCATTCAGATTTTTGTCGGCACATTTCTGATACTGGCGAATTTCGGAGAAAAGAAGGAGGCAGAGGAAACATGACTATGAATGTCATGCACTTGTTAGCCGATGCGGATACAGGCGGAATTGAATTACTTTGCAAGGATTATAGTATATACTCGGCACATCACAATATTTTTGTTGTTTTATGGGGAGAAAATGGCATTTATGCGAAGCTCATGCGGAGTCATGGCGGTACTGTCATGGAATTGCATGCGGACAGGAAGAAAGTCACGGAAGTATACAGGGAGCTGTGCGCAATTGTCAGGCGGTATGCAATTAATACAGTGATTGTACACCACCCGAGACCTGTCATGCACATATATATGCATCTGCTGAAAATCAGATTTGGCAGACTCAAAACCATTGCATATGCGCATAGCAGAGCGGAGGATATGTGCCGCCGTAATGTCAGGAGAGGACATGTCTTAAAAAGAGTGGTTCTGGCGCTGGCGTTCAGGCACAGCACGCAGGTAGTTGCAATTTCAAATGCTGTCCGGCAGAGTCTGATCGACTATTTCCATGTACCGCCCCGGATGATCAAGGTTATATATAATGGGACGGATACGTCAAGGTTCGTACCCGTCATGGACAGAAAAGCTGATTCTATTCGCCTGGTTTATGTAGGCCGTCTTGTCCGGGAAAAAGGAGTTCAGACGACACTCGAATGTCTGAGCCGGGTACCTGGAAATCTTAAATGGACATTCGATATCGTCGGTGACGGCACATATAAAGCGGATTTGGAACAGCAGACAGTTTCACTTGGCCTGACGGACAGAGTGCATTTTCTTGGTATCCGCAATGATATACCGGATGTCTTGAAAGAGGAAGATGTCTTTATCCATATGCCGGAATGTGAAGAGGGATTCGGCATTACCGTTATTGAAGCTATGGCGGCAGGGCTGCTCTGCATCTGCTCCGCAAAGGGCGGAATACCGGAAATAATCAAGGATCATGAAAATGGCATTCTGGTTCACTCGGGAGCGGAGCTTACAGAAGTATTGACACATATTTTGACAAATGACAATTTTGAAAGTCTGAATCTGATCCGTATGCATGCGATTGAGCGCGCTGAGGATTTTGATATACGGACATTTACGAAGAATCTGGATGATGCCATCAGTGCTTTATCATAATTGGTCGGGGAATGCTGAAAGTTATATTTGTATCCAATTTTTATAATCAACATCAGCAGCCTTTTTCTGAGGCGATGAACAGGCTGACATCTGCATACAGGTTTCTTTCCACAGAGCCTGTTCCGGAACATCTGCCCGGCAGGGAAGCAATTCCGGAGCCGCCGTTTGTTATGCATTTTGATACGGACGAGGCGGCTTGTGTGAACGCTGTTGCTTCTTCGGACGTTATCATCATTGGCTCTGTATCAAACCGGATCCTGAAGCGCTGCTTGCGCGCCGGCAAGCTTACGTTTTTCTATTCCGAAAGACCGTTGAAGGAGGGGGAAGAGCCGCTTAAAAGGGTACCCAGGTGTCTGAAGTGGCATCTGCAGGGAAGAAACAGGCCGAATTGTTATCTGCTCTGTGCCGGCGCCTATGTCGCCGGCGATTTCGAGGCGTTCCATATGTTCCGGAACCGGCGTTATAAATGGGGATACTTTCCGCCGCTTCGAACCTATCCGAATCTGGGAGAACTGATGCGGAAAAAAGATCCGACGGAAATTATCTGGTGCGGACGTTTCCTTGAATGGAAACATCCGGAGGCAGCTGTGAGTGTGGCCGGAAGACTTCTTCGTGAACATATCCCGTTTCATATAAAGATGATCGGTTCAGGAGCGCTCGAGGACGAACTAAGAAGTTCTATCCATAGCCATCATCTGGATTCATATGTGGAAATCGCCGGCGCAATGACACCAGAGGAAGTGAGAGACAGCATGGAACATGCCGGAATCTTTCTATTTACCAGTGACAGAAAAGAAGGCTGGGGAGCTGTTCTGAACGAGGCCATGAACAGCGGCTGCGCAGTAGTTGCCAACGATGCCGCTGGATCGGTTCCATTCTTGTTACAGCACTTCGTAAATGGTTTTATATACCATGACGGTAGCGATGAGGAGCTGTATGCCTATCTGAAACAATTGTTAGTGCATCCTAAGGAGCAGAGAAAAATGGGGATCAATGCATATCATACAATAGCTGAAGAATGGAATGGAGCGTATGCAGCCGGGAGATTTTTAAAGCTTTGCGATGGTATACTGAATAACGAGGGATCATTGACTTTTTTTCCCGATGGTCCCTGCAGCAAGGCAGAAGTGATTCATACTATAATATGAGAAAAGAAACTGTGAGAAAGCTGACACGATGAAGCTTAGAGGAATGTTCCGGAATAAAGTTGTCCAAAATGCCGGGTGGCTGATAGGTGGGAGGATTGTAAACAAGATACTGGCATTTTTTGTCAGTATTCTTACAGCACGCTTTCTGGGACCCGGCAATTATGGATTGATCAATTACGCAGCCGCTTATACTACTTTTTTCGCTTCTCTATGTACTTTGGGTATTAATTCTGTAATTGTTAAAAACTTTGTGGATTACCCGGAGGAGACAGGAGAAACAATCGGCACTACGCTGGGCCTGAGAGCGATTTCGAGTGTGTTGTCTGCTGTTATGATCATTGGAATCGTAAGCTTGATAGACCACAATGAGCCAGTGACCATTGCAGTCGTCGCATTGTGTACGATAGGAATGGTCTTTCAAATTTTTGATACTTTTAATTATTGGTTTCAGGCTAAGCTTGAGTCGAGATATTCTGCTATAGCTTCTGTCATCGCATATGCGGCCTATTCTGGATATAATATTCTTCTCCTGATACTGGGAAAAGGAGTGGAATGGTTCGCTTTGGGAACCGCGTTCGAGTATATTATTTCCGGTATTGTATTGGCGGTGGCTTATTTTTTGAATGGAGGCCCGCGGCTTTCATTTTCAAAGAGAAAAGGAAAGCAGCTGCTGACAAGCAGCACACCGTTTATTATTTCGGGCTTAATGGTTGCGGTTTATGCAAGTACGGATAAGCTGATGCTGAAACAAATGGAGGATTCCAGTACAGTTGGTTATTATTCTCTTGCTTCTTCATTAAGCGTAGCCTGGGCTTTTATTCTGTCTGCGATTATTGATTCTTTGTACCCGGGGATTGCCGAGAGTTATCGGGTTGATAAAACACTTTACCAGCGCAGAAACAAACAATTGTATACAATCATATTCTATATGTCCTTTTTTATGTCTGCGCTGATTTCAATATTTGCATCGCCTCTGATACATATTCTATATGGCAGTGCATATGAGGCGGCAGTCGTTCCGCTTAGAATTACTGTATGGTATACAGCTTTTTCCTATTTGGGAGTGGCAAGGAACGCGTGGGTGGTGTGTGAAAATCAACAGAAATATCTGAAATATCTTTATATGGGCGCTGCCGGGATGAATGTATTTCTGAACTGGCTGTTTATCCCTGTGTGGGGGGCATCAGGTGCAGCTTCTGCATCGCTTGCAACAGAAGCGGCAACAATTACAATACTTCCGGCGATGATCAAGTCAATGCGGCCAAATGTCAGATTAATGATGGATGCAGTGTTGTTAAAAGACGTATTTCCGGTTCAAAAGGATGCACCGAGAAAGTAAAAAGAATATTTCTTGGCAGGAAGTGATTCCTAAAGGGATTTGACTCCGTAATAGGATCTTCGAACGAAGACAGCATTGAAAATAAGGCGTATAATAAAAAATAGTTTTTTGAAAGGATTTCAGGGGGATGAATCCAAAAAATAGTAATGTGCGGATAATTACCATCAGAGATCTCTGGAGTATCTTCGTCCACAGACTTTTGATCATTATTCTGGCAGCAGCTGCAAGCGTGGCAGGCTTGTATGCATTTAACAAAATAATGTATGTGCCGCAGTATTCCTCTACGGCGACTATCTATATTCTCCGGCAGGGAAATGAAAGCAATACGACTGATACCAACAATGACTTTTCACTGGCTCTCAGCGTTGTCAATGACTGTACATATCTTCTGAAAAGCCATACGGTGCTGGATCAGGTGATTCAGGATCTGTCACTTAACCTGACCTATGAAGATCTTTACAAGAGGATCACAACCCATAATCCGGAGGAAACACGAGTCCTGGAAGTGACGGTCACAGCTGATTCACCGGATGAAGCGAAGACAATCGTTGATGAGGTCTGCACAATCGGATCAGAGAGCATCGAAAACGCGATGGGATTCCAGCAGGTCAATCTCTATGAGTACGGCACGCAGAATTCGCAGCCGTCAAATAGGATGCAGATGAAAACGTATGCGATTGTAGGCCTGATTGCCGGCGTCGCGGTGTATCTCATCTTTGTCATCGCATATCTCCTCGATGATCATCTGCGTTCCGATGAAGAGATTGAGAAGACACTTGGTGTGACGATTCTTGCCGATATCCCGAACGCCAATCACAGCGGCAAGGGCAAGTACGGCTACTACGGCAAGTATTACAGCGCATACAGGCAGTCGGAGAAGGGCCATGGGCGCCGGAAACGGGGGGAAGGCACATGAATGAGACGAAGCTTAAAATTCCCGGAGAGAATGATTTCTTTACGCAGGAGGCATATAAGACACTGCGAACGAATCTGCAGTTCTGCGGGCAGGATATTCATGCCATCATGGTCACGAGCTGCAGCGAGAACGAGGGCAAGACAACGGTGTCACTCGGTCTCGGGAAGAGCATGGCGGAACTTGGAAAGAAGGTATTCGTCATCGATGCAGATATGCGCAAGTCCGTGATCGCCGGCAGGAATGCTGATGTCAGATTTCCTGCGGGACTCAGCGAGGTGATTACCGGGCAGGAGTCGCTCGACAACTGTCTGTATGCGACGCAGTATCCGAATCTGACGCTGATGTTTTCGGGGCAATATCCGCCGAACCCGGTTGAGCTCTTGAGCGGCCGGTACTTTGATGCGCTGATTGCGGGAAGCCGCAAGACATTTGATTATATCATCATCGATACGCCACCGCTCGGCAGCGTGATTGACGCCGCCGTGATCGCGCCGAAGTGCGACGGAGCGATTCTGGTGATCTCGGACCAGTCTGTCGGGCGCAGGCTGGCCCTCGATGTGGTAAATCAGCTGAAGAAGAGCGAGTGCCCGATTCTGGGTGTCGTGCGCAACAATGTGAAAAAGAAAAATGACAGGTACTACTACAAGAAATATTATTGAGGACGGCATGCGTGTTCTTGTCACCGGCGCGGACGGCTTTATCGGCCGCAGTCTCTGCGCGCGTCTTGAGACCCTTGCCGACGGGCGGGACCGCACGCATCCGGAGCTCAGGATTGAGGAGATCTTCCGCTGGACGCGGCATACGACGGAAAATGACAGGCGGAGATACTGCCGTGAGGCGGATTTTGTCTTCCACCTGGCCGGCGTAAACCGCCCGAAGCATGCGGAAGACTATATGCCCGGCAATCAGAAGCCGCTTGAGGAGCTGCTTCATTTTCTGGCGGAGGGAGGCAATACGTGTCCCGTCATGCTGGCCAGCTCCGCGCAGGCTTCTCTTTCCGGCCGTTTCGCGGGCTCGGCCTACGGGCAGGCGAAGCTTGCCTGCGAGAGGACGGCCGCCCGCTATGCACAGGATACAGGAGCGGAGGTGCTGATCTACCGGTTTCCGAATGTATTCGGGAAATGGTGCCGGCCGGATTATAACAGCGCTGTCGCGACATTCTGCCATCATATTGCAAATGACCTGCCGGTGCAGGTCAATGATCCGTCTACGGAGCTTACGCTCGTTTATATCGACGATCTCGTGGAGGAGATGCTGCGGGCGCTCTCGGGACACCCGCATGCGGAAAGTGCACTGCCGTCTGATGCGGCACACGATACAGTGCATATGCCGGAAGACTCGGCGCGCATGACGGATGGCAATGCCGGTGATGACGGTGCATCCGGTTGCCCGGAAAATGATCTGGAATCACATGTCTGCCGGTGCAGCGTGCCGGTGACGTATAAGCGGACGCTCGGCGAAATCGTATCCCTGCTGCGGTCATTCCGGAACGGGCTGGAGCAGATGAACATCCCGGAGCAGCCGGAGGGCTCATTTGAAAAGAAGCTCTGCGCCGCATGGCTGTCCTACCTGCCGGAGGATAAGATCGCTACGCCGCTTCAGATGCATGCGGACAGCCGGGGCAGTTTTACGGAACTTCTGAGGAGCCGGGCCTGCGGGCAGGTGTCTGTGAATATCACAAAGCCCGGCGTCACGAAGGGCCAGCACTGGCACAATACCAAGTGGGAATATTTTATCGTGGTGGCCGGGCACGGCCTGATCGAGGAGCGAAGAATCGGATCGGACGAGAAGCTGGCGTTTGAGGTCAGCGGCGAGCGGATCGAGGCCGTGCGGATGCTGCCGGGATATACGCACAGCATCAGGAATCTCAGCGGCACGGAGGATCTTGTCACCGTGATGTGGGCAAATGAACAGTTCGACCCGGAGCGGCCGGACACATATCATGAGGATGTATAAATGCAGACTTTAAAACTGATGACGATTGTCGGAACGAGACCGGAGATCATCCGGCTGTCGGAGATCATCAAGTGCTGTGACAGGTATTTCGATCAGATTCTGGTGCACACGGGACAGAACTATGATTACAATTTAAACGGCGTTTTCTTTAAGGATCTGGGACTGCGCGATCCGGATTATTATCTCGACGCGGCGGGGGAGGATCTCGGCTCTTCAATCGGCAATATCATTGCGAAGACATACGCGCTGATGGTGCAGGAGAAGCCGGATGCGGTGCTGGTGCTCGGCGACACCAATTCCTGCCTGTCCGCGATCGGCGCGAAGCGGCTGCATATTCCGGTCTTTCACATGGAGGCCGGGAACCGCTGCAAGGACGAGTGTCTGCCGGAGGAGACGAACCGCCGGATTGTCGATATCATAAGCGACGTGAATATGTGCTATTCGGAGCACGCGAGGCGGTATCTGGCCGAGTGCGGGCTGCCGAAGGAGCGCACATTTGTGGTCGGCTCGCCGATGGCGGAGGTGCTGCACAAGAACCTGCGCCAGATCGAGGAGAGCGATGTGCTTGCGCGTCTCCATCTGAAGGACAGAGGCTATATTCTGCTCTCCGCGCACCGCGAGGAAAATATCGATACGGAGAAGAACTTCATTTCTCTGTTTACGGCGGTCAATAAAATGGCAGAGACCTATGATGTTCCGGTGCTGTATTCGTGCCATCCGCGCAGCCGGAAGCGGCTGAAGGAGAGCGGCTTTGCGCTCGATCCGCGTGTCATCTGCCATGAGCCGCTGGGGTTCCACGATTACAACTGTCTGCAGATGCACGCGATGGCGGTCGTGTCTGACAGCGGGACGCTGCCGGAGGAGAGCAGCTTCTATACGTCGATCGGAAAGCCGTTTCCGGCGGTGTGTATCCGCACGTCCACGGAACGGCCGGAGGCGATGGAGCAGGGATGCTTCCTGCTCGCCGGCGTGCAGACGGAGACGCTGCTGCAGACCCTTGACATGGCGATCCGGATGACGGCTGCCGGGGAGTGCGGCGCGCCGGTTCCGGCATATACGGACGAGAATGTCTCTTCGAAGGTTGTGAAGATCATCCAGAGCTACACGGGCATCGTAAACCGCATGGTGTGGCGGAAATACTGAGAATGCCGCGCACGACTCATTTTCAGTCTTGACGCACACCGAATCCCCGTGCTATAGTGATCAGGCACGGCGGCTGGAGAGACAGCAGTAAAATGAAATATACGCCTGAGACTGCCACCGGGTAGTATTTGTATCAGGGCGTCACCTCATTCCGTAAGGTCTTAGAAGGAGTGATGTTAGCATCGGGCGAATCTAGCCAATAAGCATCGGACTAATTCGACCAATTATTATCGGATTAAATAAACCAACGCACCAGCAGCTCCTTGATAATTAAATACTGGTTTCCGGTATCAGTTCACCGACGTGAACATCAATCTTTTTTCTTCCGGAACCCCGAAAGCTGTTTCCGTGCATCGAGATGACGAGGCATTGATCGAAGAAACGATCCATAGCGCTCTTGAGTGCTTCCTCATCAGAGAAGAAATCAACCCATCTGTCAGGTTCAACATTGCTGGTGAGAATCATCGTGTTCGGTACATCCTTGCTGTAACGACGATCTACGACATCGAAGAACAGCCGTGTGTTCTCTTTGTCGAAGTCGCAGTAGCCGAATTCGTCGATAATCAGACAAGTAGGCTTTACCAGGCGGCGGATGATTTTTTCTCTCTGACCGTCCCTCAGAGCCGCGGTAAACTTATCGTTCATTTCCGAAGCTTTCAGGAAATAGGTTTTATAGCCCTGCTTACAGCACTCATAACCGATAGCCATGGCCAGATGCGTTTTCCCGATTCCCTGCGGTCCAACAAGCAACAGATTCTGCCGGGCCTCCAGCATCGATAGCGTCTGAAGATTCTCCAGCTCGTCAGCCTCGTGTCCGTGAAAACGCGTGAAATCGAAATTATCAAATGTACACGGATGTTTCATTGGAAGCCGACTCAGATTCAGCATCATCTCTACGATGTGGGCATATTTCTTTTCGCTCATCATTCTGAAAAGCTGGTGAATGTAATAAACGGTGTCATAACTAAGGCTGTTATCCTGAGTGAATTTCGCCATTTCTTCAGCTGTGATATCCAGCTTGAGATCCTTTGCCATTGCTCCGATCTCTGCGAAGAGAGAAGTAGCATCTTTATTATTCATGCCATCTGCCCTCCTCCAGATTGAACTGATCAAACCATGGATCATGACCGGATGGCTTTTTCTGATGAATGCTGTTTTTAACAGGTGCGGTAGGCTCCTCTTCGGGTTCCGGTTCCGGATACTGGTCGGCGCAGAACGCGTCCTTCTTACTCCAGGTAACGTTATGATGCGTGAGTTCATGCCGCATATCGCGATCATAAATGTAAAGCGTATACCCGTCACGCATGACACGACAGATCTTCTGGTTATAACCGTAAGGAACGCCGAATCTTCTTCCTTCGTAATTAACGAAGCCGTCGAACGAGATGCTTCTTTCCGGTGCCAGATAGAGGCGGATCTCATCAGTGAGTTCCAGGCGGGTTGTTTTCTGACAGCATTCCTGATTATGCATCTGGATCGGTACACCGTCATGTGCCTGATGGTATCGGTTATTCTGATCCAGACACCAATGGTCTGCCTGATAGTTCAGGTCGGTCAGTTCTGTAAAAAATCTTCCCGGAAGAAAGTTCTCTTTCACGAAACGCACAAGCCTCTCAGAAGCGCCTTTGGTGAACGGATGCCGTGGTTTGCAGAGTTTTGTTTCAAACCCCACAGTGTTCATAAACCGCTCGTAATCCTTCTGCCAGACTGGATGTCCATCGGAGGAGCGCCCGATAACAACACTCTTCATGTTGTCCGTAAGAACATATCTTGGAATGCCCATCATCAGAAAAGCATGCAGCATGCCGATGAACAGATTTTCCTGCCGTGCGTTAGTAAAGAACTCGATATAGCACATACCGCAATGGTGACAGATCATTACGAAGCAGGCCAGACGATAAGCCTCGCCATCATTGGTTTTAGTGGTAGCATAAAAATAGGACAACTTAAACATGACCTTTTCACATAGAGTACAATAGAGATGGAGGAAAAGGATCATGGCGAAGAGATACTCACAACAGTTCAAGGATGACGCAGTTCAGTACAGAAAGGATCATCCAGAGATGACACTGAATGATACAGCCAATCATCTGGGAATCAGCGTATCTGCACTTAAGCATTGGTTGTCATCGGCGAACAAGAATGAAGGAACTGTAGATTCACGTGGCTCCGGCAATTACTCCAGCGACGAAGCAAAAGAGAACGCCCGCCTGAAACGACAGCTGCGTGATGCAGAGGACGCTCTTGAAGTCCTAAAAAAAGCCATCGGTATCCTGGGAAAATGACCGTTGCTGTTTATACCGCAACCCGTGATTATACAGATGAGGTGCGGCGTAACAATCCGAAACGCCGGGTTTCGATCAGCGGGATACTGCATTATATTGGCGTTTCCACATCGGGGTATTATGCCTGGATACGGCATAAGCCATCAGTTTCTGAAACACGCAGAGACCAGATGAAAGATAAAATACAGGATATTTATCAGCGTTCCTACCAGATCTATGGAGCGCCAAAAATCACCGCTATTATGCAGCAACAGGGCACCCCAATCAGCGAGCGTACTACCGGCAAATATATGCGTGAAATGGGAATACGCGCACGGTGGGTAAAGCACTGGACACGCACCACAACCAACTCCGATTTCGATCTTCGATTGAAAAACATCCTGAATGAACAGTTTAATCCGTCCAATCCGGATCAGGTGTGGGTGTCTGATATCACCTACATCTGGACAGATAATGGTTTTGTATATCTCACAAGCGTTATGGACCTGTTTTCAAGGCGGATTCTGGCATGGACGCTCAGCAGCACGCTAGAGGCAAAATACGTCGTAGAAACGATCCAGAAGGCGATCAGAGAGCGTAATGGGGTCAGGCCGCGGATATTCCACAATGACCGTGGATGCCAGTATGTATCTCAGGAGTTCCTCAATGCCACTCGTGAAATGACCAACAGTTATTCCAAGAAGGGATATCCATGGGATAACGCCTGCATTGAATCATTCCATGCGTTGATAAAAAGAGAATGGCTTCGCAGATTCAAAATCAGAAATTATGAGGAAGCATACCGCTATATTTTTGAATACATAAATACATTTTACAATACTATCCGTATTCACAGCCATTGTGGATATCTGTCACCTGATCAATACGAAAAGAAGTATTTAGATCACATGGAGAAAGCAGAACAAAAATTGGCATGATAACGATGCAAAAGGTCACATTTAACTTGTCCGAAAACTTGACATAGGACCAATCGGCCCTTATACAGAAGAAGTAATCAGCCATGTGCTTGCCAGTCGTAAATACGAAGTCCAGTCTTACCGCCAGTGTGCAGGGATCCTCGGCTTCGCTAAGAAATACAGCCGGAAAGCGCTTGAAGCTTGCTGTAAGCAGGCCGTCACAACAGGCAGGACGAATTACACCTTCATCAA
>ONSX01000067.1 GCA_900320615.1 uncultured Eubacteriales bacterium
TTCCCGTCTTTCCAACGGAGTAGCTGAGCATACCGTCCGCGCAGAGATTGTCATTCAGACAGTTCAGCATCGCGTCCATCGCCGGCTTTATGCGCGCAGAGTTCCTCTCCGCCCTAAGAACGGCGTACGCGAGCATTGCATAGTCGATCCGGTTTACCGGCGCAGCCCACGACCCGCGCTCCGTGAGGCAAGCAGAAAGCGCTCTCTTCGCTGCATCTTCATTTTCCGCACCGCCTGCATCAAGCAGTCCGAGGATACAGCCAGCTCGCTGCCAGCTCTGTACCATCGTCTTTCCGTATCTGCCGCGTATCCGGTCGATAAGAAGATACCTGCACGGCTTCCTGATCCGGAGAACCGGCGTCTTCACCGCCCATTTCCGGCAAATGCAGGTCACGGCCTGTGCGTGCTTATCCGGGCTCTTCAGCCGTCCCATTGTGCTGTGCTTCTTTTTTTCATAACAAGCGGTCACCGCGTCATACCCGAGAAAGACAGTCAGCGCAGCCGCGTATACGTCAATTCCTATCATACAATTCCTTATCCCGCGAAATCACCCGTTCAGGAGCCTCAGAGAGGAAGCTTTGCAGGATTCCGCATGTTTATATCCCGCCTTATCCAACGGTTGCGATGATCTGTGACAGATATGCTTCATCCCGGCACTCCTCCGTCGCGACATTGTCCGGCACCTCATTGACGTATTTCCCGCGGATCAGCGTCTTATCCCTGGCACCGGAACGATACCACTCGTACTCAATATCCATGTGACCGACGTCGAGCGCGCGAATCCCGTGCCGGCACAGGTCGCAGGCAAGGACAGTGGCCGTCGGTCCCAGAGCCAGCAGCACAAGCTCGCCGTGCCAGTTCGAGAGAACAGCCTGAAGCAGTCCGTCATAGACGGAAAATGCATTCTTTCCGGGCCCCAGGATTCTCTTTACGCTTCTTGCGCCGTCAAGAAGGTCGTTCCCGATTCCCATCCGTGTCTCTTTTCCCTCGACCAGCAGGATATCTCTGCCCTTCCAGAGCTCCTCCAGCATCGGGAAGACAGCCTTCGCATTGTCCGCGTTCCGGTAGTCGATATATGGCCTCGTCACCAGTGTGTCGCCGAACGTATAATTTCCGCAGAAATCCCGTAGCATCGCGGCCGTCTCCGGCAGATGGAACCATCTCCAGTTCTTCCAGAACTCCTCCGCGCGGTCGTTGTAAGGACTCACATGGTTCATACCGTAGGGCACACAGATAAGCAGATTGTCCGGCCTGTTTTTCAGCACGTCCTCCATTCTTGTCCGGAGCTCGTCGCTGTAGGGCTGGAAGCGCAGGTCCTTGTGGTCGCACATAAGCTTGAATTCCCCGTCTCCGAACCGCGACACGGAGCAGTTATTTGCGAGGACATACCGGATCGTCTCCGTGCTGTTCATGATATGGATCCGGCTCATAAGCTCGACATCTATTTTTCGTTTCACCTTCTCAGAAAACTTCATTCAGCGCCTCCTTAGCGCATTTCTTGCCGGGTATATTCCCGGGAAAACACGGACGATCAAAAGCTTCAGCTTCTCTTTTCCGGCCGCAGCGCTGCTCATTTCCCGGAGATACGGGGAAACGAGATCTCGTGCCATGCGGATATACGGCTCACCGGGATATGAGTAGCTGCAGACGAGCAGATAGTAATGCGCCATCTGCGCAAGACACCGCTTCTCGAGCTCTCTGTAATTCTCATGGCAGAACCGGCAGCGATCGAGCCATGCGAGCAGGACATTATACTGACTCCTGGCATTCAGCTCATGCATGATGGACGTTGGACGCTGAAAGTAACCGTAATAGGGTGCGCTGACGCGAGCCAACGCACGGCACCGGTTCACCAGAAGAGGGACCGTCGCAAGATCCTCAAAAGTTCGTCCCTCCGGGAAGTGAATCCCCTGAAAGAGCTCCCTCCGGAAAAGCGTTCCCCACACGAAGCTCGTGTCCTCCTCGAGAATCACATGACGCATCGCCTCATCTCTCGGGATAACCTCTGTCACCGGAAAACGAACATCGCCGCGAATCGTATCGCCATCCGTCCGCTCAAATCCGCATACTGCAATATCGGTCCCGCTCCTCTCTGCTGCCGCAAGGAGCTGCCTGATACAGTCCCTGTGAATAAAGTCATCGGAGTCAACGAAGAAGATCCATTGCCCGGACGAGGCATCGATTCCTGTATTTCTTGCCGCAGAAACTCCGCCATTCTTCCGATGAACCACACGGATTCTCGGATCGCTCTCCGCAAACGCGTCGCACATCTTCCCGCATCGGTCCGGAGAACCGTCATCAATGAGCAGAATCTCAAGATTGTCATATGTCTGATCCATAACGCTCCTTACGCAGCGCTCAAGATACCGTTCCACCTTGTAGATCGGGATAATGACACTGACCAGATCACTCATGGCTCTCTTCCTTTCCGGCAAGCGCGTCCGCAAGTGCCTCTCTTCCTTCTTTTCTCAGCTGCTCAATTTTCCGGTCTGTCTCCTTATAATTCCGTGGAGTCTTCATTTTCCGGACGAAATCCTGGTAGCTGTCATCTCTTTCAAACATTGCGCTCTTCTGCCCGAGCGTGTCCAGAATCTGTGTGACCTTGATCCCGGACGGCATGGAAATGAACTGCCGGTGGTTTAAAATTGAAAAGATCGTTCCGTGGAAGGTCGTCGTGAATACATAGGACGCTCCTGTCAACGCCTCGCAGAATTCCATTGGCGAGCAGTTGAGGACGTAATCCGCCCACGGAAGATAGAAGCACGCGGAGACAATGGAGAGATGCTCCTCCTTCGCGAACTGACGGATATACGTCACTGCCTGCTCCGTGAAATATCCCGGATAAGAATAGACCAGGATATACTTGTGTCCTTCGAGGTACGGGTCATGAAGCTCCGCCGTAAATTCACTGACGGACAAAAGCAGCGTCGGATCACAGACGATCTTCGTTCTCTGTCCTGTGATGCCTTCCACAACCTCAGCCGTATGGCGATCTCTCACAAGAAGCGGGGACGCGCCGCGCATCAGCTCCCGAAGCTCCGGAAACTGATCAAAGTCGCTTATCTCCGCACGGCCCGCGCTGACTGCGTAGGTCATACGCCGCGGCATGCCCTTTCCATAATAGAACGGGCTTTTAAAGCAGCGCATAGTCACATTCCAGATCTCGTCGCTCCCCAGGATGACACGGTCCAGCATTCCGACATCCTTCATGTCCATGAGGGGAAACCGTGCCAATTCTTTCTCAAATGCGCGACAGCGGACTCTTCCGTCCCTGTACTCGCGCAAGACATTGATCGGATGGCGAAGACTTCGCCTGCTCACCGGATAATGATAAAACTGCCTGCGATAGGGCACGTCAGGGTGCTCATTTACTATAAAGCGCGCATCATGTCCCATCTCCGTAAGCATCCGCCAAAGCGCGAACGCCTGCAGGTATGAACCGAAATTTGCTGAATCATAGACCGTTACGATGCCGATCTTCATATGGCTCGCCTCCTTCTTCTGTCTCCAGCATTCTTTATTCCTGTCCTGATCTTCCGCTTCAGTTCCACACATGGGACCGAAGACGCAAACAGAACCGGTCTGTGCCTGTTGCGGACAGCAAAACTCTCGTCTGCCAGCAGATCTCCCATGCGGATTCCGAAGTACCTGTAAAATGAAAACCGCTGCCGGTACGTCTTCTCTGTGATAAAGTCAAAGAACCGGTCACCGTCCGCCGCGGAGGCTGCGACCGGAATCTCCCTGTATGGCACGCGCTTGTACTGGTCATGCATGAGCGACGCATAGATGTACTCGAAATTCCGGACAAGTCCGGAGTCCGGCAGGTTCTTCTCATAAAACCGGTAGATAGTCTTCGCAAGCGCCGTGAATTTCACAATCTTCGGCGCCTCCATGCCGCGCGCGCCTCCCGTGAGAGATGCGCTCCGAACCCTGTAGTGATACAGGATATCTCTGATCGATACGACTCTGTTCGCAAAGGCGAGATAGTACGCGAAGAAGCAGATGTCCTCCGCGAAGATTTTTCTGTTATCCTCAAAGAAGAGATGATGCTCCCGAATCAGTGAGGTCCGGATGAGCTTGTTCCACACCTCGAAGCGAATACCGCAGGTCATGTATTCGGTCGCGATATAGCAAAGCCGCTCCTCATCAGAAGCAAGACATGCGTCTCCCTCCTCGATGATCCAGTCCTCGGGCTCCCGTCCGTCCTCATAATGGGTCCGCAGACTGAAGGCAACAAGATCCGCATGTTTCTCTTCCATGACGCGCACAGACCGGCTGACAAGCTCCGGCTCGATCCAGTCGTCGCTGTCAAGAAACAGCGTGTACAGACCGTGCGCTATCTCAAGGCCTGCATTTCTCGCGCCGGAAAGACCCTTGTTCTCCTCATCGATCACCGTGATCCGCCGGTCGCGCAAGGCATACGCGCGGCAGATATCCGGCGAACCGTCCATCGATCCGTCATTGACAAGGATGATTTCAAGATTTCGGTAGGTCTGCCCGACCACACTGTCGAGGCAGACCTCCAGATACTTCTCCACGTTATAAACAGGAATGATAATCGATACGAGTTCCTCGTGCTTTAGCGCGCACATACGAATCTCCTTTCCTTAATTCGAATGCCTGATCCGCTGCTGGTCTGTATCCACAGGCGGATGAAGCTATACTGCCAGGCCTGTTCTCTGGACATCTGTATTCTGCCAGCAGATGTCCGGAGCGCCGGTCAGGATCGGTGCAGCTTTGCGGTCAGTTTACTGCACACAAACTTCTTGTCCTCGCTGTCAAGTATCAGAAAATAGTTGACCGCATAGCCGACAACGGCAGCTGCAAGACACACAAGAATCAGAGCCAGCCACCCATCAATATTCACCAGGCGGTGGATTCCCAGGAAGATCACAAGTACGGCCGCTGTTGCTGCCATACCCCGTCCGAGCGGTTTATAGAACGTGTCCCAGCTCACCTTCAGGTTCCATGCTGCATAAAGCGGAAGGAACACAAGAACCTGAGCCGTAAGCAGCACCGCCGTGACAATCTCGATCGCGTAGATACCGAGGTTTGTTGTATGGACCAGAATCAGCTCCACAACAATATTCACGACTCCTATAACAAATGAAACAATCGCCGGGATTTTGATATTCCTTGTTATCGAGTTCACATTGTTGAGCGGTGAGATGTAGACGTTGAAGACAGTCGGAAGCAGGATCAGAACAGAAAGAATGTTGATTTTCACGACCTCCGCATGGGTCAGTGTCGGCAGCCACAAGTGATAAAAATCACGCCCGAACACGATGAATCCCAGAATCGGGACGGATCCCAGGAAGCCGCAGATCTTGATCGCCGATCTGACGTCCGTGATGAACTGATCAATCTCTCCTCTCGCATAGGACTTCGTAAGATCTGGTGCAAACGACGACTCAATTGTAGTGAGCAGCGATACAATCTGGATCGGGACCGTCTGCGCGTAGGAGAGATATCCCATCTCCAGCGCATTCAGCGCGACATTGGCGATCAGGAGATCCAGCCCGTTGTTCAGAACATAGTTCAGCTGCCCGACCGCGTTCCAGATGCCGACAAGAAAGAGCTCCTTCACCACTTTCCAGGAAATCTTCGCTAAGTGGACGCCGATCTCTGGAACAAGCTTCCCGAACGACGATATATTCATGATATTCAGTAAAATTCCCGAGACGAAGCTTGCGAAGCCGATGTACCAGACCTTTGCCGGCAGAAGAAAGTAGAACGCCATGAGAATGGCGCCGCGCATCAGGTTTGCCTCGATGTTCCATATACCCGTCAGATCAAGCCGGTTCTTGATATATGTTCCCACCGAGAACGGACCGATCGCAAGATTCAGTACGAATGTCCCGAAAATAAACCCCCACAAGAGCTTAATGTCCCTGAGTGAACCGGCAGGCACATCGAGGATAAATTGCAGAAACACAACGACAAACCCGAGTCCGATGGACAAAATCACCGCTGCGATGACATCAATCTCAAGGACGGAATGAAAGAGCTCCGCTGCGTCCTCTATTTTTCCCTGATGGTACCTGGTGCTCACGAAGATGTTCAGCATGCCGTTCAGGCTGATCGTAAAGATTGTAATGTAGCTGGTAACCTGGTAAGCCATACCGACAAAACCATACACGTCCTTACCGAGCTTTGCCGTGATGTACGGCGTAATTACGAAGCTGACCCCAATGCTGACCGCATAAGCAATGATCTGGGATATAAGGTTAATCGCCAGCTGTTTCTTTTTGCCGTATGTCCTGTCGATGATACTCATCTGTTCTTCAATCTCCAAAGGCCGTGGTACAAGGCCGGTGTCCGGATGCTGAGGGCAAGTTCGGCCTTCAGTCTCCCCCTGATCCATCGGCTCTGCTCACGGGCCGCAATGGCAATCTTTCTTCTGTACCGCTCCGGTACGGACTCTTCGATTCCGCTCTTCCGGGCGAGCGCAAGATCCTCCTCAAACATATGCAGGGCGTGCATAAGCGTCATTTTCCATAGCTCCTCCTCTCCATGCGCGGCATAAAAACGCATGCGGGAGATATACGCATCGAAGAGATCAAACCGCCGCTCCGAAAAGGTCCCCATGATACTCGTCTTCAGCTTGATCCGATAGAGATATCCCGGATATCCGGTCAGTGCGATGCGCTTTGCCGGATAGAGGAGCCGAAGCGTCAGATCCTCATCCTCGTGAAGTTTTCCAACCGGATAGCGGAGCCCCTGAAAGAGCCCGGCCCGGTACAGTTTATTCCAGGCAACCATGCAGTATATGGATGCCTCATAGCTGTCAAAATACCGGAACTGAAAATCCCGTCCGGATATAGTTTCCGGAGAAGAGACGAGGCTTACACTCTCCTGCTTTTCTCCGTCCTCCGAGATATACTGGAAGCCACACGCCGCCGCGTCCGCCGCGTTCTTTACGAGTGCGTCCATGAGCCTTTCGATTTCATCCGGGCACAGTTCATCGTCCGAATCCGCAAACGTGAGAAATTCTCCCGATGCCGCATCGATCCCCGTATTTCTGGCACCACTGATTCCCATATTTTTCTGATGGATGACGCGTACTCTTGCGTCCTCCCTCGCGAAGTCGTCACACAATTTCCCGCAGTTATCCGGAGATTCATCATCGACGAGAATGACCTCCAGATTCGTATATGTCTGCCCGAGAATGCTGCGGACGCAGGCGTCCAGATACTGCTCCACGTTGTAGACGGGCACGATAACCGATACAAGACCTTTCTCCATGCGCAAAGCTCCCTTCATTTTTCTGACGCGCTGATCATTGCGTCCGCGATCTCTTGAAAATACCAGCCGCCGTTTCTGTTCAGCAGGGCGTAATTATTCACCTCATCCGCCGATGAAAATGAGCCTCCGTCGTCCCACCAGAAGCAGACAGCACCGGCATTCTGCATCGTGTCGACAAGGCTTCTGATATATGTGACACGCTCGTCTGTGTTGGAGGAGCCTGCCGTATTCTTCATGCCGCACTCGCCGATGAGAACCGGAACAGCCTTCTTTGTAAAGAGCTCATCGATCCGCTTTGCGACGTCCTTCATTTCCAGCGTGTCTGTCCCGTAGTAGTGGATATCAACCATGAGGCGGTTCTTCGCAGAATCGTCAGGGAGCTTGAAATTCTCGAGAATATCTGCGTTAAAGCCACTCGCGTAGGCGTCGCACAGGAGAACCCGCTCCGCGTTATTGCCTCCGGTTTTCCGGACCACATCGACGAATGCCTGATTTAATTCATTCACCGCGTCATAGCAGGAGTTGTCCGGATCTGTCCAGTGATTTTCAGAGTCGAGAATTTCATTGAAGCCCTCAAATACGAGATGGCAGTCGTAGTCGCGGAACTCATCCGCGATCTGTGTCCACAGATTCGTCAGCTTGTCTTTGTTATCGTCAAGGCTTGCGGAATCGGCGTTGATCCAGGCATTTTCCCCGGTGTCGTGATGGGCATCGAGAACACAGTACATGCCGGAGTCAATGACGTAATCGACGACCTCCCGGACTCGCGCAAGCCACTTCGCATCAATCGTCCCGTCATCGCCGATATGATCGTACCAGGTGACCGGCACGCGGACAGCGCCGAACCCTTCATTCTTCAGCGCTTCGATACTATTCTGCGTGACGGGCTGATTACCCCACAGTGATTCATAGTACGCCGCGTCGCCATATTTCCGGTTATCGATGCAGTCAAGGTCATTGCCGAGGTTCCATCCGACCTTCATCCTCTTCTGTACTTCCTCCGCCGTCATAGAGACGAAACCTCCACTCTCCGCAGAAGAGACCGCGGAGGATCCGCTTCCTTCCTGCGCCCCACAGCCGGCAAGAAGCACCGCCGCAAGGACAAGCCCGACAAATTTCCCCGCATTTTTCTTAAATTTCTGAAATATCCGGTTATTCATGTCTCTGAATCCTCCATTTTGCGAGCCATTCCTCATTTTCCTTCTCTGTCTCCGCCTCCGTGCGCCACCGCGCCGCATGGTCCGCGTCATCCGAAGAAAACTTTTCCCGATCAGCCTTCTTCATCTCCGCACGGATCTCAGATCGAATGCGCCTGGTCTCCGCGCGCAGCTTCCCGGGGCCTGCCGCTTTCTCCTGCTT
>ONSX01000105.1 GCA_900320615.1 uncultured Eubacteriales bacterium
CGTGAGCTTCATCGCCCCCGTAACCGGCTATCCCGGCGAATTCGAGCACCAGGCGATGGCGGACGGCGCGCTCCGCGTGCTCCGCGGCGAGGAAGAGGCGAAGGTCTACACAGGAAAGCCCGTGTGGGACCCCGCAGAGCTCGGATTCTGACAAAGAACTTACCTGCTCCGTCCCTTCATCAGGCTGACGGAACAGCCTCACTAAAAAATCTTTCATAAGAAAAGGAGATCCCTATGATCAGACGATTCCGCTTCGGAAATCCCATTGAGACCGATTCAATCCCGGAAAAGCCTCCGGTTACGGAAGAGGCGCTGCCGTATTTTGACGTCACAGAGGACGGCACGGAGCTGCGCCTTCCGCTCGGAGCATCCCGCGTATACGGGCTCGGCGAGCAGGTCCGCGGCATCAACAAGCGCGGCTGGACATACACGAGCAACAACTCGGACCAGCCGCACCACACGGAGACACAGCACTCGCTCTACGCGTCCCACAACTTCCTTCTCGCAGACGGGCTCGACACAGAAGAAGGCCGTCTCCCGGTTCGCTTCGGCGTCTATTTCGACTACCCGGGAGCCGTCACCTACGACATCGGATACACCGACACGGACCAGATGCGGATTTCATTTCCTGATGCAAACTACGACGCGTATATCATCGACGGCGAGGGCGACCTCGACATCATCTCGCAGTTCCGCGCGCTCATCGGCCGGAGCTACATCCCGCCGAAGTGGGCATTCGGCTTCGGTCAGTGCCGCTGGAGCTACATGAGCGAGGACGAGGTGCGGGGCGTCGCCGACGGCTATCAGAAGAACGGCATTCCGCTCGACATGATCTATCTCGACATCGACTATATGAAGGACTACAAGGACTTCACCGTGAACGAGGAGACATTTCCTGACTTCGCCTCCTTCGTCCAGGAAATGAAAAAGCGCCACATTCATCTCGTCCCGATCATCGACGCCGGCGTCAGAATCGAGAAGGGCTACAAGACCTACGAGGAGGGTGTCGCGGACAATTATTTCTGCAAGGACGAGGACGGAAAGGACTTCGTCGCAGCCGTCTGGCCGGGGAAGGTTCATTTTCCGGACTTCTTAAACAGCGGCGCGCGCAGATGGTTCGGCGATTCCTACCGGTTCCTGCTGGATCAGGGCATCGAGGGCTTCTGGAACGACATGAATGAGCCCGCGATCTTCTACTCCGAGAAGAACCTGAAGCGCTTCTTTGAAAAGATTGAGAGCTACAAGGGAAAGAACCTCGACATCCAGTCATTTTTCGAGATGACGGGACTTGCGGCGGGACTTGCGAACAACGAGGAGGACTACCGCTCGTTCTATCACGACATGGACGGAATCCGCGTCCGCCACGACAGGGTCCACAACCTTTTCGGCTACAACATGACGCGCGCCGCGGGCGAGGCCTTCGAGCGGAATGTGCCGGAGAAGCGCATCCTCATGTTCTCGCGCTCGAGCTTCATCGGCTCCCACCGCTACGGCGGCATCTGGATGGGCGACAACACATCCTGGTGGTCGCACATGAAGCTGGAGCTTGCCATGCTCGCAAACCTCAACATGACAGGCTACCTCTACACGGGCGCCGACATCGGCGGCTTCGGCGGGGATACGACGCCTGACCTCGTGCTCCGCTGGCTTGCGCTCGGCATTTTCACGCCGCTCATGCGCAATCACTCGGCGATGGGCACGCGCTATCAGGAGGCCTACCGCTTCGGACATCTGGACGACTACCGGAATATTCTAAGGCTCCGCTACGCGCTGATCCCGTACATTTACAGCGAGTACATGAAGGCGGCCACGGAAAATGCCATGTACGCCAAGCCGCTCGCGTTCATGTACCCGGACGATGCGCGCGCAGCTGAGATCGAGGATGAGCTGATCATCGGAAATGAAATCCTCATCGCGCCTGTCATGGAGCAGAACAAGACGGGACGCTTCGTCTATCTCCCGGAGGACATGCGCCTCTTCCGCTTCCGCAGCGCCGATGACTTCGACACAGAGGATCTCGCAAAGGGCGATCACTATGTCAAATGCGCGGTCAATGAGGTCCTCATTTTCGTGAGGAAGGGGCACATGGTCCCGCTCGCAAAACCGGCAGACTCCGTCGATCAGATCGACTGGAACGATCTCACGTGGATCGGATACCCGGACGGGAAGGAGACGGTCTACGAGCTCTACAACGACGACGGCGAGACGAAGGATTACGACCCGGCAGGGCACATCACACGCATTGTAAAAAGAGGCAGCGATTTATGATTCAGGATATCGGGCCGAAGAGGCTCATCAATCACTACGATCCGGAGCGGCGGCCCGCCCCGGACGACCGGATTTTCTGGTTCAGCCACGGCAGCGTCATGACGCAGGCCAGTGCGGAGAAACAGATCGACTACCCGCGCTTCCGCGACGTCGACCCGGACGGCAGATACATTTATCTCTTCTCGATCGACGGCACGGGCTATTTTCTCGCTCCGGACGGCATCCGCTTCCAAAGCGTATCTCCCGTCCGCGATCTCGCCGCCGATCTCTCCGATCCGGACGACGGCCAGGGGTTCATCCTCGCGGACGTGCGGCGTCTCCGCCGCGACGGCTTCGGCCCGCAGAGCGAGATCTTCGCGGCCTACACCGCGCTGCAGCTCGCGAACTGGTACCGCGACAACCGCTTCTGCGGGACCTGCGGTCACAGGACAAAGCTCGGAAAGACAGAGCGGTCTCTCATTTGCCCGTCGTGCGGGCGCACGATCTACCCGCGCGTCATCCCGGCCGTCATTGTCGGTGTGCGCGACGGGAACCGGCTCCTCGAGACCAAGTACGTCAGGAGCCGCGGCGTTCCGTTCTACGCGCTCGTCGCAGGCTTCACCGAGATCGGCGAGACGCTCGAGCAGACCGTCGAGCGCGAGGTCATGGAGGAGGTCGGCCTCCGGGTGAAGAATATCACCTACTATAAATCACAGCCCTGGGGAATTGTGGACGATATTCTGGCCGGCTTCTACTGCGACGTCGACGGTGACTCCGCGATCACGCTTGACCGAAGCGAGCTCCGCGAGGCCGTTTGGATGGAGAGAGACGAGGTCGTGACACAACCCGATAACTTCTCTCTGACAAATGAAATGATGGAAGTCTTCAAGGCCGGGAAGGACCCGCAGTGAAGCTGTCACGAAAAAAAGAGGCTCCTGAGAACCACAGCAGTTCTGAGGAGCTTCTCTTTTTTTGCACGACAGTGCACCCACAGCCAAAATCCCATGCGGCCGCGAATGGCAGGGCGATATCTCTAACTGCCGTCCGGATCTGACAGTGCGCGAGCTTACGCCTCCCGGAACATCTCGGACCCGAATGCCGGCAGATGGATGTCCACGCCGTATCCGGCCGCGGCCCACAGGCTTTCGTGCTCCTCCTTCGTCGTTCCGTTCCAGCGCTGCCAGTCTGAGTGAAGGAGCGGGACCAGGCTCCGGTCCTTCTCCGGTGTGTAGTGGTAGACCTGCGGCTTATTTGAGAAATTGAAGAACGTGACGATCGCGCCCTCATCCGACAGTCTCTCGATGCCGTAGACGTTGTGCTTCTGGTCATTCATGCACACCCAGCGGAAGCCCTTCGGGTCATAGTCCTTCTCATAGAGAGCCGGCTCATCCTTCGCGAGCCTCATCAGCTCCGCATAATACTTGCTGAACGCGTCGTGCATCGGATAGCCGAGCAGGAAGTAGTCGGGCTCCTTCGTCTCATCCCACTCGCGGAACATGGCGATTTCATTTCCCATGAAATTCAGCGTCTTGCCCGGATGGACAACCATGTACATGTACAGGCTGCGGAGCTGCGCAAACTTCTCCTCATAGCTTCCGAAGATCTTGTCGACAATCGTCTTCTTGCCGTGGACGACCTCGTCGTGCGAGAACGGCAGCATGTGCCGCTCGTTGTAGTAGTACATCATGGAGAAGGTCAGCTTCTCCGGGCAAAGCACGCGCTCGTCGGACTGCTTCTTCATATAGTCCAGCGTGTCGTTCATCCAGCCGAGGTCCCACTTGTAGTCGAAGTCGAGACCGCCCTCGGACGCCGGATGCGTGCAGCCTTGGAAGGCTGTCGAGTCCTCGGCAATCAGCATGGCCGACGGATGACGCTTGTGAAGACCCGCGTTCATATTCCGGACAAAGTCCACCGCGTTGCCGTTCACACCGCGGGCCTCATTTCCCATCCAGTAAATGATCCGGCTGATCGCGTCCATGCGGAGGCCGTCGAAGTGATACTCGGTCAGCCAGTAGTTCGCCGCCGACTGCATGAAGCAGCAGACCTCGCGTCTCGAGAAAATGAAGTTACAGGTGCCCCACTCGCTCTCGGAGACATCACTGTTCGGATATTCGTAGAGCGGTGTCCCGTCATACATCCGCAGACCGTAGTAGTCGAGCGCGAAATGCGCCGGAACGAAGTCGAGGATCACGCCGATGCCAGCCTGGTGCAACCGGTCGACCAGCATTTTCAGCTGCTTTGCCGTCCCGTATCTTGAGGTCGGCGCGAAATAGCCGGTTCCCTGATAGCCCCAGCTTCCATCGAACGGATACTCGGCGAGCGGCATCATCTCGACGTGCGTGTAATTGTATTTCTTC
>ONSX01000025.1 GCA_900320615.1 uncultured Eubacteriales bacterium
CATCGACGCACACGGCGACGGCAAAGACGGGCGATTCATCGCACATGGCGCTCTGGATCGGCCTGATGGCGGCCGCGGCGGCTGTGATTCTTGTCGTGGCTTTTAGAGGAAGACGGAAGGATCAATAAGTCCGGAAACAGGAATGAGCTTTTAAAGTTTGTCCCGGCCCCGCTTTTGCGGGACCGGGATTTTGTGTGTACAGCAGGGCGGGGCTTGCTGTATAATTTGTACCGTATGAATTGACAGCGTTTATGGACAGCGGGTGAAGGTATGGAATTTTTTGACGTTTACAATGATAAAAAGGAAAAGACCGGCGAGAAGCTCCCGCGGAAGGGAAGTTTTCTTAAGGCAGGGCAGTACCAGCTGATCGTGCTTGCGCTTCTTGAGCGGCCGGACCACAAGTTTCTCATTACGCGCCGCGCGATGAACAAGAAATGGGCGGCCGGCGACTGGGAGGTGTCGGGCGGCGGCGTGCAGGCCGGCGAGACTTCATTTGAGGGCGTGTGCCGCGAGGTGCGCGAGGAGACGGGGCTTGTTGTGTCGCGCGCGGAGGGCGGCTGTGTCTACACGTATTCCAATGTGGATCTTGCGCGGGGCGATAACTACTTCGTCGACATCTATCATTTTCATCTGGCTTTTGATGAGAAGGACATCAGTCTGCAGAAGTCCGAGGCGACCGGTTTTCAGATCGTGTCGTTTCCGGAGATCCGGAAGCTCGCGGAGGCGGGGAAGTTCCTGCACTACAAGCGGATTCTCGAGGCATTTGCAGCGGAGGGGTATATACCGGAATCGTAAGATCGGCATAGCGCCCGCGCGCCGGCTGCTGCGCCGGAGCTTAAAATGCCGGGGCGTGATCGGGATATGCGGAAGGTGCGGATTGACCGTAAATCGCCGGAATGCCGGCTGCATGCCGGGGCGCGATCGGGATATGCGGAAGATGGGTGGAGAAGACTGGGGATTCTCAGGGAGAGCAGAGCATGGACAGTTTGTACAGAGGTGTCGTTACAGCCGACGCGTTCTCTTCATTTGAAATCAATGTCACGCAGAACCTGGTCGTCTCGGCCGTCTGCCGCAATCCGGATGTCTTCTATCCGGTCGAGGGCGTGTCGGTTCCGGGACCGCTCGACGTGAACACGAGAAGCTGGGCGGAGCGCGTCATGTCGGACAACCGGGATGATTTTCTGCGGATGATGGATCGCGAGAACCTGCTTGTCATGTACGAGATCGGCGAGAGAAGCCCGTGGGTCGAGTACATGGTCTATGACAGGAGCGGCAATGAAGTGTATCTTCGCGAGAGCCTCTCTCTCACGAAGGATGAGGAGAGCGGCGATATTATGGGCGTCATTATTCTGCGCGATATCACCGAGCAGAAGCTGGTCGAGAAGGAGAACAGGAGGCGGCTCCGCGTGATCGAGGGCCTGTCTGTCGATTACGAGTCCGTCTATTTCGTGGATCTCGACCGCGATACGTATGATATCTACCGGAGGAATTCCTATATTACGAGGTACTACGGCGACTGCTTCGAGGAGACCTATTCGGGAGCAATCCGGGCCTTCGCGGACAGTGGCGTATACCCGGAGGACCGCGGGCATTTTCTGCAGGAAATGGAGGCGGACACGATTCGGAGAAAGCTGCAGAGCCAGGTCGCGGCGCGGTTCATTTTCAGAGTTCAGCCGGATCACAGATTTCCGCCGCAGCGCTATCGCGTGAAGCTCGTCCGGACCGGGCCGGGGGACCGGCATATCTCGAACGTTCTGCTCGGCTTTGCCTGTGTCGAGGAGGAAATGCAGGCGGAGAGCGCGCAGAGGGAGGCCCTTGAGTCAGCGCTTCGGCAGGCGAGACAGGCGGCGGAGGCCAAGACGCTCTTTCTCAGCAATATGTCGCACGATATCCGCACGCCGCTCAACGCGATTGTCGGTTTTACAGCGCTTGCGAAGGAGCATGTGTCGGAGCCGGAGAAGATACAGGGGTATCTCGCCAAGATCACGGAGTCGAGCAACCATCTCCTGGCGCTGATCAGCGATGTTCTTGATATCACGCACATCGAGAGCGGGCGGTTTTCGATGGAGGAGTCGCCGCATGAGGTCCGGGACCTGATCACACAGGCCGTCGATCTGATCCGGCCGCAGGCGGCAAAGAGACGGACGCAGCTTGCGATCCTTGTCGATGACAGCCTGCCGAAGCGCATTTACTGCGATAGTATGCGCTTCTTTCAGGTCGTCTCCAATCTCCTCGGAAATGCAGTGAAATATACGCCAGAGGGCGGACGCGTGCGCCTCCGCGTGAAGCGGTGCGCGCCTTCTCCGCACGGCTATGTGTCCATGGAGATCACGGTGTCAGACAATGGCATCGGGATGTCACAGGAATTCATGGAGAAGATTTTCGACCCGTTTGAGCGCGAGAACCGGACGGCTGTGAGCCGTGTGGAGGGAAGCGGGCTCGGCCTCTCGATCTGCAAGGGAATCATCGATGCGGCCGGAGGCACAATTTCAGTCCGGAGCGCTCCGGGCAGGGGAAGCTGCTTTACGGTCAATCTTGCGTTCCGGATCGCGCAGGAGAGTGAAGAGCCGGAGGAGGAGTCCGCCGTGGGCCGGAAGTTCCATGTATTCCGGAAGAAAAAAAGCGGAGAGGAAAAGAGCCTCGACGGGATCCGCGTGCTCGTTGCCGAGGACAACGAGCTGAACCGCGAGATTGCGATCAGCATGTTTGAAAATATGCACATCGCGGCGGAGGCGGTGGAGAACGGAAAGCTGGCCGTCGAGTGCGTGAAGGAGCGGGGAGCCGGGTATTTTGACGTGATCCTCATGGATGTCCGCATGCCGGTCATGGACGGACATGCGGCCGCGAGAGCGATCCGTGCGCTTCCGGACGAGCGGATGAGCCAGGTGCCGATCATTGCGATGACGGCCAACGCGTTCGAGGAGGATGTGCTCGCGGCGAAGGAGGCCGGCATGGACGCATATGTGTCGAAGCCGGTCGACGGGAAGAGTCTTCTCTCGGCGATTGAAGCTGTGATACCCGCGCGTCCGCGGCGCGGAACGTGAAGCGTTCCGCCTCCAGGGGCTGTATAGTTACTTAATGCTTCATTAATGGTATCTTAATATCTTCGTGGTAGGCTGTGGGCATACTGGGACACAGTCGCAGAGACGCGGAAAATATGGTATGATGGTGATTATTCTTTATGCCATAGAAGAGTGAAAGCGCGGCGTCTGATATCGTTTTCAGACGCCATGCGGTGTGCGCAGGAATGTGTTTCAGGGGAATATGCCGCGGAGGCTTAAAGGGGCGCCGGAGCGGCATTCATACGGAAAGGGGAGTTTTGCGTATGTACTGTCCGAATTGTGGACTTGATATTCCGGACGAGACCCGCTTCTGTCCGAGGTGCGGATTTCAGATCCCGGAAAACATGCGGCGTGAGAGCGAGGAAGAAGGCCCGCTCGGTGACACGAAGGTTATTTCGCCGTTTCTCAGGAATGAAAATGAGCGGAGAGGCAAGCCGGTGCGTCTGCCGGCCGGCGTCATGAACGAGGATACCGTGATTGCCTCCGTGAAGCATCACCGCGGAGAGGACAGGGATAATCCGGACAAGACGGATTATGTATCTCCGAATGGAAGCGGCGCTTCCCGCGGGCTGGACGATGAGGACCAGACCATCATCGCTACGCCGGACGGAAATGCCGGCGAGTCGAGGAAGGCGAATCCGTTCGATGTCTTTGATCAGCCGGGCGATCTCGTGAAGCCGGACGACATGTGGGGTATCCCGAATCATACGGCGGATATGGATCAGACAAGGCCCGTTTCGCCGGTGGATGACGGGCAGCCGTCAAAGAAGAACAAAAAGAAAAAAGAGAAAAAAGAAAATCAGCAGGACGACTACGACGATCTCTATGAGACGCAGACATACAGCCCGTTTGAGAACAATGATGACGAATACAACCGCGATCCGGACGAGGAAGATGACAAGGATGGCGGAAAGAAGAGCCTGTGGAGAAAGTTCAGCAGTTTCGATGATGATGACGGAGGCGACGATGATGACGGAGGCGGAAGATCCGGTCCGAATTCGGCCGTTATTCTGCTCGTGTCGATCATTATTATCGTGGTTGTTTTCTTTGTGATTGCGGCCTCGAGTGGCGTGTTCAAGGGCATCAGTAGAAGTAGTTCCGGTGCGGCGTCATCGAAGACGGCATCTGAGATTGCGGCGGATGACCTCACGCTGACGCCGAAGCCGACGGCGACGACAAAGCCGTCTGTGACGAAGAAGGCGACACCGACGCCGAAGCCGACAGCGACCGAGGCGCCGACAGCGACCGAGGCGCCGACAGCGACTGAGGCGCCGACAGCGACCGAGGCGCCGACACCGTCTCCGACCGAGGCGCCGACAGTGACCGAGGCACCGACAGCGACCGAGGCGCCGTCTCCCACAGAGGCAGCGGACGGGAACAATGGCGGCGAGGCCGGGCAGACGAACGACCAGGTCGTCGGTGACGCGGAGCAGTGAGCGGTGACGCTCCTCCCGGTTGACAGAAGGGCCGCAGAATGATACTGTATAAGTAGTCTTAGAGATAGAGGTTGCGTGTTTTATCAGTATTTTTTCGGATGCGGCAGGCGCAGTTGAAGGGAAATGAAAGGGAAACGCGCCGAAGGGTTCCGGTGCCATGCGGCCGGGATGCCTGGGCACACAGTCAAGAACTGCGTGACTGTCATCGGATGATGGGGCGCTATCCACCAGAAGAACAGGATTTTCTTTTGATGCCGGCCGTCTCAGGCCGGCATTTTTATGCCCCGGCAATTTCAGCGGCAAGTGCCGCATCGAATCACAAGGAGGAAGCTATGGCTATTTTCAAGGGAGCCGGCGTAGCGATTGCGACGCCGTTCAATGCAGATGGTTCTGTTAATTACGATGAGTTCGGAAGACTGATCGATTTCCAGATCGAGAACGGGACGGACGCCATCATTGTCTGTGGCACGACCGGTGAGTCTGCGACTATGACGATGGAAGAGCATATGGATGTCATCCGTTACTGCATCAGGAAGGTTGCAGGCCGGATTCCGGTTGTCGCGGGCACGGGCTCAAACGACACGGCGGCTGCGATTTCCCTCTCGAAGGATGCAGAAGCTGCCGGTGCAGACGCGGTTCTTCTGGTCACGCCGTATTACAACAAGGCTACGCAGAACGGTCTCTATGAGCACTACAAGGCGATCTGTTCCAGAATTGATATCCCGGCGATCATGTACAACGTGCCGAGCCGCACGGGCTGCTGCATTCAGCCGGAGACGGCTGTCCGGATCGCGAAGGAGATACCGAACATGGTCGCGATCAAGGACGCGACAGGCAACATCGGCCAGACGATCAAGATGATGTCCCTTGCAGACGGCGCACTTGACCTGTATTCCGGAAACGACGACCAGGTCATTCCGATTCTGTCTGTCGGCGGTCTGGGTGTCATTTCCGTTTTGTCCAATGTCGCGCCGCGCCAGACGCACGATATGTGTCAGAAGTTCTTCGACGGAGACATCGCGGGCGCTCGTGAGATCCAGTTTAAGGCGCTTCCGCTGATCAATGCCCTGTTCAGTGAGGTCAACCCGATTCCGGTCAAGACAGCGCTGAAGTACATCGGCTTCGAGGCGGGTCCGCTCCGCCTGCCGCTCACAGAGCTTGAGCCGGAGCATGCCGCTCAGCTGAAGAAGGCGATGCAGGACTTCGGGCTGATCTGAACGCGATTGCGCAGGCTGCCGCCGGTGTGTGATGTATGTATATGCGAATAGAAAAAGAGAACCAACCGATAAGGAAGGTTCTCTTTTTTAGTCTTTTCGCGCTGAATGTCCGCGGATGCGGGCGCTGGTCACTCCGCGATGAATGCCTTCAGCTCGTCGTCTGTGGCCTTGTTGAGACGCTTTGCCTCTTTCCAGACGGCCTTGTCGGATACGAGCGCGTGCAGCTCTTCGTCGCTCTTTTCAGCCTTGCTGCCGCCGGATGTCGCGAACGGGCGGATGGTCTTGCCCGCGAAGTCATAAGAGGAGACGAAGGTCTCGATGATTCTCGGAGCCTTGCCCCACCAGACCGGATATCCGATGCAGACGGTGTCGTAGTCCGCCATGTTTTCAACCTTGCCGTCGATCTCCGGACGGCACTCCGGGTCGTTCATTTCCATGGTGCTGCGGCTGGCCGGGTCAGCCCAGTTGAGGTCGTCATCTGTATATGGCTTCAGGGCCTTGATTTCGTAGAGATCTGCGCCTGTCAGGGACGCGAGCTTCTCAGCGATCTTTGCTGTTGCGGAACTTGTTGTAAAATAAGCGACTAATGTCTTGCCCATAATTTTCCTCCTTGTCGGATGTGCATCAGTTTCTCTGATTATACCATAGTTGCGGGCGGACGGCACGGGTTGTGTGGGAAGTCTGTTTCATATGGAATTTCTGTAAAATCTCCGTGAAATAAGCCGGGAGCATCTTGAGCATGCTGTTTCCTCCGTGTAAAATGTACAGCAGAACAGGCATTTTTGCCGCGCGAAGGGATAAATCGCACAAATTTTGCGGCGATTTCAGGACGGACAAGGAGGACAGACGATGGCAGACGTAAAGAAGATTGTGGGAACGGCGGCTGGTGTCGCAGCGGCAGCGGCGGCCGGCGTTGCGGGATTGACCGCGGCGGGAAGTTATTATTTTTATAAGCTTGCGATTCCGAAGAATTCGGGTATGACGATCAAGGGCCGGGAGACGGATCCGGAGACGCAGAAGAAGTTTGACGCGCGGCAGAAGCGCTATGACGACTGGATCGCCGGGCAGACGTGTGAGGACTGGTTTGTCGAATCGGTTGACCAGCTGAAGCTGCACGCGACATTTCTTCCGGCGGATGTCCCGTCGAAAATGCTTATGATCGTCGTCCACGGTTATCGCTCCTCGGGACTCTGGGATTTCGGCGAGATTCTGCCGGCCTACAAGGCGATGGGATTCAATATTCTGATGCCGGATGACCGCGCGCACGGAAAGAGCGAGGGCGACTACATCGGCTTTGGATGGCAGGACCATTTTGATGTGAACCGCTGGATTTACTACGCGATCACAAAGCTCGGAAATGACGTGCGGATCTTCCTGCACGGTGTCTCCATGGGCGGCGCGACGGTCATGCTCTGCGCGGGCGATCCGCAGCCGCCGCAGGTGAAGGGCATCATCGAGGACTGCGGCTATTCTTCTCTCAATGCGGAGATGGAATACTGCATGAAGCATTACTACAAGCTTCCGGTTGAGCCGTTCCGCTCGGAGGTCGAGTTTTTCGCAAAATTCAAGGCGGGCTACTACGATTTCGAGGACTGCGACTGTCTGCGCGCCCTCGAGAAGGCGACGGTTCCAATGCTGTTCATCCACGGCTCCGCGGATACTTTCGTCCCGAAGGACATGGCGCTCGAAAACTTCAGCGCATGCAATTCGGAGAAGAAGGATCTCGTGATCTTCGATGGTTCGGAGCATGCGGAGTCCATGGTCGATGACCTTGCAAAATATAAGGCAACTGTGGAAAAGTTCGTGGATGAGAATAAAGCCTGACGAGGCGTATAAGTAAGTGTTGCATGGAGGGGTTTTGATATGGCAGCTATGAAGGGGCTTCGGGACGAGGTCGTGTTCGATTTCGATGCGGATACAACGGCAAATGAAAAGAAGGGCGGGCCGGACGCGCCGGTCTGCACCTATACTCTGTTCGACTCTGTGTGTGCGGAGGCGGACGCGGAGCATCCGATTCTCGTGCTCGGGGATCCGCACAGGGAACTTGCACACCACTTAAATGGGGCATTCTACAATCCGCACAGGCGCACGTCCTTTGCGTATGACCTGACCGATGATGTCGGGATGGCAGACATTCTGCGGCTCGACCGCCGGTTTGTGCATCTGCTCGAATGGCTCGGCGAGAATCGCGTGCCGGTCAGACTGTCGGGGGCGCACACGGCGGACGGCTATGCGGTCTATCGGATCCGCGCCCTCGACCCGACGGGCCAGACCAGTATCCCGACGGCTGTCAATGGTTTTCTCCAGCTGGTCATTGAGCGCCTGCTTGCGAGCCGTCTCCCGGAAAATGAGGCGGAGGACGAGGAACGGGAGGAGGACGAGCAGGAGCGCCTGCACATCACGGACATGTACGCGATGGTCGATTTCCTGAAGTGCGCGGGCTCGACGCTTCCGGCCAATATCAGAAGCTGGGCGAAGCGGAATATCGCGCAGGCAAAATCGACGTCGATCAGCCCTGAGGAGAGGCTCCACGCGCAGCGCGCGCTCGCGACGGTCCTCAATATCCGCTGGCAGAGCACGTACTTTGAGTCGATCGATCCGGTCCGGGCACGCCGGATTCTGGACGAGGAGCTCTACGGCATGGAGCGCGTGAAGCAGCGGGTCATCGAGACGATTATTCAGATCAACCGCACGCACAAGCTCCCGGCCTACGGCCTTTTGCTCGCGGGACCGGCCGGCGTCGGCAAGTCGCAGATCGCCTACGCGGTCGCGAAGATCCTTCATTTTCCGTGGACGTCGCTTGACATGAGCACGATCCATGACGCCGAGCAGCTGACCGGCTCGCCCAGAATTTACTCAAATGCGAAGCCCGGCCGTATTATGGAGGCGTTCAGTCAGGCCGGCTCGTCGAACCTTGTCTTCATCATCAACGAGCTCGACAAGGCGGACTCGCAGGGAAATGGCGGAAATCCGGCCGATGCGCTGCTGACGCTTCTCGACAATCTCGGCTACACGGACAACTACATTGAGTGTATGATTCCGACCGGCGGCGTCTATCCGATCGCAACGGCAAATGACAAGAGCCGCATCAGTGCGCCGCTCATGTCGCGTTTTGCCGTGATCGATATTCCGGACTATACGCCGGAAGAGAAGAAAGTTATCTTTAAGCGCTTCTCTCTGCCGAAGGTTCTGAAGCGCCTCGGCATGGAGGAGAGTGAAATTACTGTGAGGGACGAGGCGGTCGATGCGATCGTTGAGCGTTTTGCCGGCGAGACCGGCGTCCGCGACCTCGAGCAGGCGGCTGAGCATCTGTGCGCGAATGCGCTCTTCCGCATCGAGACGACAGGCGTTGCCCACGTGACATATGACAGAGAGGCGGCGGAAGAGCTGCTGGGATGAGGCATTTCAGGCGATGCTTTGCCATGGAACGGAGCAACGGAGTACATGGCGGCGGAAGAGTTGCTGGGGTGAGAAATTTTGGGCTATTGCGGGCAGCATATAAGAACTTGGAAATAGAGATCTCTCCATGAAAAGAATATGACTTTGCCCGGTACAGCCGGTCTGCATGCGCTGGAAATCAGTCAGGGATTCGTGCCTTGACTTGATTTCCAGCGCATGTATTTTTTTGCCGTCAGCGATCAGAAAATCGGCCTCATGGCAGTGCGCGCTGCCCTTCTTCTGCCGTGTGCGATAGCGGAGCCCACGAAGAAAAAAAGGTAAAGTGTGCGATCTTGTACGTGCGCGATAGCAGAGCCCACGATGGGAAAAAGCAATGATTCGGGATGCGGCATCTTCTTGCAATTTTCGGACACCCGGGTCCTGCCTGCGCAGGGATCGGCGGCATACGAGAATCTGTAGATAGTGCAACTTTATCGTAAGATATTATCGTATACATGCAGGAATAAATATGGTAGAGTTCATGTATCGACAGTTGAAGGGCTGCGCGCCCGGAGGAGAGGTATGCATTTTGAGACGGCGTATATCAATGAGCAGGGCAGACGGCCGGGAAATCAGGATTCGCTGGTGCTTATGACCGCAGAGACGCGGATCGGTCCGGCCTTGCTGGCCGGTGTTTTCGACGGCATGGGAGGCCTCGAGAAGGGGGAGCTTGCAAGCGGTGAGATGGCGCGGGCCCTTGATGCCTGGTTTCTCAGGGAGCTGCCTGGTATTTTCGAAAAATGCGGGAAGCATTTGCGGGACGAGGCGGTCTTCGAGTCGTGGGAAAAGCTTGTGGAGACGCAGAACAGGCGGCTTCTCTCGAGCGCGCAGAGGCAGGGAATCTGTCTTGGGACGACTGCCGCAGTCCTGCTGCTCACGGAGAAGCAGAGAATTGTGATGCATGTCGGGGACTCGCGCGTCTATGAGATGGATCTGCTGGCGGAAGGCGCGCGGTCTGATATCAGGCTTCTGACCTGCGACCACACGCTCGCGCAGCGGGCGGTTGAACTCGGGGAGCTCGAACCGGAGGAGGCCGGACACGATCCGCGGAGCCACGTCCTGACGCGGTGCATTGGCGCAGCGGAGGATGTGAAGCCGGAATTTTCCTCGGGATATGTTCTTCCGGGAAGTGTATTTCTCCTTTGCTCCGACGGGTTCCGGAATCGCATTTCCGCAAAGGAAATAGAGGAAGCACTGTCTGCAAAGCAGGGCTGTTTTGCGGAGGAAGGGAAGACGGACAGGGCAGGCATGTCATTTGAAAAGGAGACCCTGTCGGATGAAACGGCGGATATTCCGGGGACTGGTCTTTCAGCGGGAGGAACCGGAAGGAGGACTTCCTCCGGGGACGGAGCGGACGACCTCTCGGCAAGGCTCAGGCGTCTTCAGAAAGTGGCCTTCGCAAGAGGAGAAACCGACAATATGACAGCGGTGGCCGTGCGGGCCTTCATGTGAGAGGCCGGCGGCTTATGGATTTTCCTTTCGCAGCTGTGCGGGCCTTCATATGAGAGACAGGCCTGAACGGACTCGGATGTACTTTGAACGGACGTATGATTCAGCTGATGGATGAACCGGATCGCGGCATGCTGCGTTTTGAATGAGGAATATGCGCATGAGAGAGATGATTTCCAATGTTTCGAGCGGGCGGAAGCCTGTAAATGCTGTCAATTCGGAGATAATCGGCGCGGAAGAGCGGCCGGCATCCGGCGGGGATAAGACATGCGATCCGTGCATTGAAAGTGCCGGGAAAACGGAGCGGTGTCCGGGAACTGTCATTGCGGGCAGGTACCGCATTTGCCGGCTGATCGGAAGAGGAGGGATGAGTTTCGTCTATCTGGCGGAGGATATGGAGAGCGGGGTAAGGCGCGCGCTCAAGGA
The DNA here is from genome assembly GCA_900320615.1 of uncultured Eubacteriales bacterium. GTDB lineage: Bacteria > Bacillota > Clostridia > Lachnospirales > Lachnospiraceae > Chordicoccus. The sequence continues at coordinate 11,029 of ONSX01000025.1, forward strand.
GGTGCGGCGGGACGAAACACGGAATGATGCCGTTGTGAGGCGCGGGATTCAGGTGGAGACTGCCATGCTGGGCCGTCTCAGCCATCCGCAGCTGCCGAAGGTTTACGATGTGATCCGCGCGGAGAACTCCTGTTTTGTCGTCATGGATTACATCGAAGGCCGTTCACTGGGAAATGTGCTGCGGGAGGAGGGCGCGCAGCCGCAGGAGCTCGTTATCTTCTGGGCGATTCAGCTCTGCGGCGTGCTCGGATATCTGCACGCGCAGGATCCGCCGGTGATTTACCGGGATATGAAGCCGTCTAATGTCATGCTGCGCCCCGACGGGGAGGTCGTGCTTCTTGATTTTGGCATTGCGCGTCAGTTCAAGCGGTCGGGGTCGGCCGACACGACCTGTCTGGGGACGATCGGGTACGCGGCGCCGGAGCAGTTTGGAGGAAGCGGGCAGAGCGACGCGCGGACGGACATCTACAGTCTCGGCGCGACGATGTATCATCTCCTGACGGGGAAAAGGTCTGATGGGATGCCGTGTGATCCGGTATCTCTCTGCCGCATCAATCCGGGCATATCGCTGGGGATCGGGATGATTGTGTCCAAATGCATGAGGCGCGACCCGGCGGAGCGGTTTCAGACCTGCGGAGAGCTGGCGGACGCGCTGCGCCACTGCTCGAGGCTCGATGTGCGCGCCGCAAATGAGAGGCGCCGGCGGATTGCTGTGTTTCTTCTGCCCGCGGCAGCGGCGCTTGCGGGACTTGTGATGAGCCTCAGCGCACATCTGTCGCTTGTCTCGGCGCGGCGCAACACGTATATGACCGCGATGACGGCCGCATCAGGGCTTGCGGCACAGAGCGCGCAGAAGGGAATGTTTGACAGAAATGCATTTGACAGTCTGACGGCTGCGATCGACCTGGATCCGTCGAGGAGCGAGGCGTATCTGAAGCTTCTGGAATATTGCCGCCAGACGGGTTCGATCCGCGCCGGTCTGACGGCTGTGTGTTCGCGGATTGATGCGGGAGTCGGCGGAATCGACCGCTGCGATGCGGTGCTGATGGAGACGGCGAAACTGTATTTTGGCGGAGATGGCAGTTCATTTGCCCCGGACTTCGCGAAGGCGGCCAGGTATTATTCGATGGTTGACGGGAAGAAAGTGCCCGAGGCGAAGGCTTTTGCTGCACTGGCGGGAGCGCTCAGCGGGAGCGCAGGGATGAATCCGGCGGAAGTGGCGGAGGCTCTCGCGGAGGTTGAGAGAATTGAGGACAGGCAGATTCTGAATGAACAGAAAATCCGAAACTATATGCTCTGCGCAGACGTCTGGGTGACGAATCGCCGTGCATTCGCGGCGGAGAATATGGATGCCTATGCGAGCAGCATTGCGCTGCTGGAGAAAGCGCGGACAGAGACGGAGCAGCTGATGGAGGATGCGTGTGCGGGCGGAGGATATGCGGCATCTGCGGACGTGGCGAGCGCCGGGGGATGTGATGCGGGAAAATCTGAAATAAGTGAAGATGGAGACTTGTCTGGGACGGCGGAACAGAGCGGAGCAGAAGAGACTGGGCATAACGATGAGACGGGGGTATCCGGTCTGTACCGGGAAATTATCAGAAATCTGGCGGCTCAGTATTACGCGGCCCTGACTCTCGACAGTACCGCCGCTGATCCGGAGAAGTCGCTTGCGTATTACGGGCAGCTGCGCGGCATGACAAATAGCGGGCAGCTGCTGCGGGATATTGATTTCCGAATGGCGGAGGTTGCCGAGGCGACGGGAAATGACGGGCGCGTCCGTGAACTATACGCCGCTCTCGCGGAGCGGTATCCGGACGAGGTGGAACCTCATCTTTCTTTCTGCGAGTATCTGCTCGAAACTGGCGCGGGAGATGAGGCTGCCAGAGAATTTGCACTGGCGAAGGCTGCGAAAGATGCGGAGCTTGCGCCGAATTACGAGGCGATCAGGGGAAGACTGGGAGAATAATCCGGGGAAGCTGCTGCGGCCTGTGCGAAGGCTGGAAGGATAATCCGGGGAAGTTGCTGCAATGCATGCGGAGCAGATTTCTTTGTCTGAAAGACAGGAGAGTAACCCCGGCTATTGTTTGCAGACGGAATGCCGGCGGATCGGGCGCGGCTATTGGCCTGAGAGGGTTAACCCGGATGCTTGTTTTGCAGACCGAATGGTTGAGAGAAAGGCGGTTTATGTTGAATTTTGTGCTGTATGCAGGAATCAGCCTGACTGCGTTCGGAACCGGCGCGGCAGTAATTCTGTTCATTTACCTGAATATTCCGGATGCGATCCGGGGACTCTGCGCGAGGAAGGAACGGTTTCTTTTGGCTTGCCACACCGTTATTGTTCACACAGACGAGAGAATCCTCGAGGAGAGCTGACTAATCTCAATCGCAAATTTAGACCAGTGCCGGCCGGGCCCTGATGCAGCGCGTCAGCCCTGGCCTTATCCGGAAACCAGTCAAACTTAGTCCAGTGCCGGCCGGGCCCTGCTGCTTCAGTGTGAGCCCTGTATTTTCTGGAACGGAGGCTACGAATATGAGAAAAAGACGAAATAGACGCGCGTGCGGGCTTTTACTCAGCGCAATACTCGCAGTGTGCGTGACAGCGGGATGCGTATGGCCTGTCGGCGCAGATGCTATCGGGACAAGAGATGACTCATTCATAACTGGATCTGACGGAAGCCATTATTTCCCAGCGGACGGAGAAAACTCCTCCGCAGATGGAAGTGACAGCCACTCCGTATCCGGCGGAGATGATGATTCCTCCTCCGCCGCCTGGGGCGGCCCCGCTGTATCCGGCGGGGATGATTCTTCCTCCGCCGCCTGGGGCGGCCCCGCTGTATCCGGCGGGGATGATTCTTCCTCCGCCGTCTGGGGCAGCCCCGCTGCATCCGATGGGGATGATTCTTCCACGAATGACGGCAGCAGCCCATCCGCACCCGGCGGAAGCGCCTCTGCGGACGGCAACGGCGAGGTCGATCATTCCGCAGCGGATGAAGAAGATGAAAAAAAAGCTCCGGTCATCACAGCGGTTATGACAGGGACGCATCCGTATTTCGGGCGCTATTACACGAACGCGCAGTCCGCAGACCTTACGATTACATTTTCCGGAACCGGACTCAGGCCGGAGCGCTGCACGGCGACAGTCGGAAAACTTGAGGCGAAGTGCGCGGCGGATTCCTGTGAGAGAGGAGAAGCGGGAAGTGATCATCCGCCAGCTGCTCTCCTGCGGCTTGTCAGTGTCGGCACCTCGGCAGCCCCCGACCGGAGTTCCCCGGAAAGTCCATCCGAAGGCTCTTCCCCGGGCGCCTCGGCAGCCCCCGACCGGAATTCCCCGGAAAGCCCATCCGAAGGCTCTTCCCCGGGTGCCTCGGGGAAAGACGATGCGTCCGAGTCGTACAGCATCTCATTTTCAGCGGAGGAACTACGCGCCCTAGATGATGGGGAGGTGAAAATCACAGTTTCGGCGGAGGATTCTGAGGGCCGTGCGACAAGCTCTCTGTCAGATGATTCGGAAGGCCTGGAAATAAGAAATGAAACAGACGGGGCGTGTGCGGCCTTCGTCCTTGATCGGACAGCACCGGTCTGCGCGGTGCATGTCATGTCACCGGAATCTGCGAATCAGGAATTGCAGGGTGCCGGGAACAGGTACTATTTTAATCGTTCCTTTTCTGTGAGTGTGACGGTGACGGACGATACGGCGATTGCGCGGGATCTGCTGACTATCGGGCGGGCGTCTCGCAGACATGTGACCGGGAGCAACGCGGATGTGACATTTGGAAGCGGCGATTATCTGGCGGAGGACCTCTCGGAAATGAAAATCGGCGACGGACAGTTGTGGTCCGAATTTGAAGCACAGTGGGCGGAACTGAACGATGCGCACGCAGGCGGCCGTCCGGAAGGATTTCCGGGAACAGTGTCCGCGTCATGGACCGGGACTGTATCGCCGGACCCGGAGGGATCCAATGAGATCTTCCAGTATCTGCTTACAGGCAGGGACTGCGCGGGAAATGAGATCTGCCCCCTGTATTCCGCCCCGATTGTTCTTGATACGGAAGCTCCGCAGGGGATGGTCACAATCACAGGCAATGGACATACATTTTCTGCGGTATCGACTTCCGGCGGGGTGTCTGTCCTGGAACCGTACAGGAATGAGACTGAGGCAACTGTCCGCATGACGGCAGATGTCTCAGAGCACTCACCTGTCCGGATGGCCTGGCAGGTGGAAGCCTCTCCGCGCGCGTATTCTCTTTCAGGACAGAGCGGGGAATATATTTTCGGACAGATCGCGGAATTTCGGCAGACGGGGAGACAGCAGTTCCGGCTGACTTCATTTGTGATCACGGATCTGGCCGGCAATCAGACGGTCTTTGAAAATGCCCCTGCGATTTTCCTTGATGCAGATCCGCCAGACACCGATGTGCTGGGACCGGCTGTTTCTGTGCAGACAGAATCTGACGGGATCGGCACTGAGGACAGATGTGCATTGTACAGAGAAAGTGTTCCGGTCTTCGTGCGGGTAAAGGACCCGTATGAGGGAGAGGGCGGATCAGGACTCGGTGATGTGACAATGACAGTTTTAATGGACGGCCGGGTGCTGGAAAAGGAGACAAAGGCTCTTCGCCGCGCGGGTGATACGGATCGCTCCGGGGAGCGTGTATTTGAGCTGACGCATACGGAGACGATCGATGCGAAGACGCATGAAGGCGGAACCGTCTGCGTCCGCGTCAGGGCCTGCGACAATGCTGGAAATGAGTCGGAGGCCCTCGTGAATTTCCGGATCGACACGACACCGCCGTCTGTCACGGTTCGTTACGGGGATGGCATGGCCCGGAACGGGAAATATTTCCGGGAGGCGCGTACAGCGGAAATCACGGTCTCTGACAGAAATTTCGACCCGTCAGAAATGCGGATTGATACGGGAACCGGCGCCGTCCGGGGCGTGTGGAAGCGGGTGATTCCCACAAATGCCTGGGCATCTGCGCTCACCTTTCGCGCGGACGGCCGGTACAGACTCTCCGTGAGCGGCAGCGATCTTGCCGGAAATGAATTGCCGGAGGCCGACTACATTGGAGCGGCCCCGCGAGATTTTATCATCGATACGAAGGCGCCCCGGATCAGGCTGACGTATGACCGGGCAGAACATGCGGAAGGACGCTACTTCAATTCGTCGCGGGTTGGCTTTATTTCTGTGGAGGATGAGAATTTCGGCGGCGAGAACGCGCTGACTGTCAGAGGAGGAAACTCCGGTCAGGCGGGCGTCTCATTTTCCGATGGAAAATGCACGGTCTTCTTCAGAGAGGACGGAATATACCGGCTGTCAGGTACGGTGACGGATCTGGCCGGCAATGTCTCGGAGCCTCTGGCCGGGGAAGAATTTGTTATTGACACAGAGAAACCGGAACTAGTCATAAGCGGAGTGAAGGACCGTTCCTCGAACAGAGAGCCGGTCAGTCTGGACATCAGCGCCTCAGACCCGAACATGAGCGGAAGCTCGCTGACGTATACCCTGTCAAGGCAGAGACCGGGAGAAGAGAGCCGGATCATCCGGGAGGGGATTTCGACCGGATGTGTGCGCATGACATCGCTGGATAAGGACGGGCTGTATGTGCTGAAGGCCCAGGCGGAGGACCTCGCGGGAAACCGAACCGTGAAGAGTATCTCATTTACAACAAATCAGGCAGGGACGAGTTTTACGTTCGTTCAGGAGGAACTGCGGGACGCCTGCACGAACCGTCTGTTCCGGCCTGCATTTATTCTTCACAATATTGACGCGGTGAAGGTGCTGTCGGTGACGGTCAATGGAAGAGAGGCCTCGTATAAGTTCCGGAAGAACCGACTGACTGTGACGGGCGGGATCAGAAAGGACGGGAGATACGTCATCAATATCGATACAAGGGATGCGGCCGGAAACCGCAATTCGATGAAACCCGTGGCCTTTACGCTGGATCGGACGCCTCCGAACCTGACGGTTCGCGGACTGAAACGCGGCGCGCAGATCTATTATGAGCCGTTTGCCATCACGCTCGTCCGGGAGAACCCTGACGACGAGTTTTCGGAGATTGCGGTTGACGGCAGGCGGGTGCGGAACCCGGAAATGAACGGGGACGGGTCAGTGACCTTCCGGATTGACACGCCGGGAGCGCATACAATCCGGGCGGGGCTTACAGACAAAGCCGGCAACACAGGCCCTGTGCGGACGCTGCGGGTCGTCCTTACGGACAACGCCGCACTCCGCTGGATCATGAACAGGGCTGGATTTGGTGCGTCGATTGCGGCGGCCGCGGCTGTTTTCGTGTGGTTTCTTCTGCGGCGAAGACGTGATGCCGCATAATTCCACCAAAAAGCCGCGCGTGGAAGCTCTTGTGGATTTTTCTGGAGAAGTGTAGAATGAAAAAAAGATTACGCGCAGGAGGAATCCAGCATGAGCCGTGAACCGAACAGTTCACTTGTTGACAGGAAGTATAAATTGGAGCAGAAGAGAACGAGGCAGCGGGGGATTGCCATCGCGATGCTCAGCATGTTCATCGGTGTGGCGATGGTTCCGTTTTCTCTGATCCGGGATCATATCTACTATGGTTCTGTTTTTGGAAACAAAGTCTCCATGATGATCACGTCCATGTGGATCGCGTTTGGTCTGTTCTGGATCATTGCGGGATACCTGATTGTACTGCGCCAGTATCAGGCTGCGCGGGTGTTTTATTTTGTCGTCTTTGCTCTTCACATAGTTCATATCATCGGTTCCTTCTATCTTATTTTCGCTGTCAATGTTCTGACGGATACGGGATGGGTCTCAGACTGGATGAGACTTGCGTGGCCATCGGTCGCAGGCGCGGCAATCGCCATGTTGTTTACGGGACTGCTTTATGTCCGCAGCGGCAAGGGGACGCGCGTGCGCAGATAGTGAGTATAGAGAGAAATGACTGACAATGAGCCGGGCCGGCTGGTGCTGGCGCGGCGGATTTTGCCATGGAGGGTTCCTGCGTTGGAAACGGAAACGTGGATTGTCCCGGAATGGATCCTGAAGGACAGGATGTTTTCGGAAACGAGCATGTATCGTCGTATGGAGGAATTTGCCAGAACAGAACATCTTGCGGAGACACAAAAGGCCCTCGTCTACATGAAAGAGAAACATAAGGGCCAGTACAGAAAGTCCGGACAAGTTTCCGGCGTGAAGGTTCCGTATATTATTCATCCGTTAATGATGGCCTGTCACGCACACGCCCTTCATATCAGCGACGACAGCACACTGGCCGCGGCTTTGCTCCACGATGTCTGCGAGGACTGCGGAGTGCTCCCGGAGGAGCTTCCGTTCAGCGGCCGGGTGAGGGAGCTTGTCGATCTTCTGACATTCCGGATTCCCGAGGGGATGACCAGGCGGGAGGCAACAGAGGCATATTACAGAAGAATCCGCGGGGACAGCACGGCTGTCCTGATCAAGGCCCTTGATCGCTGCAATAATGTATCGACGATGGCACATGCATTTTCCGTCGAAAAAATGGTTGAGTATATCGAGGAGACGGAGACATACGTTCTTCCGATGCTGAAAACCGTGAAGAGCGTCAGCAGCGAATACGATGACGCGGCGTTCGTTCTGAAATACCACATGGTCAGTGTGCTGGAAAGCCTGAAGAATCTGCTTGCTATGTATAAGGCGCCTGAGCAGGATATTTCCTGAACCGATATCCGGACGATGAAAACCTTCCATCTGCTGTGGCGGCTGGGAGGTTTTTTGAAGATATAATGATTCGGCCGCGTGAAGAAATCCCACAGCTGTCCCAGATGCCCTCCCTTTGGACCCGTTCCTACTTTGTCAGCACAGCGGAAACTGTCACCGAAGCAACGGTAGAACGATACGTACAGACGCAGAAAACGAGGTGATTTTATGCATACCATACGGTTCCTCCTCCTGACAACAAAAGAAGATAGCCGTATTCTGGAAAAGCG
>ONSX01000103.1 GCA_900320615.1 uncultured Eubacteriales bacterium
TCCCCTTAGAGACGATGAGGTTGATAGGGCAGAGGTGGAAGCACAGCAATGTGTGCAGCTGACTGTCACTAATCGGACGAGGATTTGACCAGTGAGGCAGAAGAGCGGGAAGACCGCACTTCTGCAGGTCTCGGTAGCGCAGATGCATGGCACAAGTGCCATGCAAGAGCAAAGCACAAGTGCTTTACAATGATCGTATATGCGGTTTTGAGGGTGTGTTTCTTGCACAGGAGCTCTCCGCGGAGAGCTCTTTTTTTTGTGCCCGGACTTTTACGATGTGCAGTGTCATAGGATATTGCATTACGGCTGGACGAATCAGGTAAATACAAGTAAACTGTAGAGTACAGATATTGTTATATTTCACTCTGCCATGAACCATTGGAGACGGCTGGAAGAGATGCCGCTTTCGGGATCATATGCAGAGTGACCGCAGACAGAAAAGAGGTAAGTATAATGGCCTGGTATGATGAAGCCGTATTTTATCACATTTACCCGCTCGGACTGACCGGAGCACCGAAGACAAATGACTACAAAACTGTGGGCGACCGCCTGAACGAGATTCTTCCGTGGATCGATCATATGAAGGAAATCGGCTGCAACGCCCTCTACATCGGACCGCTCTTTGAGTCCGGCACGCACGGCTACGACACGACCGACTACAAGAAGCTCGATACGCGCCTCGGGACAAATGAAGATCTGAAGAACTTTGTGAAGACCTGCCACGACAAGGGAGTCCATGTCATCTTCGACGGCGTATTCAACCACGTTGGCCGTGACTTCTTTGCATTTCAGGATCTGAAGAAGAACCGTGAGCAGAGCTGCTATAAGGACTGGTTCTGCAATGTGAATTTCTGGGGCAACAACGAGTACAACGACGGATTCTCCTACGACAACTGGGGCGGCTACAACCTGCTCGTCAAGCTGAATCAGCGAAATCCGGAAGTGCAGAAGTATATCTGCGACGTCATCCGCTTCTGGGTATCAGAATTTGATGTGGACGGCCTCCGTCTCGACGCGGCTGACGTGCTCGATTTTGATTTCATGGCAGCTCTTCGCCGCACGGCAAATGAAGTGAAGCCGGATTTCTGGCTGATGGGCGAGGTCATTCACGGGGACTATCCGCGTTGGATCGACGAGACGCACCTTCACTCTGTGACCAATTATCAGCTTCACAAGGCCCTGTATTCGGGATGCAATTCGCATAATTTCTTTGAGATCGCGCACACGGTCCGCCGTCTCGTCAGTGGTGACGGACGTCCGGAGGGCTGCCGGCTGTACAACTTCGTGGACAACCATGACGTCGAGCGAATCTATACGAAGCTTGAGAACAAGCAGCACATGATTCCGGTGCACGCGCTTCTCTTCACCCTTCCGGGCATCCCGTCCATTTACTACGGGTCCGAGTTTGGTATCGAGGGCGCGAAAATGAGAGGCGGCTCGGATGACGCGATCCGTCCGGCGCTGAATCTTGACGATTACAAGGACGCCGTAAAGACGAATCCGTACACGGCGGTGATCGCCGCGCTTGGCCGCATGCACGCGCGCGAGGCCGCACACGGGAGCTATTTTCGGTGAGACGGCTCAGGCGGACAACGGACGGATTCATGTCAAAATTGGTCCGAACTCCGCGGAGGTCTGGGAAATGGCTGACGGCGGCGTCAGCGTCGACACGGAAGAAGTCAGCCATCTGATGGAGGAGCTCGAGGAGAAACAGAAGCAGGAGGCCGCGAAGAAGGCTGCTGCGGAGGCGAAGGAGGCAGCGCTCGAGGCAAAGCTCGAGGGAACGGTCGCTGTCCCGAACAAGCCGTATGAGGAGATGTCCGTCGAGGAGTTGCAGGCGGCCATCATCCTCAAGATGAAGAAGAACGGGCCGGTGACGGATCAGATGCGGAAGACGGTTTTCGACAATGTCTATCATGATTCACTTGTCAACTGGGTGAAGAGCTTCCGTTGACATCCTCCCACGGTTAAAACCGTGGGCTTTCTCGCCATATCTTTTGTAACACATATGGATCCTGGATAAAGAAACAGGAGGCGGTCACTGACCGTCTCCTGTTTCTTTTCCCTCGCGGATTTCTTTTTTTATTTTGATCATCTGATACAGCGTGATGGAGTTTGTGACAACCGTCGCTGCGCTGAAGAACGCGCCTGTGTAGGAACGGATCAGAAAATAATAGACGACCCACGGCACGAAGCTTGCGGTGACGAGCAGCTTGAAGGCGATCGGGTTTTGCATATCCATGAGCAGCACGTAGATGGTACACACGGCAAATGGCAGCCAGCCGAGCGCGCCCTGTGTGTTGAAGCGGATCGTGAGATAGAGTGACGCGGCGATGAGCAGCGCCTTGACGTACCACGTCAGCTTGTCTTTGTAGCAGATGATATTCCGGATGACACTGAGGACGTTGCTGATCGCGCCGGTGATGCCGCCGAGCATCGTCATGCTGACAGTCTGCATCAGAAGCTGGACGGACTGCCAGGCCAGAATCTTTGATTTCTTCTTTATCGTGCCGGACCAGATCATGACCATAGCGGCGGCAAAATCGATGATGTTGGCGATGATAATGACTGCCATAATTCTTTCCTCTGTTATTATCCGCGGGCAGCTGACTCTGCTTCTTTTACCTGCGATGCGATCTGATCCTTCGCTGCCTGTACGAAGGCCGTAAGCAGCGCGAGCTGTGTCGGATCATCCTGATAAATGAACTCCGGGTGCCACTGGACACCCATGAAAAATGTCTTGTTTTCTGCGTACAGCCCCTCGACGAGGCCATCCTCTGCGATTGCCGTGATCTTAAGCGACGGCGCGACTTTGCGGATGCCCTGATGATGATAACTGTTCACGCCGATCGTCTCCTGCCTGCATATGTTCCAGAGCGGAGTCCCTCTGACAATGGTGACGTCGTGGGCCGGCCGGTTGTACGGCGGCTTCATATGGTGCTCGACGACACATTCCCCGTCGAACTCGGAGGCGAGATCCTGATAGAGCGTGCCGCCGAGTGCGATGTTCATGACATGCAGGCCGCGGCAGATGCCGAGGACCGGCAGGTTGTGGTTGTAGCACCAGCGCGTGATCTTCCAGTCGAGCGCGTCACGGTTTCTGCACCAGTCGCCGCACTCCGGCAGCGGCGCCTCCCCGTAGCGGAGCGGCGAGACGTCGTGGCCGCCCGTCATCAGGAAGCCGTCCAGGTGAAGCGCCAGCTCCTCAAAATCGGACTGGTCGATATGGAGCGGAAGGATGACCGGAATCGCGCCCGCGGCCTTCAGGCCGTCGAGATAACCCGGCAGCATCCAGACACTGACCCGACCGTTGTCGAAAAGAGGCGAGACGCCGATCAGCGGCTTGAGAAAACCGTTCCTCTCGACTCGCGGAAGCTGCGAATACTTTTCGTTACACATACGCACACCCCCTTTATTCAGGCATCGTCTTTTATTTCCGTAAGTATAGCACATGTTTCTGCCATAGAAAATGAACTGCGGATTCTTTGTATATCCCGGCATACATATCTGCAGCACCTGCATACAGATCCTGCTGCGGCTCTTTTCCGCGGCGGACGGCACCGCCCGGATACTTGCTGATGGTGTTTCAGCTATACAGCGCGTACCCGCCGGTGACGCACTCTTGGCAAGGTGCCCCGGACGGAGTATCATCGGAGTTGTATCATGCGGGAAGTCCGGCAGCCCCGCGCGGGCGGAAAAGAATCATCGCCGGCCTCGCGGATGAAGAAGTCCGGCGGTCCCGCGCGGGCGGAAAAAAGAGCCGGGCGGCGGATACGCATGCCTGCCCGATGGCAATGGAAGTACAGGAAAGGAAAGACGGAAAATATGAGACGCAGAATCGAAAATGGCGTCATGCTGCAATATTTTGAATGGTATCTTCCGGCGGACGCGACGCTCTGGAAGAAGCTGGCTGCGAAAGCCGAGAGCCTCGCGAAGCGCGGCGTCACGTCCGTGTGGCTGCCGCCGGCGTACAAGGGCCAGGCCGGCATTAACGACGTCGGCTACGGCGTGTACGACACCTATGATCTCGGGGAGTTCGACCAGAAGGGGACAATCCCGACGAAGTACGGCACGAAGGAGGAATATCTCGCCTGTATCCGCGCATTGCAGGAGAGCGGCATCGATGTCTACGCTGATATCGTTTTAAACCACATGATGGGTGCGGACGGCTGCGAGGAGGTCGACGCAGTGGAGAACATGCGCGGCGACCGCACGCAGGAAATCACGCCGGTCCAGTCGATCAAGGCATGGACGGAATTTACATTTCCCGGCCGCCACGGAACATATTCCGACTTCACCTGGGATGCGACGTGCTTCAGCGGCGTTGACTGGGATGAGAGAAAGGAGAAGGGAGGCATCTACAACTTCGAGGGCGTCAGATGGGATCCCGGTGTCGACAAGGAAAATGTAAACTTCGACTACCTGATGGGCGCGGACGTCAACTTCAGCAATCCCCGGGTGCGCCGCCAGCTGACCGCGTGGGGCCAGTGGTACCTCGATACGACCCATGTCGACGGCTTCCGCCTCGACGCGGTCAAGCACATCGACAGCAGCTTCTTCGGCGAGTGGCTGGGCACGCTCAGGCGGAACAACCACAAGGAACTGTTCTCTGTCGGCGAGTACTGGAACGCGGACATCAATGTGCTCGAGGGGTATCTCGACGCGTGCGGGCGCTGCATGTCGCTCTTTGACGTGCCGCTGCACTTCAATTTCTTCGCGGCTAGTCACAGCTTCGGCAATTTCGACATGCGCCATATCTTCGACGGAACGCTCGTGCAGCGCGATCCTGAGAAGGCAGTGACCTTTGTCGATAATCACGACACGCAGACGGGACAGGCGCTCGAGAGCGCGATCCTCGACTGGTTCGTGCCGCACGCCTACGCCCTGATCCTTCTGCGGCCGCAGGGGTATCCGTGCATTTTCTACGGCGACTACTACGGCGTGCAGAAATTCGGGGATCAGGGCTTTACAGGCGAGATTGATGTCATGACCTACATCCGCCGGACCCGCCTCTTCGGGGAGCAGCGCGACTATTTTGACGATCCGGACGTCATCGGCTGGACGCTGGAGGGCGACAATGAGCATCCGGGATCGGGCGTCGCGGTTGTGCTCACGGACCGCTGCGGCGGCGAGAAGAAGATGCTCGTCGGCGAGCGCCACGCGGGCGAGGTCTGGATCGACGCGCTGAACATCATGCAAAATGAAGTGACCATCGACAAGGATGGGACAGGAATATTTTCCTGCGCGGACGGCTCCGTCAGCGTGTGGGTGAAAGAGCCGGATGACGGCGAGCAGCTCGTGATCGAGCGTCTCGATGAGTCGTCGGAGGGACACGCCGTCCGCCAGCCGGCGGGGCAGCCGCACGCGTAAGGAATGTGCGGCGGTAATCGCGTCCGGTGGGGACTGGCAGGACAGATAATTTCTGATATACTGGAGACAAATGCAGGATTGTCGAAAGGGGGGATCTGACGTGAGTGAAGAGGAGAAAACGGAGGCGTCGCCGGTCACGGACAGTGCCGCGCACATGGTGTGCGACGCCAGCGGGGATGAACGGCTTAAGAGACAGCTTGACTTTATTCTGGAGATCGACAAGGAGAAAAATATCCTGCGGCAGACGCATCTTTCGGGGCACGGCCGCCGGGAGGACGACGCGGAGCACGCGTGGCACATGGCGGTCGCGGCATACCTTCTGCAGGAGTATTCCAACGAGCGGATCGATATCGGCCACGTTCTCATCATGTGCCTGATTCACGACATCGTCGAGATCGACGCGGGCGATACCTACGCGTACGATAAGGAGGGGCTTGCGACGCAGAAGGACCGCGAGGCGCGGGCGGAGGAGCGTATTTTCAGCATGCTGCCTCCTGACCAGGCGAAGCAGATGAAGGCGCTGTTCGATGAGTTTGAGGCCTGGGAGACGCCGGAGTCGAAGTTTGCGCACGCGATGGACAACCTGCAGCCGCTTCTTTTAAATGACAGCAACGGCGGCGGAGACTGGCGCGAGCACGGCGTCAACGAGTGGCAGGTCCGCGGC
>ONSX01000014.1 GCA_900320615.1 uncultured Eubacteriales bacterium
TCCTTCCGGTGTATGGACAACCTCCGGATGGAACTGCGTGGCGTAGAGCTTCCGGTCTGCATTTTCCATAGCCGCAACCGGACAGTTCGCCGTGTGGGCGGTCACCCGGAATCCATCCGGTGCCTCTGCGATATAATCTGTGTGGCTCATCCAGCAGGTCGTATGGGACACAACGTCCCTGAAGAGCCTGCTGTCTGCTGCATCGATTATCACATCGGTGTGTCCGTACTCACTCGTCGGGGCCGTCTTCACGGTGCCTCCGCATTTGTATGCCATCAGCTGTGAGCCGTAACAGATGCCGAGAATCGGAACACCGATGTCAAAGAGCTCTGCCGTATACGTCGGTGAATCGGATGCGTACACACTGTTCGGGCCGCCCGTCAGGATGATTCCCTTCGGGTGCATGGCCTCAAGGTCCTCGAGGCTTGTCTTGTACGGAATGATCTCGCAATAGACATGGCACTCTCGGACACGGCGCGCGATCAGCTGCTTGTACTGGCCACCGAAATCAATCACGATTACCTTTTCGCGGTTTTTTGATTCCATGCGCTTTCCTTTCTGATATGAATATCTCGTGTACTCCTCAGTTTACAACAAATCTGCTGAGATTTGAACAGGGATTTTTCAGAGGCGCGGATGGCCATGCAGAGACACTGCCCAGTTAAACTGAAACAGATGTCACTGCTACCCTCTTCCGTCAGAATCTGGTATACTGAAGAAAATGTCCGCTTGTTTAAGGGACAGAAGGAGGACGGTGCGAACCGCGGAGGACATCCCCGGACGTACCTTTTCATTATGGCAGATATTCACACGGATCATGCCGAAGACAGCAGGGATGCTTCAAATCGTCTTAAGTCCGATATCGACTCGTCCAGACATGACCGGAAAATAAGAAAGAAAAATCAGAATTCACTGCGAAAGAGGCAGCAGCACATGCGGATCGTCTATCTTGGCGCGCTCGCCGCGATTCTCGTGCTGATCCTCGCCGTCGCAGGCATCACTGTTCAGAAGAAGCAGGCAAAACGTGCCGCGGTCAGAGCAGAGAAAGCCGCCGAGATCGAATCGGAGGAGTCCGCGCTTGACGCAAAACGCAGCGTCATCTCCCAGGCGGAGACAATGGCGAAGGGCTACGACTACGACGGGGCAGTCGCTCTTCTGCAGTCCCAGCCGACTGCCGACACGGATTCCGAGCTGAAGAGCGCGATCGCAAAGATCACAGCGGAGAAAGCGATGACTTCGGCTGTCGACACGACGGATGTGCCGCACATCTTCTTTCACTCCCTGATCGTTGACACAGACCGGGCATTTAACACTAAGCTCTGGTCGGCCTCCGACATTGCCGGAACGGACGCCTGGATGACGACGCTGGATGAATTCGACAAGATCATCCAGCAGTTGTATGATAATGGCTACGTGCTGATCCGGATGCGCGATCTCGTGACGCAGACAACGGACGCAGACGGCACCGTTCATTTTACGACGAACAAGTCACTCATGCTGCCCGAGGGAAAGAAACCGATTGTCCTGTCGATCGATGACTGGAGCTACTATCACACATATGAAGGCCACGGCTACGCCGACAAGGCGGTTCTGGACAAGAACGGCGAGGTCAAATGCCAGTACACGGACGCGAAGGGCAAGGTCAGTGTCGGCGACTACGACGTGGTGCCGAGGCTGAATACCTTCTGCGAAAAGCACCCGGATTTCTCTTACAGGGGTGCTCGCGGTCTCATCGCGATGACCGGCTACAACGGCGTCTTCGGCTACCGCACCGACACAGCCTATAAGACCGGGGAAAATCTGGACGACGGCCAGAAGGCGTGGCTCAAGGAGCATCCGGACTTCAACTGGGACGACGAGGTCGCGGAGGCAAAAAAAATTGCCGATGCGGTCAAGAGCGAAGGCTGGGAATTCGCCTGCCACACATGGGGACACCTGAGCGTCACGAATCTTCCGGTCGAGGCGCTGGAGACGGACCAGGAGAAATGGCAGGCGACAGTCGCGAACATCACAGGCAAGACGGACACAATCATTTTCGCTCACGGCGCTGATATCGGCACATGGAAGAATTATGATGCCTCGACAAATGCAGACTACGCCTACTTAAAGAGCATGGGTTATAATTTCTACGCGAATGTCGACGCCTCCTCCAAGTACTGGATCCAGATTCGCGACGGCTATGTCCGGCAGGGACGAATCGACTGCGACGGCTACCAGATGTGGCGGGCACTTTCCGGTGAGGCAAAGATCAATGTCTTTGAGGATCTCTTTGATGTGAAGTCGGTGTTCGACAGCTCGCGTCCGACGCCTGTCCGGGCAGTCGGCAAGGCCTGAGGCTTGCCGTGACTTCATTTTCATGATAACATGAGAGGATAAAATTCATGGTGTGACCATAAGGAACGGAGGAAAGAAAGCATTGAATTTCTGGATTATTATTCTGATCATTCTGGCCATTCTGGTCGGAATTCTGATCGTGCTCTACTTCGTCGGCAAACGCATGCAGAAGAAGCAGGATGAGCAGCAGGAACAGATTGAGGCGTCCAAGCAGCAGGTAACGCTGCTGATTATCGACAAGAAGCGGCTGCCGGTCAAACAGTCCGGTCTTCCCCAGCAGGTCATTGATCAGGTTCCGAAGCTCATGCGCCGGCAGAAAATGCCGATTGTCAAGGTTAAGTACGGGCCTCAGGTCATGAATATGATCGCAGACGAAAAAATCTTTGATATTATCCCTGTCAAGAAGGAAGTCAAGGCGACAGTCGCCGGCATCTACATCACGGATGTCAAGGCACTGCACGGCAAGCTGGATCCGATTCCGGAGAAGAAAAAGAAGAGCTTCAGACAGAGGCTGCTGAGACGTCAGGCGAAAGCACAGGCGGAGCTGAAGGAACTCGGGAAGCAGGATGCAAAATCAAAGAAAAAGAAGTAATAAAAAAGAGACGGTCTGAGCCGTCTCTTTTTTATTGCCTGAAAGTTTCATTTGTTATTTGGCTGACGCAATCTCCAACCTTATTACCAGTCAGGCGTCAGGAATTCGCGCGGCTTCATTTATTTGGCTGACGCAATCTCCATCTGCATCACGCAGTCCGAGGCGTGTTTTCCCGCCGAGTAGATGGCGTACTGAATTTCCACACGGATCCGGTCTTCGGACGCATCGACATACAACTTTTTCGTCTCCGTCTCAAGGCGCAATCGCCCGAAACGGGTCTCGTAGTCGAGCGGCGCGCGCTTTCCCATCTCAAAATGCATATCGGTCTCCGCCTGTCCCGTCTTGTGGACGTCAACAGTCTCCTCTCCGATTGCAATATGATCGCGGGTCTGCTCTTTGCTTCCGCCGTCCAGAGCCTCCATGAAGCTGATGTGATGGCGCTTATTGACAAACCGGTATGTGCCCCTTGCCTTCACCTCGACCGGCAGGACATCCATTTCCGTCACGCCCTTGTGAATGGCGCGCATTGTAACAGTTACATCTCTTGTCATGCGTTCTTTATTTGACGCTCTTCGCGTTCTCCTCCTGATCACGCTCATCGAGAGCCTTGTTGATCGCGCGGTACTGGTTGTCGATGTGCATGGTCACAAGCCGGACAGCCTCCTCCGTATCCCTGATCTCAAGCGCCTTGACGATCGCATCATGCTCGCGCACCAGCATCTGGCGGATATCGATGTCTTTCAGGTACTCGACACGGAAGCGGTACATCTGCTCGCGCAGGTTATTCAGGATCTGGATTAAGCGCCGGTTATTTGTTCCCTGATAAATAATGTCATGAAAATGCTCATCCGCCTCGCCGAGTGCAGTGATGTCTGCGCCCTTCCGCTCAACAAGAATCGCGAAGGCCTCCTCTGCCTCACGGAGCTGACGGATGTCGCGGTCCGTCATGTTTGCACACGCGCGCTGAATCGCGAGCACTTCGAGCGTCTTCCGAATCTCAAGGACGTCATTCAGCTCCTGACGCGTGATCTCGGCGACATGTGCGCCGCGTCTCGGGACCATCACGACGAGTCCCTCGTGCTCCAGCATACGGATTGCCTCGCGAATCGGAGTTCTCGATACGCCGAGCTTGTTCGCGAGACTGATCTCCATCAGGCGCTCGCCCGGCTTCAGCTCACCGCGCAGAATCTGCCGGCGGAGTGTCATAAAGACGACCTCACGGAGAGGCATGTAGTCTTCTGGATTGGTCATTGCATTTTCCTGTGGCATGTTTTTCCTCCATATTTTGTCTGCGGCCAGGTCAGGAACGTGCGCGCCGACGGGCGGGTTCTCTTGAGCCGTTCTCTGCATGCTTCCGCTTTTTCACGATCATCAAAGATGCCGAAGACGGTCGGCCCGCTGCCGCTCATCACAGCCTGCATGGCTCCCTCTTCCTTCATGTCCTGCTCGATCGCGCGGATGACGGGATACCGCTTCGCCGTCACGAGCTCGAGAACATTGGACATCCTCGCAGGGTTTGTGATGCCCGCAAGATCGCATTTCTTCAGCGCCTCGATCTGTCCGTCGACATCCGGATGTCTGACTGTCTCAATGGCATCAAATGCCTGATAGACGTCCCTTGTCGACACATTGATGTTCGGCTTGCACAGGAGGATATTGCACGGCGGCATACCCGGAAGCCTTGTCAGGACCTCGCCGATGCCCTCCGAGAGCGCCGTTCCCTGCAAAATGCAGTAGGGCACATCCGCACCAATCTCCCTGCCGAGCTCCATCAGTTCCTTCCGCGTATACCCCAGCCGGAATACGCGGTTCACACCGATCATCGTCTGCGCGGCATCTGAGCTGCCTCCCGCAAGTCCCGCCGCGACGGGAATGAACTTCTCCAGTTCTACGTCGAGGCCGTCCGTGACGCCCTTTCTCTCCATCAGAAGCTTAGCAGCCTTCACGACGAGATTGCTGTCACCAGTCGGGATATATGGCAGATTGACGCTGAGACGGATACCCTCTCTTCCCTTCACAGGGGTCAGCGTCAGGCGGTCGTACATACCAGTCATCTGCATGACCATGCGGACCTCGTGATAGCCGTCCGGCCTGGTGCCGAGAACATCGAGTGACAAGTTGATTTTTGCATTTGCGCGGAGACGCATATCATTTTCCTCCTGCCGGACAGCGTGCTGTCCGCTCTGCATGCATGTCAGATCGCACTAGCGCCTGTGCACATTGTATAAGTCATGTTTTTTGTATACAATCAGAGCATACTCCCAGTATATGCACCTTGTTTCCGAAATTCAAGGGCTTCTTGCAGATAAAATGCACAGGATTTATAATTAGATTTATATTGAAAATGAAAGGACACTGCCATGGTCAGAACTATTATCGCTGTGATTTTTGTTGTGCTGTACTGCGTCGTGTCGATTCCTCTTCTGGGAATCATGTGCATCGTCCGTCTTTTCAACAAGAATGCCGCCACATGGGCTATGCTGAAGATTGTACAGTGGGCCCTCGGCGTCGTCTACAAGATCTGCGGCGTCAGCGTCACGACAATCGGCCTCGAAAATGTCCCGGACAACGAGCCGGTTCTCTTTGTCGCCAATCATCAGAGCTTCTTCGACGTCATCATCGGTTACACGCAGATGAAGACGCGCTGCGGCTACGTCGCGAAGAAGTCATTCGAGAAGGTTCCGGTCCTGTCCTGGAACATGAAGTTCCTGTACTGCCTGTTCATCGACCGCGCCAATATCAAGCAGGGAATGGCGACAATTAACAAAGCGATCGACTACATAAAAAACGGGATCTCGGTATTCATTTTCCCGGAGGGAACGCGCAATAAGTCGGGCGACGAGACGAAAGTTGCTCCGTTCCACCGCGGAAGTTTCCACATCGCAAAGAAGACGGGCTGCCGGATTATTCCGGTTTCCTTCAACAACACGGAGGCGATCTTTGAGCGGCAGTTCCCGAAGGTCAAGCCGACGCACGTCGTCATCGAGTACGGAAAGCCGGTGGCCTACAAGGATCTGACACGCGATGAGCAGCGGAATATCGATGAATATTTCCGGACGAAAATCCGCGACATGGTCATAAAAAACAGGGCGCTCGAGTAAGCGGATCAGGCGCAGTCCCTGAAGGACTTCTGATCAGCAGATTATCGCAACTAAAAGAAAGAGGGGGCACGTCTCCAGTCTGGAGATGCCCCCTCTTTTTTTCTCAGCTCAACTCTTTCATCTGGAACCGGGTATTACGCCTCTTTCCCGCCCGTCAGTGCATCGACGATGTTGCCGAAATTCATAAAATGAGACGCTTTCACGAGCACCGTATCTCCTGTCTTCACAAGCTCCGGGAGCTTCGGAATAAGGTCGTTCACCTGATCAAAGCTGGTGACGTCTGCATCTTTCTTCACGGCGCGGATTCCCTCCGCGATGTGCCTTGCGAGCGGTCCGACCGTAATGAAGCGATCGATGGATGTGCCGCCGGCATACTCGCCTACCTCGCGGTGAAGCTCATTTTCCGTCTTTCCGAGCTCGCCCATGTCACCGAGAATCGCCACGCGGTGACCGCCCGCGTCATTCAGGACGCCGAGAGATGCCTTCATGGACATCGGGTTCGCGTTGTAGCAGTCATCAATGACCTGCAGTCCGTTCCGCTCGACGATATGGAACCGTCCGCCAAGGGACTCCAGGGACTCGATGCCGGCCCTGATCTGTTCATTTGTCAGACCGTACTCCGCACCGACGGCCGCGCCGGCGAGCGCGTTCATGACCATGTGGATGCCTGGAAGCGGGATCGTAACGTCGAAGCTGTCGTCGTCAATATTGATCGTGCAGCTGATGCCTTTGAGACCGAGCGGCTTTATATTGTCCGCATAGACGCGGAAGCGGGGACTTAAGCCGTAGAAGATCGGCTGTTTCCCGTGTACGTCCTTCACCTGAATCAGCTTGTCGTCCTCCCCGTTCAGGATCACGGAGCCTGTATACTTCACGTAGTCAAAGCACTCGGTCTTCGCCTTGAAGACGCCGTCTCTGTTCTTCAGGAACTCGAGGTGGCAGGTACCGATATTCGTAATAACCATCGTGTCCGGATTGGCTGTCTCTGCGAGCTTCTCCATCTCTCCGAAATGGCTGATACCCATCTCAAGGACGGCGATCTCGTCCTCCGGCGTCAGACGAAAGATCGTGAGCGGAAGCCCGAGATTATTGTTGAAGTTGCCGGCTGTCTTCAGCACGCGGTACTTCTGCGAGAGGACAGCGGCGATCATTTCCTTCGTGGACGTCTTCCCGACCGATCCGGTGATCCCGACAACCGGAATGTCCAGTTCCCGGCGGTAAAGACCCGCGATTTTCTGGATCGCATCGGCCGTGGATTCAACCTGAATATTCGGATATCCCTCTGCCGCCTCGCGCCGTTCAGTCAGCGTAACGAGCGCGCCGTCCTTCATGACCTGCGGAATATAGTCGTGGCCGTCGCTTCTCGTCCCCTTGAGAGGTACGAAGAGGCAGCCCTTCGTGACTTTCCGGCTGTCTGTCGTGACAGCCGTCACCTCCGTATCAGCAAGCTCCTTCGGTCCGTAATACTGGCCGCCGCACGCGGCAGCCATCTTCTGCGGAGTAAGCCCCTTCATTGTTGTTTTTCCTCCTTCACTTCTCCGTTCCGCGCGCCGCATGCCAATGCACGTGCGGACATCAGTTGTACTTCTTCATCGAGACCTGGATCAGCTTCTCGCAAAGAGTCGGATAATCGATGCCCTCCACAGCCGCTTCCTGCGGGACCAGAGAGGTCGGTGTCATCCCCGGAAGTGTATTTGCCTCGAGGCAGTACATATCGCCGTTCGGCTTCATGAGGAAGTCGAGGCGGCCGTAAGATGTGATGCCGAGGGCTCTGTAGCCCTCCTCCGCGTACTGCTTCATGCGCTTCGTCTGATCACTGGTCAGTTCTGCCGGGCAGGTGTCAACCGTCGCGCCGGCCGTGTATTTGTTCTTATAATCGTAGAAGCCCTCTTTCGGAGCGATCTCGATGATCGGAAGCGCACGGCCGTCGATCACGCCGACTGAAAACTCGCGGCCCTTGATATACTCCTCGACGACAACCTCCGGCTCGAGACGAAATGCCTCCTCGAGGGCCTTTGCGTATTCATCCTCGTTGTGCACCATGTAGACGCCGATGGATGAGCCGCCGCAGCAGACCTTGACGACAACCGGATAATCCATGCCGTGCGCCTCCAGCTTCGTATCCGCATACGCTTTTGTCATGGTAAAGCCCTTCGGAGTCGGCACATGTTTCGCCTCGAGCATGATCTTCGTGAGGCCCTTGTCCATGGAGAGCGCGGAGCTGATATAGTCCGTGCCGGTGTATTTGATTCTGCGCAGATCGAACGCGGCCTGGACCTTTCCATCTTCTCCGTTCGAGCCGTGCAGCGCGAGAAATACGATGTCAGCCATCTTGCAGAGTGTGATGACGTTAGCACCGAAAAATGTGCGGTTCGGATTACCGACTGCACTCTCGATGTCCTTGTCAAAGCTTCTGATATAGGCAGCGGCCTCGTCGACGTCGTAATCCTCCGGAAACGCGTTCATGAGATTCGCATTTTCATCGCCGAAAAATACGTCGAGAAGGATCGCGTCATGGCCTTTTGAGCGGAGCGCCTTGCAGACTCCGGTTCCGGACACAATGGAAATCTCCCGTTCTGTGGAAACGCCGCCGCATAATACTACAATTCTCATAAAATGAATTCCTCCTCCGAAAGCATGCAAATAGACACACACATTCTACACGCGCCGGAAATGTAAGTAAAGCGCAGGGGCCTATATTTCCGGCTCCTGTCTCAGAAACCGAGCTTCTCGCCGCACAGAATGACCTTGATCCGGCCCTTCGGGCTGCAGCGGCGGATGATCTGGAAATAGTTGCAGATCGACTGCGGAGAAAGGCAATTTGCGCAGGACCCCGTCTTCTTGCATGGTGTATCGATCGCAAAGCGCTGCGCATTGACTGGAGCCGCAATCATGCGTGCTCTCGCCATCGCATCCTCGACCGTCTTCGCGATCTTGTCCATGCTGGCAAGCACGATCACTGTGTCCGGCCCCCACGTCATGGCCGCGACGCGGTTGCCATTGCCGTCAATATTGACAATCTGTCCGTCCTCAGATATGCCATTGGCGCCGCCGATGAAGACATCTGCGGAGAACATGGCGCGCGTCATCTTCTTTTTCTCTTCCGGCGACTCAGCCGCATCGCGGTCGATTGCGTTCGGATAGCGGCCGCTCCGGAGCTCGTCCATAAGCCCCGCGTCCTCCGCGCTGAAACATCCGCCCCAGCCAATGACATCATCCGTTCGGATATAACTTAAGGCCTTCTCCTTCGCTTCTTCTTTTGTCGCCGCGTAACTGGCCTCAAAGCCGCGCGCCTCAAAATTTTTCACAACTCTTGCCGCAAGCTTCTCATTTCTCACCTGCTCAAATTCCCACATATTCTTCTCCTCTCCCTGCAATATGCACTCCTTCGGCAGAGACAGCTCACAGCATGAACGGTCCCTGTCCATGAGCAACTTTTCTGTTCTTCAGCAACTGTGCTTATCCGGCTGATGCCGTTCAGCTTCTTCCTGTCCGGCCTGCCGCCTCGCCTTCTCTGCATCTCTTTTGCGTCCGAATTCCATAATCCGTTCCAGCTTCTCCCGCCGCAGCTCTTTCTTCATACGACTGCGCGGATCCTCTACATCCGTATGCGCAGCCGCCTCCGCCGTCTTCTGCATGGCTTTCCTGATTCCTCTGCGCGGATGCTCATATGGAATATGCCCGGCCTTCATATCGAGTCTGTGTGCCGATACCTTGGAAAATACAATAATCTGGCTCGCGTACAGTCCGTCGTAGGCCGACGTCGTAAACGCAACCGCGCAGGCAATCGCGAAATACAGGATACCGCCTCCGCCGAACGCCTCGACAGCGAGACAGATCGGCGCGATGATGCTGTTCGTCGCGCCGGCAAATGTCGCGGTCAGTCCGATCGCCGCGCCGAACGTCGCCGGAATCCCGAGGAGCGGTCCCATCACGCAGCCAAATGTCGCGCCGATGAAGAACGTCGGAACAATTTCGCCGCCCTTGAATCCGCACTCGAGCGTCAGCGCCGTAAAGATGATCTTGAACAGGAATGCCAGCGGATGCGTAGTCCCGTCCTCGATCGCCGCCTTGATCACATTGGTGCCGGCGCCGTTGTAATCATAGGTGCCGACCAGCTTTGTGAGCAGAATCACAAGACACGCACCGACGATGACACGGACGTACGGGTTTCTGACAAAGCGCTTGTACATCCGCTTTGTCAGATGGAGCGTCTCGATAAACAGCGAGGACACAAGGCCGCAGAGCGCCGCAAGAAGAAGCACTTTAAGCGCCATGAGAACCTGAAACTCAGGCATAACGACCGCAAAGCGGAATGGCTGCATCCCGAGCTCGCGCGAGATCGCGTACGCCGCCACGGACGAAATCAGTCCCGGAAACATAGCCGCGGAATACACATGGCCGACCGCGACGAAAAATGAGACGAACACAGTCGCCGTGAGCGGCGTTCCGAAAAGAGCCGAGAAAAACGCGGCCATGCCCGTCATCGTCACAATCTTCATATCATCCTCATCGAGACGGAACATCCGTCCGACATGGCTTCCGATATCGCCGCCGAGCTGAAGCGCGGCGCCCTCGCGTCCCGAGGAACCGCCGGTCAGATGTGTGAGCAGCGTGCCAAAGAAGATCGCCGGGATCAGCCGGAAGCGCAGCTGACTGCCGTCCCGCGCCGCGTCAATAATCGTGTCCGTTCCGGCTCCGACCAGGTCAAGCTTCACGTACATGAACACGATCAGAAGACCGGCCGCCGGCATTAAATAGAGGAGCCATTCATTTTCCTCGCGGAGCCAGGTGACAAGTGCCACGCCGTTGTAGAACAGCGCACCCAGAATGCCACAGATCACGCCGATCACAAGCGCGAGAACAATCCACCGGAGGATATACAGCATATAGTTCCTGATAAAAATTCCCGTTTCCTTCTGCATGCGTGCCTCTCCCCTCGTCTTCTGTTCGCCGCCTTGCGGCCTGCTTATACATGATACGTATCTGTCCGGCGCCTCCGAACACGAAACACTTCGCGCTCCTCGCTGCGCTGAAGCATTCTCATTATACAACAAGAGGTCCCGCCGGACTACCCGGCGGGACCTCTTGTTCCACTAATATTCACAGGATCTGCAGCAGCACGCCCACGGCACAGAGAAGACCCCCGCCGACCGCACCCGCGATCCGGCTGGACTGCTCTCCTCCGTACGCGCGCCCGCTGATATACCCGAAGATCGCGAAAACTGCCGTTGCTGCAAAAACGGTCAGAATCACGCTCAGCAGATTGAACTGCATGATGCCGCACGCGACACCCGCCAGAAGAGAATTCACGCAGAGCTTCAGCGTCTGGAACACATCGGCCTTCATGTCGATTTTCTCCATCCGGTGCTCAAAAATCGTCTTTTTCTGAAACGCGACCATCAGCATCCGGGCGCCGACAATAGCCAGCAAAACTCCCGACAGGACATGAGTGAGAAATGCGCTTTTCGTCTGCTGCATGTCGCCGCTCAGAATCCAGTGCCCGATTCCGTACCCGGCGGCCGCCGCGAGAAGCTGGAGGGCGCCTGCAATGACGCCCATTTCAGCCATTCTCCGGTCAAGCTTCACGATATTCGCGCCGCGCTGTACATCCGCTGAAAAGATGCCCAGTGCGAGCGCTATCGATATCAAAAGAATAAACATGACGTGCATGCCACACCTCCGCAGGTACGCTGGCGGCCTTCAGAATCAGTTATCGGAATGATCCGTGGTGATGCCGTCCGCCTTGTAAATGAATTTCACCGTACTCTTCTCGTCACTCGTTGCACCGGAGAATGTCGTATAATTCTTCGCCGCATTCTTGAGCGCCACAATTCTGTCATCCAAAGATTTTACATCAGTCTGGTAGATGTCGGCAAGTTTCTTGATCCCCTCGTCATTCAGTCTGACGCAGCCGTCCTTCAGCTCGACAGAACCGGACTGAAGCTTTATCATGCCATCAGCCAGCGTCTTCGCGCCGTCCGACAACTGGTTTGCTCCGCTGACAAGTGACTCGTTGTTGCTCACCAGCTGTGAAGTACCGTTCTTTAATGTATTGACGCCGGCCGCCAGCTGGTTCGCGCCGCTTGCAAGCGCCTCGGCTCCACTGTTCAGCGTTCCGTTATTTGCCGCCAGAACCGCTGTGCCGGCCGCCAGCGTGTCTGCGCCGCTTGCAACCTGTGATACGCCGGCCGTATATGCCTTCACGCCTGCAGTCATCTGGGAGGCTCCTGCGGCCGCAGAGGACGCACCGCTTGAGAGCGCGTCCGCGCCGCTGTTTAACTTCGCAACACCTGCCGTGTAAGCCTGAATGCCTGTCGCCAGTGAGGAAGCGCCTGTCGAGAGCGCACCTGTTCCGGAGAGCAGGGTCTTTGAGCCAGTCGACAGCTTCTTGACGCCTGCGATAAGCGAAAGACTGTTCTTTTCGACCTCTGCGGACCCTGCCGCAAGCTTGTCGACCGCGTCTGTCAGTGTATTCGAGGATGAGACGAGCTTCGCCGCTCCAGCTGTCAGCTGAGATGAGCTGTTGTCGAGTGTCGTAAGACCGTCAGAGAGCTGCTGGACGCCCTGCTTCACAGCTGTAACGCCCGCCGCGACCGTCGCCGCGCCATTCTTTAAAGTATCGTCATTCTTCCTGAGCTCCTTGCCGCCGGCCTCGACCTTGTCAAAACCGCTCTTGACCTGCGATGCGCCATCTGACAGCTGCGATGCGCCATCTGTCAGCGCCGATGTGCTGCCCGCCAGCGTATTCGCGCCGTCCGACACCGTATCCGCACCACTCTTTAGTGCGTCTGCACCGTCCGAAATCTGGCCTGCGCCGCTCTTGACCTGCGATGCGCCGTTTACTATCGCCTGGACCGAGGATTTCACAGTTGCGAGAGCCTCGCTCATCGATGCCTTCGACGACTGAAGCGATGTGCCGAGTGTTCCAAGGCCGTCTGTCACCTGCTGCGAACCTGATGCCGCCTGAGACAGGCCGGAGGAAACCTGGGCGGCCGCGCTGCTGATCTGCCCGGAGCCGGACTCGATGCCGCTCAGGATCTTGTCCGCTGCACCTGTCGCCGCGCCTGCCGCCGTCTGGGCCGCTGTCTGGGAAGCCTTCGAGACGTCTCCTGATACCGCGCTGTTGACGCCGGAGAGATCAACTTTCGCAATCTCCTCATCTGTAAAGCCTGCTGCCTTGAGAGCCGCCTTCACCTCATCAGAGACATCTGCAGACACAGCTGCCGCACCCGCCGAAGCGCCCGCCGAAGCCGCCTGGCTGCTGACCGAAGACAGGTCTGTCTTTGCCGCGTTTGTGATGGAATCCGCGCCACTCTTGATGGAGTCGACGCCGCTCTTTGCGGAGCTGATACCGCTCGTGACCGCCGCAGATCCGTTCTTCAGTGTCTGAACGCCTGCATCCGCCTTGTCGATCGCATCTGGAAGGGCCTCCGCCGCCGATGAAAATGCGGACACGCCGCTGTTTAAGGAGTCCACGCCGCTGCTTAAGGAGGAGACTCCGCTTTGCAGCGTCTTGTTGCCGGCCGTAATCTTCGATGCGCCGTCGGAAATCCGGGACGCGCCGTCAGAGATCTTCGAAGCATTGCTGCTGACAGCCGTTGCGAGATTTGTCGCACCTGTCGTCAGAGACGTGATGCCGCCAGAGAGCTGCTGAATGCCGCCGAGCAGGGAATCCACACCTGTGATATAAGCGTCCACGCCGCTGCTCAGGGATTTTGCACCCGTCTCGAGAGCCGGCAGGTTCTTGTCCGCAAGAAGGGTATCCGCCCCTGCCTTTGCCTTTGATACACCGTTTGTGTAGGCCGTGATGCCGTCGGAAAGCTGCTTTGCGCCGCCCGGGAGGGCATCGTCAACATTCGACTTTAATGTCTGCAGTCCTCTGTTGACCTGGCCGACTCCATCCGTGTACGCCTCCGTTCCGGAAAGAAGTGTGTCCGCACCATCAGAGAGCTGCTTTGCGCCGCCGCTTACCTGAGATGCGCCGGATGCGACCTGATCCGCTCCGCTCGTCAGAGCCGCCGAATTGCCGCTTAGCTGAGACACACCGGATGCAAGCTGCGCCGCTCCTGCCGCAAGAGATGTCGCGCCGCTTGAAAGAGCCTCGGCACCGCTATTCAACGTGCCGCTGTTTGCATTCAGCGTGGATGCGCCGCTCGAGAGCTGCTTTGCGCCGCTGTTCACCTGAGAGACGCCGCTCGTATAGGATTTGATGCCATTGGCGAGTGTCGCCGCGCCGCCCGCTGCAGAATCAGTTCCGCTCTTTAACGTACTGACACCGCTGTCCACCTGCGAGACGCCGTCCGTATACGATTTCACACCATTAGAGAGCTCTGACGCGCCATCGGAGAGCGCCTTCGCACCGTCTGCCGCTGATTTGACACCATCGGAGAGCTTCGTCGCACCATCTGCCAACTTGTCGCCGTCCGACACAAGCTCATCAACCTTCTTGTCCATGTCGTCAAGCATGGTGTCGTGGTCAGATGTCACCGCGTCGTCATCGACGTCATCCGATGTGAGCAGATTTGAGAAGACCATCGTCATGCATGTGTTCATTTCAAAGTCTGTCGCGTCCATCGTAATCTCGACAGAGTCCGGGATATCAAGGTCGTCGACCTTGTCTTTCATATCCTGATCCGCATCCGTCTGATCAATGATGTCCTTCGTGTCGTCCTTCACGGACTGGAGGCTGTCCTGCAGACCCGGGAAGCCGAGCCCGACGACAACCGTCGACTTGCCTGTCGAAATAACAGAGCCGTTGTCGACCTTGACGTTCCTGACATTGTCATTGGAAAATACAAGACCCGTCATCGCCGTGAACGGAACATAGACATCTCCGTCCTTCTGGCTGTTCGTGTACTTGATCTTGATGGTAACCTTGCCGCTCTTTCCGGCGAGATCAGACGGCTCAACCTCCCTGCCGTCGAGATAATAGGCGATCTGAACACCGACCGGGGCCTGTTTTGATGTCGTGCCCTGATAATAGATGTCATTGCCCTTCGCATCCCAGGTCAGCTTGTCGCCGTCCTGCTTAAAGGTCTCGTCGCCCTCGACATTCTGGACATCATCGAGCGTCGTCTCATCCTGTAATGTGTCGTCGCCGTTTTCATTCTTCAGCCAGTTGGAGACCGTGATCTTCTTCTGGCTGCCCTTCGCGTCTGTGAAGACGTAGACCGTCTCCTCTTTCTTCGCGGCGCCATCTGCCGTCACGCCGGCAGCTGACTCCATGGCATTCTCAAGGTCACTGCCCGACACATCGGAATCTGTGCTCGCCGTCCCCGAAGAGGTGCTTTCATTTTCAGAATCCGCACTCTCCGAAGAAGCGCTGTCTGTTGTCTTCTTTGCCCCGGCTGACGCTGCAACTGAGCCGCCGGCCGTCTGGGCCGCAAGGGCCATCACAAGCATAAGTGCCATTACCTGTTTTTTCTTCATAATCTGTCTGCTCCCTTTCTGATGCGGGCCTTTCGTCCTCAGTTATAACTCTGTATGTTTTCCGCCTGATGTCCTCCCGGAAGAGGTTCCCGGCGTCCTGTTTTCCTCAATATTTTTTTTCTTCGGCGTCTTCTCCGGCATTCTCTGTCTGTCCGCCGTCTGCCGCGGAGATCTTCGCCGTCCGTCTCTCCCGTCTCGCCTGGCGTCTCGTCTTTTTCGACGGGACAAAGCCGATGCTCGTCCGGATGATGAGCGGGTCAAACGCCATCAGGATCGCCGGCAGCACAGTGATAACCATGACCATACTGATCAGAGCGCCGCGGGCAAGCAGCGTACACATCGAGGAAATCAGGCTGATGTTCGAGTACAGTCCGACTCCGAAGCACGCCGCGAAAAATGTAAATCCGGAGCACAGGATACTTGTAATGGATGTCCTGTGCGCAATTTCAATGGCTTCCTTCTTCGGCTTTCCTGAGTACCGCTCGGTCTGGTACCGGCTCGTCATCAGGATCGCGTAGTCGACGGTCGATCCCAGCTGAATCGTTCCGATAACAATTGACGCGACGAATGGCTGTGCGGTTCCCATGTAGTAAGAAATACCGAGGTTGATGAAGATCGCGCACTCGATAAGGGCAACCAGCAGGAACGGCAGGGAGATCGACTTGAAGACAAATGCAATAATCACTGCGATAATGATGATTGACACCCAGTTGACAACATTGAAGTCGTGGTTTGCGATCTCAACGAGGTCCTTCGTGCAGGGCGCATCGCCGATCAGCATTCCCTTTGCGTCGTACTTCTTGACAATCTTTTTCAGCTGATCGATCTGGGCATTGACTTCATCGGACCCGGTTTTGTACGCGCTGTTTAATATCACGAGCTTCCAGTTGCCGGTCTCGAGCTGGCTCGTGATATCGTCCGGCAGAATATCTGTCGGAATCGCACCGCCCATGATATAGTCGAGACCGATCACGGACTTGACGCCCTTGACATCATTCATCGCATCGCACATATCGTTTGTGGTCTTCGATGAGGTCTTCGCATCTGTCAGGACCATCATGGTCGTGCTCATATCGAACTTGTCCTTGAGTTCTTCATTTGCCTGAACAGACGGCAGAGACTTCGGCAGCGTCTTGTCAAGGTTGTAGTACACGCTGTAGTGGCTGTTGCCGTAGGCCGCCGGGAACCAGACAAGCACGAAGATGACAAGCACCAGCTTGTAATGCTTCTGAATCCATCCCGGAAGAGCTGAGAGCTTCGGCATCAGCGGCTTGTGATGCGTCCTGTCAATCGCCTTCTCACTGATAAGGATCAGTGACGGAAGGATCGTGACGCAGGAGACAACGCCGAAGGCGACGCCCTTCATCATAACGATACCGACGTCGCGGCCGAATGAAAATGACATGAAGCACAGGGCTGCAAAGCCCGCGATCGTCGTGACCGAAGAACCGATGACCGACTGCAGCGTCGCGTTGATGGCCTTCGCCATCGCGCCCTTCGGATCGTCCGGCTTCAGCGCTTCATTTTCCTTGAAGCTGTGCCACAGGAAGATCGAGTAGTCCATTGTGACGCCGAGCTGCAGGACAGCCGCCAGCGCCTTCGTGACGTATGAAATCTGTCCCATGAAAATGTTCGTGCCGAGGTTATAGAGGATCGCCATGCCGATGGAAATAAGGAACATAATCGGCGCGAGGAACGTGTCCATGCTGATTGCGGTCACAATCGTCGCGAGCAGCACGGCGAGTCCGACGTACATCGGTTCCTCCTGCTCCGCCAGCGCCTTCGTGTCCTGAAGGACGGCGGTGACGCCCTGCAGGTAGCAGCCTTTATCGAGCAGCTTTCTGATTCCGACGACCGCATTCATCGTCTCATCGTCCGACGTTGCTGTATCGAAGGTGACCGCCATTAATGTCGCATCACCGTTAACGAACGCGTCCTCCAGCTTCTGGGGCAGCAGCTCCTTCGGAACGGAAATGTCCGCAAAGCTGTCATACCAGAGCACCTGCTTGACATGGTCTACCTTTTCTATCTTCTGCTTCAGAGCGACGACTTCCTTGTCGCTCTTTCCCTCCACAATCACCATAGAGATCGCGCCGGTTCCGAAATCATCCTCCAGAATCTTCTGTCCCTTCATCGTATCGATTGTACTCGGCAGATACGTCAGCATATCATAGTTGATACGCGTCGCCTTGTATCCGATGAGAGACGGGATCAGGAGAAGAAATGCGGCAATGAGGATAACATACCTCGCCTTCACGACCGCTTTGCCGAAATTCTGCATACCCTTCTTTCCTCCAGTCAAAAGTCCAGTCAATAATCCTGCGCACTTTCCGCGCGCAAACCGAGTATAAAAAAAGGGGCTGAATATTCACATATTCAAACCCCTGACCATGTTCCGGCCGGATTGACAAACCGGGCCGTTTGTATACATCTTTTTGTACAATTTTGCAGAACTGTTCATCTGACAGTCTGTCTCTTCACCGGGCATCTCCCGCCCTTTATGTCTGTTCGCCCCTGAATTCCTCGAGCACGTCCCACATCGAGCGCGTCGCGATATATTCGTAAATCGTCTCCATCTCCTCCGGACTTGCCTGCATGCCTGAGCGGATCCAGTACATCACGACAAAATTCATTGAATTCGCGTAGTAGTCAGCCACATAGTCGAGCGTCATCCACGGATGCTTCCTGAGCCGCTTCGCCGCGCCCTCGTCCCGATACAGACCGTACAGCATATTCCGGATCGACTTATAAGAAATTTCCTCAAATGAGTTCTGACCCTCAAGCTTTACGACATGCTCATAAAACTCCTGGTCCTTCTTCAGATTGCTGAAAATGAGAATCAGCGCCTCCCGGAACATTTTGTTGTTGATCAGAATGCGGACCGGCTCGAGAATCTCAGTTCTTACAATCCACTCGAGGAGATCGTATTTGTCCTGAAAATGATTGTAGAACGTGACCCGGATCACACCCGCCCCGTCCGTGATCTGTTTAATCGTGATCTTTTCAAACGGCTCTCTGACTGCAAGCTCCTTGAGGCTCCGCGCCAGCTCGTGTTCAATGTCCCTCTTCTCTTCCATTCAGTCGGCCCCCGGACCATGCCATTGCTGACTTATCCGCTGTTCTTGAACTATGCCATCTGTCCGAACGCACTCCCAGTCCTGCCATGCATGACCATAAGAGGCGCGTTCCCTGCCGTCACGAGTGCTCCGTGTCTGCGTCCGGTTCGTCCTCTGTGTCCGCCGCCCTGTTCGCGGCCCTGTCCTCGGCGTCAATGTCCTCACCGGTCAACTTCAGGATATCCAGTACCTTCTCCTGCGGAATGCGGAGATCATTGGCAATCTCGTCGATGTTCGGCTTCTTGCCGAGCTCATCCGTCAACTTGCTGATACTCTCATTTAACATCTCAACCTGAACAATGACGCGGTCGTCCTTCTTCCTGAGGGCCGCCGCCTCCTTCTGCGCGCGCTCCAGAGCCTTCCGGATCGCGCCGCGCATGACTTCCTCCGTCGAGAGCCCGCCGTCGTCGTAGCCGCTGAACGTGCCGAAATCATCCTCGTCGCCGCTGCCGCCCTCCTGATCGAGCTCGGCAATCCCCTCCATGAGGCCCACATAGCCCTCCTGGATCAGGTCTTCCATCGGAACGGTCCCGTCCGACACTTCCCTCGCGATCTCCTCGACCTCCGGCATAAATTCTTCCGTAAGTCCCAGTTTTCTGGCTTCTTTCATTTGTCAGTCTCCCATCTTACATTCCGTGACGGTGGTTTCATCTGAAAAAGGAGCGCCCTGTGCAGCTCACGCATATCGGCTGCGATGTGCGGGCCATCTCCCGCGGATTGTCTGCGACTTCCTCTGCTCACTTATCAAGCTGTGATGTGCAGTGCGGGCAGCGTGTCGCCCCGATCGGAATCTCGGACTTGCAATACGGGCAGATCTTTGTCGTCGGCGCCGCCGGCTTGTCCTCGTGCCCCGTCAGCTTCTTTGCGCTCTCGCTCGCCTTATTCAGCGCCTTGATGATACAGAACAGCACAAGCGCAATCAGCAGGAAATTGATGACCGCCGTGATGAACTTGCCGTATGTCAGCGTTACGCCGCCGATCTTAGCTGTCAGCTGATCAAAATTCATATTTCCGAACAGTCCGAGAAGCGGACTTATGATATCATCCACGAGAGAATTGACGATCGCCGTGAACGCTCCGCCGATGATGATACCAACTGCCATGTCCATGACATTGCCGCGGGAAATGAATTCCCTGAATTCCTGGAAGAACCCTTTCTTCTTGTTGTCATCTGCCATATACCGATGCCTCCTCACACATTATCTGCCGGCCTGTCTTATGCCACTGCCGGCCATCTGTTCATCGAGTGATTATACACTACAAATGCGCAAATCGGCAAGATGTCGAAGAAACACAAAGGTCCCCGGCATTTGCCGGGGATCCCTGGAAAAATCGATATTCATTTATAATGATTCAGCGGCGATATCCCTTCAGGATCGGGGAGAGCGGCTTGTAGATCAGGAAAGTGATCAGGACGTCAACCATGCCCTTCACAAATGTAAACGGCATGTTGAAGGCGACAAGGCTCTGCGCCACGCTCTTCATGGACGGAATAATAGCCTGATAAGCTGCGAGGATCGTCTTCTCCGGCATGAACTGATAGTAGACCGGGTAGACGACAAACAGGTTGGATGGAAACGAAATCAGCGCCATGACGACCGCACCCACGACGGATGCGATGATCGCGCTCTTCTTCGTCTTCTTGCGGCTGTACACAGCGCCCGCGACCGCGACGAACACGGCGCCGAGGACAAAGTTTGAAATTTCACCGACGCCGAATGAGCTCGAGTACAGGGCGTGCAACAGGTTCTTGATCAGCTCGATGATGACGCCGCATACCGGACCCAGTGCGAATGAACCAAGAAGCGCCGGAAGGTCTGAGAAATCGAATTTGATAAAGAACGGCATGAACGGAAGCGGAATCTCCAGCAGCTGGAGAACAAATGCCGCCGCCGAGAGGATGCCGGTGACCGCCACGAAGCGGACTCCCGCCGATGATCTGGATGTACCTGTTTTCTGTCTGGCAATGTCTGTCATATAGATCTCCTTCTTTCCTTTGCAATTAAAGATGAATGTTCCGGAGATCCCCATGAGGGTTGCCGCAGCAAATAAAAACCCTGAGAATCATCTTCTCAGGGTGTCAGTGCCGCAGCATTCTGATCCTCTTCCATCCAGACTGTACTGTTGGTGCCGGAATCTAACCGGCTCGGCTGCATAATGCAGGTCGCGGACTCGCCTTCTTTCTAAGGAACCTCATTGCTTGTAAATGAAGCGCTCTCCGATGAAAGATTACCGCCAGTGGGGAATTTCGCCCCGCCCTGAAGATCTCCATATATATTTACAGAGATCATTATAGGCCCGTGTGTTCCCTGTGTAAAGAGTTTACTTACAAAAACTCTCATCCGGGGATAATCGCACACACAAGGACAGCGGCTCCAAGACCGACAAGAAACCCGACCGCAATTTCCAGCGGGGTGTGTCCGATCTTCTCAGTCAGCTTTCTGTCCGTGACCGGCTCTCTCCCTTCCCTCAGGTCGCGCTCACGAAGCTGGTTCAGAGCCTTCGCCTCCTCACCCGTCTCATAGCGCACGCCCATCGCGTCGTACATGACAATGATCGCAAAGAAGAACGAAATTGCAAATTCCGCGCTGCGAAGTCCGCAGGCAATGGCTGTGCCTGTGGCAAGTGCCGTGACCGTAGCCGAGTGCGAACTCGGCATGCCTCCTCCTCCCGCCACGCGCTCCTTCGAAAATTTCCCCGTCGCAATCTCCAGGAGTATTTTTGTCGTCTGCGCGATAAGCCAGCCCGCAAGTGCCGACATCAGCGCCTGATTCGTGACCAGATCCATGAATACCTGCATCGTCTTCGTTTCTCCAAATCATTTTTCTATAACCAGACAGACTGTTGTCCGGTCATTCTGCCTGTATCTATTGTACTATCCAGACAGGCGCGCTCCAATTGCGAACGGATGAAATTTTTATAAACTGTGCGGCAGGATGACAAATGTCGCGGAATCTGTCATAATAACAGAATGTCGGAACCGTATGCACGGTTCCGGCAACTCGGCTTCCAGCAGTGAGGAGGATTTTATGTATAAGAAACTGACAGCCATTCTGATGGCAGCAGCCCTGGCATTTTCCGTGACAGCATGCGCATCCACATCGTCTCCATCGGCCACGTCGGAGACTTCCGCGTCCGACCAGGAAGGCACCGAGGCAGATTCTTCCATATCGGCGGTCGCATCTACCGACGCAGAGGTCATTGTATTTGCCGATTCGGAACTGGACGTGGCCATCAAGAAAATTCAGAAAAAATATGAGGCGGCGCATCCCGGCGTGCGGATCATCTATAATTTTGACGCCGGCACCACGCTCGCAAGCGAAATTGTCGCCAAGGCGGGTGCAGACATCATCATTACGGCCGACGAAGCAGCGATCGGATCGCTCGACGAGCAGGCATCTAATGATGTCAATCCGAACCGCAACAATCTCATCAACAGCTCGACTCGCGTGACGCTTGAGGGCGGCTACTACGCCGGTGTTCTCTCCCGGGCGATCAACCCGGACGGCGCGGCTGAATTCCTCGCATATCTGCAGAACAACGACAGTGCGAAGGAAGCGCTGAAGAACGCTCAGTCCTCGCACGCGAAGGAGGTCGCAAAGATCGAATCGCAGACTGCCGCCGCCGAATCAGCCAGCACAGACAACGAGGTAGACTCAGCAGCCGTGTCCTGATGAAGCCGGCCGCCACGCCCTCGCAACAGCCTCAGCGACTTTCAGCCCGTCAATGGCGGCCGACATGATGCCTCCCGCGTACCCGGCCCCCTCACCGCAGGGATAGAGTCCGCAGAGCCCGGGCGACATAAAGTCGTCCCCGCGGAGAATTCGCACCGGCGACGACGTGCGGCTCTCCAGTCCGCACACATACGCCTCATTCCCGGCAAATCCCGGAAATGAGCGGTCGAACTGGCGCATTCCCTCGATAAAGTCCCGGTTCATCCGCTCCGGAAACAGCCTGTGGAGAGGCGCATAGCCCGCCAGTCCCCGGAGGCACAGCCGCTCCGTCTCCTCAGCCGTCAGCTCACGCCGCTCTTCCCGGGCATCCGGCTGTTCATGTCCCTCAGCCATTCCGCACGTACCTGTCCGTTCGCCAGACTCCTCACGCGCATCACCTTTCCGCTGAATCCCGCCTGCATTCTGATCAGACCGATTTCTATCTTCCCGTTCCTTCGTCTGCACTGCCTTCTCAAACAGGAGATACGGCTCGACAGGGATCCTTCCATCCGCCAGGGCATACGCCCGCTCCTCCAGATTCTCCTGAAAATGAAGTCCGGCCAGAACCTCGTCCGACCCGAAGTCCTTCGCGTCAACTGTCATGATAATCGCGCTGTTTGCGCGCGCACTGTCGCGGGCATAGTCGCTCATCCCGTTCACGGCGAGTCTTCCTTTCTCCGAGGATGCGTTGACTATATAGCCTCCAGGACACATACAGAAACTGTAGACGCCGCGCCCGTCGGCCGCCCGCGCCGTCAGCTTGTAGCTCGAGGCCGGAAGATGAAGGCGCTTCATTTCCCGGGGATCAGATATGCCATAAGTCCGCTCGTCGATCATGCGCTGCGGATGAGATACGCGGAAACCGACCGCGAAATTCTTCTGCGTCATCGGTATCCGGCGCGCAAAGAGAGAACGAATCGTGTCGCGCGCACTGTGTCCGGGAGCGAGCACAACGACAGATGCCGGCAGTTCATACGAGCCGTCCGGCCCCTCGACGCGCACGCCTTCTACACAGTTTTCCCCCAGAATGTCCGTGACGCGGGAGCGGAAGCGGATCTCTCCCCCGAGCGAGAGAATGTCATTCCTCAGACGAACAATCACGCTGCGAAGCATGTCCGTTCCGATATGCGGATGATATTCATACGCGATGTCTTCCGGCGCGCCCGCCTCGATAAAGGTTCGGACCACGCGCGCATTGCGTCCGTACTTGTCCTTCACATTTGTCGTGAGCTTGCCGTCAGAAAATGTTCCCGCGCCGCCCTCGCCGAACTGGATATTGGACTCGGGATCGAGCACGCCGGTCTTCCAGAAACGACCGACATGCGCCGCTCTCTCCTCCATCGCATCGCCCCGTTCAAGAAGGACGGGTCTGTAGCCGTGGCGCGCGAGCTCGAGCGCGCAGAAAAGTCCGGCCGGGCCGCATCCGATGACAACAGGGCGGTACGGCATGCGCGGCAGGTCCGGGTTCTCCGCCGGGAACACATACTCCTTCGGCTGCACAAAGAGAATGTTCCGGTCATGAATATTCTTTACGAGCATTTCCTCCCGGCGAATTTCCTTCTCCGAAGCTTTCGTCCCGTGTGTTGACAGACGCATTTCCTTCTTGGGCAAAGCCTCCCCGGCTGTGCTCCCATCCGTCCCCAGACTCACGTCGACCGAATAGACGTCGAAGAGTTCCGGCCTTCTTCTCGCATCGACCGAGTGCCTCACAATCGAAAATGAAAATCGCGCCTCCCTCTTCAGTCTGAGCGCCTTCCTGATCTTCTTCTCAAGCTCCGCGGGGTCACTTCCGCAGGGCAGCTTCAGCTGGCTGATCCGTATCATGGCTAACCTCCCTTTATACAGCGCACTATACAGTAGATCCGCTCACTCCGCAAGGGGCAGAGCCCAACCACCTTTCCGATACGCACGGCCGGACCCATCTACAGACCCGCGTGAGCGAACCCTCCCGGACGCAAAAAGAGCTCTGCCTTCCGGCAGAGCTCCGTGCGCAAAGAGACGACTCAGTCCCCGACCTTTCTTACAAGAAGGTCATATGTCCCGTCCCCATTGTCTGTGAGCTTCAGGATCTGATGTCCTTCGTCCTTGATAGAGCGCGGCACGTTCTGAACCGGCTCACCGTCGTTCATGTGAATAGACAGGATCTGTCCGTCGTCGAGCTCCTCGAGCGCAACCTTCGCCTTGACAAATGTGACCGGGCAGACGACGTCCGTAATATCAACTGTCTCGTCAGCTTTGATTGTATCAGCCATGTGTTCTCCTCTCCGCCGCCTTCGGCAGCCTCTGGTAAATTGCTCAGGGATCACGCCCGCGTTTCAATCATATCGCGCGTCACGCGTTTTCATACGCCTCGCGGACCACCTTCGCGAGCTTGTCAAATCCGACCCGCTTCAGCGTAAATGCAAACCGCTCTGACGGCTTCGCATGTTCAGCGAAGAACCTGATCGTCGCATCGCAGACCGCCATCAGCTTGTCGTGGTCCTCAATAAACGGAATGATCGGCTCGCCCATCGCGATATTATTGCCGAAGTTTCCGCCGAACGTGAGAATATAGCCGCGCGTGTATGCATACGCGTCCGTCGGGCACGCATACGCACAGCGACCGCAGAAATTGCATTTTGCAGGATCAATCGTAATCTTGCCGTCCTTAAGTGTAATCGCGTTCGTGCGGCAGGTCTTCACACAGACGCCGCAGGCAATGCATTTGTCCTCCTGCCAGTCGACCTTGAGACCGCCCTTGATGCCGAGGTCGTTCTCCTCCGCCTTGAGGCAGTTGTTCTGACATCCCGTGACGCCGAACTTGAACTTGTGCGGAAGCTCGCGGCCGAAATAGCGGTCGTTCAGCTCCTGCGCGAGATTCTCTGTGTCGATGCAGCCGTTCGGACATGTCGCCATACCCTGACATGCCGTAATCGTGCGGACACGCGGGCCGCAGACGCCGGGCGCGATATGGCCCTTCGCGAGCGCCGCCTTGACTTCCTCGATCTGATTGATATCAATGAACGGAATCTCGATGCCCTGACGCGCCGTCAGATGAACATAGCCGTGTCCGTAGCGATTCGCGACCTCAACGACCGCGGCCAGCTGCTCAGCTGTCACCTGTCCACCGACAATGCCGAGACGAAGGGAAAATTTTCCCTTCTGTTTCTGTTTCATGAAGCCGCCCTTCTTGAGCGCGGCAATATCATATGTAGCCATACACTTCCCTCCGCAAGATAAAATCATACCGGCCGGGGTCTCCGGTCAGCGCGTTTCATTTCCTGTAGCATCTTCCGATGACGGGTCATGCAGCGCAGATTCAGCCGTCCACGAGAATAAGCTGTTCCTTCGCCACGTCCCGGCAGTGCACGACATGATAGGAATTAATTTCCGGTCTCTCGTCCACTCTGAGTGAGAGTATCAGATAACTTGCCCTGCTGTCAAATGAAAGGCGGATATCCTCCTCCGACGGTCTCGCCGGCGTCTCCGGGTGAGAATGCCAGTTGCCGAGCGGCACAAGGCCGTTCTGGCGCATGTCCTTCACCGCGGCGAGCTGCTCCTTCGGATCCATCGAGAAATGTTCATTTGTGTGATCGACGTTGGTGAGCATATAGACTTTTCGGACCTCGCGGGTAATCCCGTCGTCAAGGTCCCGTCCCGCGATCAGCCCGCAGGCCTCGTCCGGCCGCTGCGACCGGGCATACGCGATGATCTTCTCATAGTCGCTCTTCTTCAGTAATACCTTCAATGTCTGTTCCTCCAGATCGCGCTGTTCCTGTTCCGAAAGCATTGTCGGCATCCGCAGGGCGCACAGGCTTCAGATGCCTGAGCCAATGCACACTCCCGGCCGACATCGCATGTCAGTCCAGCGGTTTCTTCGGATTGAAATCGCACGTCGCCTGCTCGTAATCGATGAGCTCCGTAATCGTCGGATGGTCTGAGCAGACCGCGCAGCCATCGCCCTTCGGCGGAAGCTTGATCGTGTGGAAATTCATCGTCAGTCCGTCAAATGTCAGCAGCTTTCCTGTGAGCAGTTCACCTGCCCCCGTCAGATACTTGACTGCCTCGAGCGCCTGCAGGCACCCGATGACGCCCGCCATTGCGCCGATGACGCCCGCCTGCTTACAGGTCGGAACTGCGTCCTTTGGCGGCGGATTCTTGAATACGCAGCGGTAGCACGGCGCTCCGGACTCCGGAGTCCATGTCATGAGCTGGCCCTTAAAGCGGATGATGCCGGCGTGGCAGAACGGCTTCTTCAGCATGACGCACGCGTCATTGATCAGAAACTTTGCCGGGAAATTGTCTGTCCCGTCGAGAACGAAATCGTAATCCTTGATGATATCCTTGATATTCGCCGCGGAAATGAATTCCTGGTATGTCACGACCTCTACATCCGGGTTGATCGCGCGCATCGTCTCGGCAGCTGACTCAACCTTCGGCTTTCCGAGATCATTCGTCGTGTGAATGACCTGTCTCTGCAGATTCGAAAGATCGACGACATCCGCATCCGCGATGCCGATCTTTCCGACTCCGGCTGCGGCGAGGTACATAGCCGCCGGTGCGCCGAGTCCGCCGGCGCCGATGATGAGGACAGAGCCGTTCATGAGCTTCTTCTGTCCCTTGACGCCGATCTCCTTTAAGATGATGTGTCTGGAATATCGCTCCAGCTGTTCATTTGTAAATGGCATCAGCGGCCGCCTCCCATGAAATACAGAAATTCAACAACGTCGCCGTCCTTCAGGT
>ONSX01000058.1 GCA_900320615.1 uncultured Eubacteriales bacterium
CATGCATACGGCCTGACCGGCGTAGGATGGATCCGTGAGGACCTCGAGATAGCCTGTCATGGATGTGTTAAATACGATTTCGCTGATGACGGTCCTCTGCGTACCAATACTGGTACCCGTAAAGACCGTTCCGTCTTCCAGAATCAGGAATGCTTTCACGCTTTTACCGCCCTTTCTTGAATGTCAGCCTTGAGAAAACAAGCCGCCTCTCCCGCCGGTTCAGCTGACTCAGTATAATCAACGGCAGAACACAGCGTGCGGCTCTTACGTTTCTGTATTGGCGTATCTTTTTTTACAGACATAGACCTTATAAACTGTACCATAGCGGATTTCAATTTTCAAGGGTAGCTTCACGCAACCGAAAGAAGAAATAGTTTTAAAAAATAGTTGACGAATCGCAGATTCCATAGTAAGATAGTCATCGTTGACGGACGAAACACGAGAAATACAATCAGTCAACGGTTCGCAGGAATGGCGGAATTGGCAGACGCGCAGGCTTCAGGTGCCTGTTGTAGCAATACAGTGAGGGTTCAAGTCCCTTTTCCTGCTCAGAGGCCGGAATCCGAAAGGGTTCCGGCTATTTTTATGATTACTTGCCGCCCTTCTTCCAGCAAAAAGGGGGGACTGCCGAAGCAGTCCCCCCTCATCTGACAGGTCTTTCTTTATTTATTTCTGCGCGGAATTTCTCCGATTCCGATCAGCAGAATCCCGAGCGCGATCGCGACATCTGCCGTGTTGAAGACGATATCCCGTATGCGATTTGCTTTGGCCTTCGGCAACGTGAGAAAGTCACGCACGGACCCACGCGCCCACCGGTCGACGATATTTCCAAGTCCTCCGCCGAGCACAAGTGCCCAGCCGGCCTTTCCGAGCGCACTCTCCTTCTTTCCGCCAAGATCCGCCAGCCACTTGATCATCAGCAGTGTAAATCCGGCAGTTGCCACATTGCGGACCATGACCGGCTCCTTTGATGCCTTTCCACCGGCAAAGCCGGAATTATCAAGCATTTTCACTCCTATATACCCGTTCGTGCAGGCAAGTCCACGCTCTGCAAGCTCCGGATGCTGATCAATCCAGGTTTTTGTCATCATGTCGGCCGCAAAAACGCCGATAAAGAGAAGAAAATAAAATCTCATGCCTTATTCCCGCTTTCTGCCGATGAATTTTCCGTCTTTTCTTCCTTTTGCTCCGATGTCTGATCAGCAGCCGCATCCTTTCCGCTCTTCTCATGAATTTCTTCATACTCAGCGGTGCGGATCTGTCCGTCAGCATCCTCTGTCACCTGGGTGAACTCCGCGTCCGCCGCGGTGTCCTCACCATCATCTTCGTTCTCAAAGCGTGCGTCCTCCGCCGCCTCCTGCTCCTTCTTTCTGTCAGAGCGAAGATCCTCCGGAACCTCTGCCCCGCACTTCGGACAGAATGAGGAATCCCCTGCGATTATAGCCCCGCATTTCGGACAGACCACCATTCCCTTCACATCGGCGAGCTGCTGCCGCATCACGCGAATCTTTTCCTTGTGATCCCCGATGGAATCGACCAGCTCCTTTTCACTG
This sequence comes from uncultured Eubacteriales bacterium, assembly GCA_900320615.1. Classification (GTDB taxonomy): domain Bacteria; phylum Bacillota; class Clostridia; order Lachnospirales; family Lachnospiraceae; genus Chordicoccus. The sequence goes on from ONSX01000058.1 coordinate 1,554, forward strand.
TCCGTGAGCGCCACGCCGCCGGTCACAGCTCTCTGAAAGACTTCCTCGCCCAGCTTCTGATAAATCTTTCTGACTTCATTTTCCTCACCTGTAATCTGTGCGCTGATCTTTGTCGCTTCGAAAAATGTTCCTGTCTGTTCCGCCGCTTTCTTCGTATACCTTGAAATGTGACGTCCGATATCGCTGAAAAAATCATCTGACATAGCTGTACTCCTTTCTTCCGGCACACCTCCTGCCCCGGAAATTCATGTTATTCACCGTTCACTCCACACAGATTTCGGAAGCCGTCAGTGAAGACAAGGCCCGATCCGCCATTTTTCACCCGCTGCTCCTCATCAGGATCTTCGGGGCTCCCCTGTGCTCAACGTAGTCCTCTGTGATCACGACCTCCCCGATATTGTCGTCCTTCGGGATCTCATACATGATATCGAGCATAAACGACTCTATGATGGACCGCAGAGCTCTCGCGCCGGTATCTTTTTCGAGGGCCTGCTTCGCGATCGCCCGGAGCGCGCCGTCCTCAAAGGTCAGCTTCACCTCGTCCATCGCAAGCAGCGTCTCGTACTGGCGCAGAATTGCATTGCGCGGCTTGCTCAGGATCTCCATGAGCATGTCCTCATCGAGCGGATCAAGCGGGCAGACGATCGGAAGCCGCCCGAGGAATTCGGGGATCATACCAAACTTTCTGAGATCCTCCGTCGTCACCTTCCGGAGAATGTATCGGTCATCATCGTACTTGTCCTTCAGGTCAGCCTGAAAGCCAATCGAACTGTGCCTGTTCAGGCGTTCCCTGATGATATCCTCCAGGCCGGAAAATGCTCCGCCGACGATGAAGAGAATATTCTTTGTATTGACGAGTTTCATCGGCACCATCGCGTTCTTCGATGTCGCGCCGACCGGAACCTCGACCTCTGCTCCCTCGAGCAGCTTGAGCATTCCCTGCTGAACCGCCTCGCCGCTCACATCGCGCTGATTTGCATTTTTCTTGCGCGCAATCTTGTCGATCTCATCGACAAAGATAATGCCATGCTCCGCCTTTGCGACATTATTTCCAGCCGCCAGCAGCTTCGACACGACACTCTCGATGTCATCGCCAATATAGCCCGCCTCCGTGAGCGACGTCGCGTCTGTAATCGCAAGCGGAACATCGAGAAGTTTTGCCAGTGTCTGCACCAGATACGTCTTGCCGGATCCGGTGGGACCGAGTAGCAGCACATTAGACTTATCGATCTCAACCAGCCACGGCGTGTCCTGCTTCGCCTTCCCGTCGCTCTCCGCCTTCTTTTCTCTGGTAATCTTCTCCTCTTCAATAATGCGTTTGTAGTGGTTGTAGACAGCGACCGAGAGCACCTTCTTCGCGTGTTCCTGTCCCACAACGTACTGGTCGAGCTGTCTCCTTATGACATGCGGTGCCGGGACAGATTTCATCTCAAATTCAGGCAGGGGCTGTTCCTCTTCCTGCTTCTGTTCATGCGGCGCCGGGTGCATCAGATCGCCCATGTTCAGAAACTGCATGCCCGGCGCTGCATCCAGCAGAGAATCGATGTCAAAGTGCTTCCGCATATCGCTGAGACTTTTTTCCATGCAGTCCGCACATATATGCATGCCGTTCGGCATTGAAATGAGAGTCCCGGCCGCTGACTCCGGGCGTCCGCACAGGGAGCACCGATTTTCATTTTTTTCTCTCTGTTCCTGCCCCTTCCCGTCATGGCCTGACTCCGTGATTGCATTCTTCTTATCGTCTGATTCCGCCATATATTCTCCTCGATTTTTACTATAATTATTATAGTCCCCGGTACGATCCGTCTCAAGTGAACTTTCTATAAAGAAAATTCCCGCAATGCAAAAACTGCCGCAGGACTTGCGGCAGTTTTTGCGTATACGATTTATGTTCAGAACATCTTCTCTTATCTTCCGAAGAAGTCCCAGCCATTATTATCATTCTCATCTGAGGCAGATTCAGCACTGCTCTCCGCCTCCTGGGACTTCCAGGTGCTGTCGTTTTTGCTTCCGAGCGTGACCGTGGCCTTCACCTTGTCAAACCCATTCTGCTGACTGTTGATGCGGCTCAGAGATATCTCCACTTGTTCTCCGGCCGCGTAATAGGCCAGATTATTGATCAGTTCTTCCTTTGTCGAGACCGATGTCCCGTCCATCGACGTAATAATATCGCCTGCCTTGATTCCAGCCTTGTCAGCCGGCCCTCCGCTAATCACACTCGCCACATAGACCCCCTGCGGGTATCCTTGCTCCACATAGGAGTCAGGCATCGTGACGCATGTAATACCGATGTAGGAGGCCTGGTCGTCACTGACCTTGTTTCTGGCCTGCTTGCTCCCGAGCTTCTCAAGAATTGGCTCCGCGATATTCATCGGAATCGCGTATCCGACGCCTTCGACGCTCGTATCAACATACTTCGCCTCATTGATACCAATCAGCTCGCCCTTCATGTTGAGAAGCGCGCCGCCTGAGTTACCCGGATTGATCGACGCATCTGTCTGGATCAGTGTCTTGACCGAGCCGTCCGAATCTGTAACCTCGCGGTTCAGCGCACTGACGATTCCCTTTGATACGGACTGGCCATAGCCGAGTGCATTGCCAATCGCGACGACGGACTGGCCGACCTTCACATCATCAGAATCACCGATGGAAACGACGCTAATCTGATCCAGCGTGTCAGACGACAGGTCTGAGAGAGCGACCGCAACGATTGCGAGATCGTTGTCCGCATCGGTACCCTTGATAGTTCCTTTGACTGCTGAATTATCAACAAAGGTAACTGTAATCTCGGATGCGCTCGAAATCACGTGATTGTTCGTTGCGATCAGCAGATCATCGTCCGTCTTTCCGACGATAATGCCGCTTCCCGCAGATACGCTCTCCGACGACTGTGTCTGACCGTAAATGTTCTGGTACTCTTCAACACTCGTATTTGTGATGGCAACCATGGACGGCATCACCTTCTCGACAACTTCCTCCGTCGGCAGTTCCTCATCACTGCTGCTGTCTGCATCCGCCTCCGACTGAAGCGCATTCGGATCGATCGAGCTGACACTGCTCTCCGCGCTGCTTTCTGTGCTGTCCTGATTCCCGAGAACAATTTTCTCGCTCGAATCAGCAGAAGACGAAGAGGATGGCGCTGCCTCCTGATTTCCTCCCGAGAGGGAAGACACCCCCTTATACACCAGAACGGCAATCAGGCAGAACATAGCTGCAAGAAGCACGATAACCGCGATTTTCTGTCCTTTGCCCGAGCCTTTCTTGTCCTTTCTGTTCCTTCTGTTTTTTCTCCCCGGCCCTTCAGGATCGTTTCCAGAGCCTCCCGCGGGGTTCATGAAATCGGTGCCGGCCGTTCTCTCATCCTCCGGCGTACGGAACCGGTAGGAGTCATATCTGCTGTGATAGTCACTGCCGTTCCCCGCATAGCCATCCTGGTTATATGAATCGGCGCCGTTCCCTGTATAGCCGCTCTGACCATATGAACCGGTGCCGTTTTCTTCTGCAAAGCCCGAAGCTCCGGCAGGTTCCTGTGCCCCGCTCATATCGGACGCGGCCGTGCTGCTCCGGCCGGAATACGTCTGCTGCTTCTTTGCTTCTATGTTGCCGAAATTCCAGTCCTCGTAGGTTCCCCACTGATTGTCATTGCTGTAGCTTCCCGTATTCTGATTCCGATATGACCCGGCATTATTCCCTGTGCCTGTATTCTGAGCAGACATAGAGGAATCCTTCTCAGACGGAGCATCACCCCGCACCGGATTCTCCTCTGCCGGCGGATTTGCATTTTCTGTATTCTGATACGGGCTGCCGGCTGCGGAAGGCTGATCCTGATTCTCATGTTCCGGCGTACTGCCGTTCAAATAATCATCCATTATAAAGTGCCCCTTTCGCGGATGCGTGCCCTCCGGAAATTCACCCTATTTTCCGCTGCGGCCCTGCCGCCTGCATCGCACCCATTTTTCCTTACTATAATAAATAAAAAATGTGATGAAACTGTGACCGGCCTAGTCCTCCGCATCGCGCCATGTCCAGAAGCGCCTGTTGCCCGTACATGCCATCACCAGCCATTCCGGCAGAATGGCATAGTTCTCTCCAAGCTTGAAACCCGCGTAGCGGAAGAAACACTGAATATAAAAGCCCGGGATCAGATACCCCCGGTTCATTTTCCGAAGCGATCTTGTGACATACTGCACGAGCTTCACCCCTTCCCCCTCGGACGCAACGCTGCGGAAAATCTCCGGGTGCATGGCATGCGATACGCCGTTGTCGAAATTTCTGTGGAACTGCTGCATATTCGTGTAGTTGTGGGAATGCAGAACCCTCGCGTCGGCCGCATAGGCGACCTCATATCCGAGCGTTATGATCTTTCCGGCGAAAACACTGTCCTCATTGAAAATGCAGGGCTTCGAAAAGCCCCCCATCTCGTGAAAGGTCTGCCGGTCATAGGCCGCGCAGACATCGGAACAGAAGAATGTCTTGATCCCGTATTCCTTTAGATCCTCCAGACGACGCACATAACTCTCGTGTGGATAATTAAAGCTGCGGATGCAGCCTTCCGTGATTCTGCAGCCCGGCTTCGGGAGCTGCCGCGCATACGAAATTTTAATCAGCGGATCCTCCATAAGCGGCCGGATCAGGTTGCCGATCAGCCGCCTGTCGTGCGGAACAGCGTCCTGCGTCATAAACACGATTATATCGGCATCCGAAAGATCCGCGCCCATATTCCGCGTCGCCGCGTGGTCAAACTCTTCGGGCCGGATATGATAGACCTCCGCAGTCTCAATACCCTCTGTGAGCTGCTCGTTCCAATATTCCTCTCCCGTATTGATGATCAGAATATGTGACGGAGCGTCATACTGATCGGAAAGTCTTTCAAGAACCGTCCGAAAAGACAAGTCCGGTTTGTAGGTCGGAATAATCACATCGACCGTTGGATTTTTCATTTGCTACTACCCCTTAGAAAATGCGTGCCATCTGACATACCTCCCCGCACGTCAGATGGCACATGTATGGTCAGCTTCGGCGTCCTTATTTGACGCTGTCCGCCTCTCCGCCGCTTCCGCTGATGACACTGTTCTCCTTCGCTGTCTCGATACTGTCCTCACCGTAGCCCGAGAGATCAATGAGATCCTGGCTGTACTCCTTCACAGTCTCCGTCGGCTCATAGTTCTTGTCGCCAAACAGGAATGAGTGAAGCTCCTTCACGTTCTGCTCAAGCGTGACCGGGACAACGCAATCATAGGTATTATCCCCGACCGTCACATCATTTTCGAGATGCGCAAACGGGAAGCCGCTGGTCTTCTCAATACTATAGTCAAAAACCTGTGTGGCCAGCTTCAGAATATCCGAGCTCGAATAGGACGTATAGCAGAGCGGGAACACATCGGCAATAATGGATGAGACCGTCGAGAATCCTGCGCTCTTCGCCTTCTCGACGAGTTTCTCGATGACAAGTCTCTGTCTCTGCGTTCTCTTGAAGTCATTGCCGGCCGTATAGCGGATGCGGGCATAGGCAACTGTCTGCACGCCGTTCAGATGAAAATTCTTCGTGCCCGTCCACTGATTATCCTCGTCCGGAAGATCAAGCGGTGTATAGGTGTCCCCGGTGACCTGCGCAGTCTCCACGCAGTAGTCATTCAGATGGACTGCCTCCTCATAAGTGAGATCGACATCAATACCCCCGAGATCCTCGGCAAGCTTTGCAACCGCACTGAAATCGACGACCACATAGTCGTGCAGGTTCATGTCCAGGTTCTTATTCATCATCTGGAGCATCTGCTTCGCGCTGCCGACTGCGTAGGCGGCATTGCATTTATTGAAGTTGACCGCATTTTCATCATCGAGAGAACCGATATTGAGAAGCGTATCTCTGTACAGGGAAACAAGTCTGACCTGCTTTGTGTCATTGTTAATGCTACAGATGATCATCGTATCACTGTTCGCGTAGTGCAGATCGCCCTCACGCGTATCAATACCGACCAGTACAAGATTCGTGTATCCGCTCATCTTGGAATTATCATCTATGCCAGAGTTCTCTGCGGCGGCATCTCCGTTCGCATTCGCATCATTTTCCACAGCTGAGTTGGTCTGATTTTCAGACGCATTATTTCTCGCGCGCAGATTCTCATTGATCTTTGCGTAAATGAAGATTCCGAGGCCGACGACGACGATAATCAGCAGTTCCGCCATGAACAACGCCATGCCATGCTTCTTTTTCTTGCCCTTCATATTGATCTTACCTTTCAGTATGCGTTCTTGTTGACAAACCCGTTAAAGACCGTCATGAACAGGATTTTAATATCGAGTCCAAGCGTCCAGTTCTCAATGTAGTAAAGATCATATTCAATGCGTTTTCTGATGGACGTATCGCCCCGAAGGCCGTGCACCTGCGCCCAGCCTGTCATTCCCGGGCGGACCTGATGCTTAATCATGTAGCGCGGGATCTCCTCCTGGAATTTCTCGACGAAATACGGCCGCTCCGGACGCGGGCCAACGAGCGACATATCTCCCTTCAGAACATTGAACAGCTGCGGAAGCTCATCGATACTTGTCCTCCGCATAAATTTTCCGACCTTTGTCACGCGCGGGTCGTCACGGACAGTCCATGCCTTCTTCTCCTTGCTGGAATCCTGCATGACCATCGAGCGGAATTTATACATCCTGAATTTTCTGTTGTGCAGTCCCACTCTCTCCTGCCGGAACAGAATCGGTCCCGGAGAGGACGCACGGACAAGAATCGCAAATACCAGCATGACCGGCGAAAAAATCGCTATACAGACAATGCTTCCGATGATGTCAAGAATCCTCTTTATCATGGCATTGAACGTATTCGAGAGCGGCACATAGCGGATATTGATGACTGGAAGCCCCAGAAGATCCTCCGTATACGGCTTGGTCGGAATGATATTGTAGTAATCCGGAATAAACTTCGTGTGTACGCCCGATTTCTCGCACAGGGCGACAATCGTTTCCAGTCTGTAGTACTCTCCCAGTCCAAGCGTGATGTCAATCTCATCAAGATGGTTCTCGGGAAGAATCACCATCAGATTATCGATCCTTCCAAGTACCTTGATTCCCTTGTATTCCGTTCCTGCCTCGACGCGGTCATCCAGAATCCCCCGTATATTGTACCCCCACTGCGGATTCGTCAGAACGCGGTCGATAAATTCCTCCGCCGCGTGACTGTATCCGACGAGCAGCACATTTCGGACGAACCTGCCCTTCTTCCTCATATTTGTGAGGATCTGCCACACACCGAGACGCATCGCAATGTCAAGGATCGCGTTGATCGCCGCGAACATCGACAGCATGGAACGCGACCAGTACATCTGGTGACGCATGTACAGAACCACAATGAAGGCCACGTATTCCATGATATTGGCAGCAACGATATTTCTGATCTCGACCCTGCGGCCGCGCATCCGGTGCGGTGAATACAATCCGACTGCCCAGTACAGAATGATCATCATGATGACCATGATCGGCATAACCGACATATATACCGGGTAGGGCACGGCCTCAAATGAACCGCGCGAAAACAGACGGCTTCTGAATTTTATATACCAGGCTAACCAGTAGGAAAATGCAACTATGACGGCATCAACGACCGCCAGAAGACGGTTAAAGTACTTCTGATTATCTTCAATCAAGACTCTACTCTCCCAGGTTTTGGCTCCTTAATTTTTAAATATACTATAGACCCCGGATTAAGGCAAGCACAGTTTTTATCCCGGAAGTCAGCCCTGCAGAAAGCGGCGCACGATGTTGATCCAGAGCTCGATCTGGATTCTCACATAATTGCCGGTGTTTTCCGGATAAAACCGGACAATTTTCCCCTCTCTCCGTCCCTTCATGGCAAGAAGAAAGCCCTTCGCAATTCCCTGTACATACTCCCTGCCGTATCCCTTTGCGGCAAAAAAGGCCGCCTTGACCAGAAATCCTAAAATCAATGTCGGAAGGTTCAGAAGAATCTGCGGCACCGGCATATTCTTTGCAATCACATAGATGCTGTTCCGGCTTGTATTGATCACCTTGAACAGGTTGTAGACCGATCCGCTCGAGGCGCTCCCGACATGCAGGACTCTGGCTGACGGAATGAACAGATTGTGATATCCGTGAATTCTCGCCCGCCATCCGATATCGCAGTCCTCGAGATACGCGAAATGATTCTCATCAAACAGGCCTATCTCGTCGAGAATCGATTTTCTGTAGATGGCTGCACCGGCGCAGCAGGAAAAGATTTCCGCCGGCCGACGGTACAGCTTCTCCGGTTTTCCCTTGCCGCGGGCAAAGGCCCAGCCAAGTCCGCAGTACAGATCTCCCGCGTCGTCCATGAGATGCGGATTCTTCATGCTCAGCATTTTGGCCTGGCAGGAAAATACACTGCTCTTCCGCTCCATCGCGCGTACAAGCTCTCTCGTGAAATTTCTGTCGACTACTGTATCATTATTGAGAAGAATGATATAATCCATCCCCGCAGAGGCGCGGATTCCTGCGTTAACCGCTCCGCAGAATCCTGTGTTTTCCCCCATGCGGAGCATTTCCGCCTGTGGGAACAGCCGCTCCGCCTCCTCCGCGCTTCCATCCTTTGATCCGTTGTCAACAACGATCACCCGATCCGGAATGACCGATTCCCGGTACACGGATTCGAGGCAGTTGCGGAGGTAGCGGATTCCGTTATAGTTCGGGATGACGACGGAAACTTTCGGTGCAATACTTGTCATAACTTATACCTTCAGAGAATAATTCCATTTTTTCAGAGACAGATTCGGGTTATAATTCGGATCTCCATGGATCAGGATGTCTGTCCAGTGTGACCGCATATACTCAATCTCACTCTGGAATCTTCTCACCTTCTCCTTCGTATCTTCCGTTCCCCGCGTTCTCGACTCATCGTGATAGAGCTCTGCGTACGGATCGTAGACGATCCGGTACCCGCACTGCCCGACCTTCAGGCAGAAATCAACATCATTGAACGCGACCGCGAGCTCCTCCGTGAAGCCTCCGGCCTTTGCAAAGGCCTCCCGCTTCACGAGCATGCAGGCCGCAGTGACGGCCGAGAGATCCTGCATAATCGAGGCCTTGTGCATGTATCCGCCCCGTCCCCTCGGCATATCCACAAACATCGATCCTGCAATTCCTCCGATTCCGATGACGATTCCTGCGCTCTGAATCCGGTTGTCCGGATAGTACAGCTTTGCACCGACCGCACCGACGTCCGGCCGCTGGCACACGCCGAGCATCTCTTCAAGCCAGTCCGTCGAAATTGTGCCCCGGACATCATTATTCAGGAACAGGAGATATTCGCCGCGCGCAAAGGACACGCCGTAATTATTGATTGCCGAGTAATTAAAGCCCTTCTTCCACCGGACAAAACGGATATTTCCTTCACCAGACCGGGCGAGTTTTCTGTAATATTCGAAAGTTTCCCGCTCCGTGCTGTTGTTCTCGACAATAATCACCTCGAGGTTCGGATAATTCGTGTCGAGAACTGACCGGATACACTGGTCAAGTGCCTCGTGCTCATCCTTGTTCGGAATGATGACCGACACTTTCGGACAGCCGGTCACCGGATATCTGACGCGATAGAAACCGAAGTCAGGAAGGAGCTCAACCGTTCCCTTTTCTCCCGTCCGCCGCAGGCTTCCCTCCACAGCCTTCTTTCCTGCCTCATAGGCGTAAGTCTTGCTCATCGGATTATCCGCCGTCGATGCCTCGTGCGTTCTCCAGTGATAAAGAATCCTCGGAACCCTGCACCCGCTTCTTCTGCGAGCGCTTTCTTCACGACAAGAAAATGCGTGATATAATTGTTGGATCTGAGGAGATCCAGATTGAATTCCGGCTTAAAATGCGGCTGAAAATGTTTTGATCCATCCGCGCTGACCTTATCCTCATCCGAGTAGAGCATGTCCGCTCCCTTTTCACGCGCCGCCCTCATCATCTCATAGATGGCGTCCGGCTCGAGAAGGTCATCGTGATCAAGAAAGCCTATATAGACGCCGCGCGCTGCCGCAATCGCCCGGTTTGTATTTTCTGCTATGCCGTAATTATCAGCAAGCGGCACATACCGGACTCTGCAA
>ONSX01000074.1 GCA_900320615.1 uncultured Eubacteriales bacterium
AACCTGTATACGTGGCAATGACATCGGAATCGACGAGAATTTCGCCGTATTCTGAACTAATACGTCCCTTCATAAACAGATCCTCCGATATGAAATCTCCTAAAATCTTAAATATTATACCCTCTGCGCCGGAAAATGAAAAGCCTTTTGCGGGAAGTATAACCGAAGTACCTGTATCTACGAAAAAAGGTCCCGCTTTCAGCGAGACCTTACAATCGTCATAACGTTCTCTGCACAGATTCTCAGGCGCGGTCCACTTTTCCGCTCTTGAGGCACTGTGTGCATACATATGCGTGCTTCGGAGTTCCGTTTACCACAATCTTGACCTTCTTGATGTTAGACTTCCACATCCTGTTGGATCTTCTATGAGAATGGCTCACGTTGTTACCGAAATGAGCGCCTTTTCCACAAACTGCACAAACTGCCATCGGTTTCACACACTTTGCGTACGATCCGGAGGAACCTGGTTCCCGTTACGCCTCGCCGTCTTCCTTATTCTTCGACGTGAACTTATTGACCATGTCCGGGATCATGTCGATGATCTTCGTCAGACCGTCCTGGCTCTTGACAGACACGAGCTTCGTCGTTCCGTTCGCGATCACGAGAACCGCATTCGGGCTCATCCTGCCTCCGATTCCGCCGCCTGCGTTCGACATCTTCTTATCCCCCTCGTTGGCTCCCGCCCCGACGCCGAAGGAGACGTCCATCAGAGGAATAATCGTCGCACCGCCCACGGTGACAGGTTCTCCCACCACGGTCTTGGAGGAAAGAAATCCCTCCATTCCTTCAAAAAGAGTATTCACTGTATTGGAAAAATTATTGTCTGCCATGAGGCTCCTCCTTTTTACGTGTCATCTTCCGGTGCAAGACATACCGTACATTTTTATCAATTATAGCATGGATGACGAGGAAAAGAATATAAAAGAGACAGACCCTTCCCCGCATCGTCAGATCGAAAATGAGCTTCGTCTCTCCCGAAAAGTCCGGGTTGATCCGAACCCGTCCGCCATACTTCGGATAGAACGCGGAGACCGCCGCAAGCACTTCGCCAGTTGTTCCTGGATCGTCAAGTCCAAACGAGACCTCGCCGGACATATCCTTCGGAAGGAGATGTCCGATTGCCCTCTTTACATCGCCAAGAAGCCGTGCGGCTGCGCTCATCACCTGCGGGTCGGTGAGAAAGGTCACCCATCCGGCCGCTTTTTCAACAAAGCCTGCCATCGTTTCCGCGATGTGTCCGATCGTCTCCGCAGCTTTTGCGGGGAGACCGGCGAGAAATACAAGGCTGTCGATCAGGATGTTAAAGGCTTTCGAAATCGTCGCGAAGACCGCGCTGCTGATCCGGAAGGCCCTGTTCATGGAGCGCCACGCCCGCAGGGAAAGAGCGCGCGCATACTGCTTCTTCCGCTCCGCCTCCCTGGCGGAGGCAGCGGCCCTCTCTTCTCTCTCCCTCGATTCCGCCTCAAGCCTCGCTGCTGCAGCTTCTCTGGCCTCTCTTCTCGCCTTTGCCTCAGCCCTCAGCTCCTCGTAGTGCCCGGGATTTTCTTCTTTTATTCTCTGGATCGCTTTTTTCTTTTTTTCTTTTCTTTTGCTCTTCTCCCTCGCGGCTCTTTTCTTTTTCACCTCTGCCGGATCAATACCAAAAACTCGAAACCGGACCGATACGGCATTGTGTCCTTCCGCGGGCTCTTCTGCGTCTGCATTTCTCCTTCGAAATGATATATCGAGAACCAGGAGATGGAGAAGCCAGGTTACGGTCGCGTCCGCCCGAATCTCTTTTCCCTGCCCCGCTGTCCTTGCCCTGTAGCGAACCGGCACGAAGAGAACGAGCAGAAGAAGAAGGATCGCAATTCCAAGGATGACAAGGAGAATCCTGCCGATGACGGCGAGGATGCCCAGAAATATTCCCATGTCTTCGTTCTTCTCTTATGAAAGTTGTGTGATTGTCTGCCCGCAGCACGGAACGAAAAGCATTTCGTGCTGCGGGACTGAATATAGTTACCAGATCAGATGCTCCTCCGGCCGGAGGACGACGTTTTCTCTCCCGCGCTCTCAAAATAGGCCCTGAGGTCGCAGTCTCCACGCGATGCGAGACAGTCATCCACCATCTGCACGACCATGTCGACAGCCTCCTTCTTCGTGCGGGCAATTCCGACAATCATCGGAAGCCGCCTTGCAAGAGACGGCTGCACAAGAAACCCGGTGCCGATGATATCGAGCATGTCCGTCCCGTTTGATGCGAGCGTGATCAGATAATGGCCCGTGTCCGTCTTTCCCGCATCGAGGCGGGCGCGGATCCGCTTCTCATAGCGCGCGGCACTCTTACCGATATACAGTCTGCTGCAATAATACATGCTTTTCCTCTCGTCTCATGAATCCGGACTCCGCCGGATGCCCTGTATGTCCACCATTATATCCCACATGGGCCGGCGTGGACAGTCCCTTCCGGGCAACGATTTCCGGCAAATGTAAATGCCCGTCAGTGGATGCTGTAATATTCCTCAAAGATCTGCGATGCGATCGGCACAGCCGTCTGGCTTCCCGGACCACCGTCCTCTGCGATGGCGACGACCGCGATGTCCGGGTCATCCACGTTGGAGAAGCCGACGAACCATGAGTTCGTTCCCATCGTTCCGTCGCTCTTCGTGTACTCGGCGGAGCCCGTCTTTCCGGCCACGGAATAGTTCCTGCCACTCAGCGAGCTCGCGGTTCCCTCAGACACAACGGCCTCCATGAGGCTCTTCAGCACAGACGCCTCTTTGTCCGTCATGATCTGCCTGTACTCCGAGGTCTTCTTTGTGGAAACCGTCTGTCCGGCCGTGTTCTCGATGTGGTCAACGAGGTGCGGCGTCATAAGTGTCCCGTTGTTGGCGACGGCGCTCGTAATGAGAAGCATCTGATACGGCGTGACCTGCGTCCTGCCCTGGCCGAAGGCCGTCTGTGCGAGGATATAATCACTGTCCGTATCTGTGAGCTTCCAGCGGCTCTTTGAGGCCGCAATATCGCTCGGAAGCGATTTCCCGATCAGAAGAGACTTTGCCGTGTCTGTGAGAAGCTGTGCGCCGACATCAAGTCCGATCTGGGAGAACGCCGTATTGCAGCTGTTCGCAAAGGCGAGCGTATAATCCTCCTGTCCGTGGGACTCGCCGTCATAGCAGTGAATCGTTCCGTCCCCGACATCGATCGAGCCTGTGCAGTCCCACGAGAAACCGTCGATGGTTCCGTGCTTGCGGAGATAGGCGAGCGACGTGACAATCTTAAAGGTCGACCCGGGTGCGTAGAGGCCTTGCGTCGCGCGGTTCAACAGCTGGCTGCTGCCCGAGTCCGCGACAAGTTCGTCCCAGGTACTCGCAATCGTATTCGGATCAAAGTCAGGCTTGCTGACCATCGCGAGAATCTTCCCCGTCTTCGGCTCCATGACAATCACAGCACCGTTGTAGTCCCCGAGCGCATTGAAGGCTGTGTCTTGCAGCCGGCTGTCCAGCGTCGTGACAACGTTGTCCCCCGGATTTTTCTGGCCCTTAAAGCCATTGACGATCTGATCGAGGATATTCGTGTGCGACGACAGAAGATCGTAATTGCAGACCGATTCAAGCCCGCCCTTGCCGTTCGAATTATAACCGACGACATGCGCGTACTCATTGGCGTACGGATACACGCGCGTCTCCGTCCCGTCACTTTCAACATTCGTATACGCGAGTCTGTTTCCGTCCGATGACAGAATTGTCCCGCGGACGACATACACCGCCATCGTGTCCTGCCGCTTGTTGTACGGGCTGTTCAGAACCGAATACTTGGAGTAGACGTTGAAATACACGAGGTTTGCGATCAGAAGCACAAAGAGACCGATGCAGGCGTAGGAAATAATCGCATACGGACGTGTCGCCTTCTTCCGCTGCTTTTTCGCCGTCTTTTCAGCCGCAAGTCTTCTCTTTTTCTCCTGTGGGTTCTCCTTCATGTGACGTCTCCCGGACGGACGGCGGCCGTAGCCATTTGCCGCGCGTCTCTCCGCCTCTGCTCGTCTTCTCATAGCCGCCTCTCTGGCCGCGGCGAGACGTGCCCTTTCTTCTTCCCCCGTCTCCCTGCGGGCATACGAGGGGTTTGCATTTTCCTGACGAGCCCGGTTCTGATTTCTCCGGACATTTTTTCCCTGGAGAATATTGCGGACATCACTGCCGATTTCCCGCTGCGTATCCTCCGGATCTCTTCCGCTGAATCTCAAGAAGTTCTTCTCCTTCATCTTCGCGTAAAATGTACAGTCCCTGTATAATTGCGAGCATAATGATGGTGCTCGCGACAGAACTTCCGCCGTAGCTGACGAGCGGAAGGGTGATTCCTGTCATCGGAATGAATTTTGTCACGCCTCCGACCGTCAGGAACACCTGGAATGCATACTCCGTGCCGAGTCCGAGCGCAACCAGCTTATAGAAGCGGTTATGGATCAGCATGGAGATATTGACAATCAGTATAAAGAGGCACATGCAGACAAGCAGCATGGCGATACAGAACACACCGCCGAATTCCTCACAGATGGCGGCGAACATGAAATCCTTCGTTGCAACCGGAATCGAATTCGGCCTGCCCTGGCAGAGACCGACACCGAACCAGCCGCCGGCCGCAATGGCAAAGAGGCCCTGCGCGATCTGGTATCCGGACGTGTCGTAGACTTTGAACGGATCTTTCCAGGCCGTCACACGCTGCCGCACATGCGCGAACAGATGATAGGCCGCGACGGCCGCCGCGCATCCGGCGCCGATTCCGACGACCGGATACTGCCATCTGCGGGAGGCCACATAAATGAGAACAACATATGTCACGAAAAAGACAAGCGCCGTTCCGAGATCGGTCGACAGAACAAGAATGCCGACGTGAAGCGCCGCAACGACAGAGGCGATCACGATGCTCTGAAATGACGCGTTCCTCGCAAGCCTCGACGCCAGATAGAAGACAAAAGTGATCTTGACCAGTTCTGAAAACTGGATCGTGATGCCGCCGACCGTAATGGAGAGAGTCGCGCCTCCGCTCCGTGTCGCCAGCATCAGAACAACGCCGAGGGCAAGAAGTCCGAGAATCGCATACAGGACTTTCAGCTTCGCGAGAACTTTAAGTTTCCGGATGATAACCGGGACAACGAGTGCAATGACCGTGCTCCCTGCCGCGATAATGAACTGCTTGACGCCCTCCGGGAGATTGATTCTCGAGATCATGACAAAGCCGACTGAAAGCAGCATCAGCATATTATTGACCAGCAGCATCGACGACTTCGGGTACAGTCTCTTGTACAGCTGCTGCGTGACACTGAAGTAGATCCAGATGCCCGCCATGAGCAGGAGAAGCTGCGGCTTCTTCTGGTTCAGATAAATAATCACAAATCCGAGCGTGACAAAGATATACATAATCCTTGTCTGCGATGCCAGCTTTTTCTTCCGCTTTCTCGCATTTTTCTGCCCGATGCATGTATACGCCTTCAGGGCATAAAGGAGCATCAGCAGAATAAATATATACTTCGAAATCTGTATAAATAAATTCATTCTTTTTTCCTGTATCCGTCACTCGACGCCGCGCAGATAATGTCCCTTCGTGTATTCGCTGAAGGTCTCCGCGGCGTGCCCCGAGGCCGCAAGACGCACAGCCTTTAATACGCGTTCTGTCTCCGCTGCACTCTCAATCGTAAAGGAAAGGCGGGCCGACGGAAATTTCATTTCGCGCAGATCCTTCATCTCTCCGGCAAGCCAGAGCGGCACACTGTTATAGATAATAGTATAACAGAAACAGCAGTCATTCCTGACATCAAATTTCATGCCGTAGCGATCCGTAAGGCGGATCGGCGCAGGTTCTTCCCGCCTCGCGCTCTCTCCGGGGACAAAGCCGGCCGGATACAGGCATTTTTCCGTATTTTTGCGGAGGCACTGTGCCGTGACCATGAGCGGAATATACCCGTAAATAACGATCTCGCTCGAACAGTTGTCCCTCTCGCGCAGTTCTCTCCGGTTAAGCTCATACGGGGCAGTGTTTTCTATGACGCCGAAATCCTCCAGCACGCGCTCCGCCTCATGGTTCCACGTGTAAAGTCCCGCGTCAGCCCGGATATACGGGGCAAGCCCCCGCCCGATGAGACCGGCGAGCGTCTCATTGCTTCTCACAAGAAAGACAGAAAGTCCACAGCTTAAAAGCTCCTCCGCGCGGTCAAGGACGGGAGCAGCCTTTCCGCCGCGGTCGATGCAGGGACAGGCGATACCGGCCTCCTTCCCGTGCCTCCGGCACGCCGCAATGAAATCTTTCGCACTCTCAAACGGGTTTTTTGAGTCAAGCAGCATCGACGACTCTGCATAGACGAGTCCGATGTCCTCTGCCTTCAGCACGGCGCGGAGCTGGTCGCGCGTCGTGACGAGAGCCGTCAGGCAAAGCCGCCCGCCTTCTTTCGGTGGCTTCCTTCCCCGGATGCAACCCTGCGTTAAGCCTTCCGGCTCCCTAGCATCTGCGTCAGCCAGGATATGCTCCGCATGTCCCGCGGCGGCAGAGCTCCCATATTCCGGCTCCTTAGTCTCCTGATCCTGCCGCCTCCTGCTTCTCCGGAACGGCGCGAGCATCGCTTCCCGGAGACTTGCGAGACATTCCCGTCTCAGCTCATTTAACTGCGAGACCGCGAGAAATCCCTGCCCATCCGTATCAACCGACACGGACACAGCTTCAAAGTCCGTCCCTCCGGTCTTTCGGAGCGTCGCACCGATACGTTCATCCCCGAGCGGCCTTGAGAGCGCCTTCTCAACGACCGGTCCCTCGCAAGATACGGAGAGATGCGCGAGCCTTCTCTCCGGCACAAGGATCTCTCCGGCTTTCTCATCTCCGGCAGCGGTTCTGCAGAAGATGGAGACCGGCTTTCCCGCATAGAGTCCCGCGTGAATATCGACCGGAACCTTCATTTCATGGTCGATGTAGGTCTTGTGCACCTCCTCATAGAGCGCGTGCCGCGCATCGGTCTCCTCCCGCGTCAGCTCATGCTTGACCATTGCCATCATGCCCGGCCCGTTGTGGCGCGAAAAATATCCGTCCGTAAATCCGGAGCGATTGTAGAGATCATAGAGCTTCTTTCTGTCCTCCGCAAGGACATGATACGTCGCACCGGAGAGGTACAGATCCAGATACTTCCGGTAAATGGAGACAACTCCGGCCGCATATTCCGGTCTCTTCATTCTGCCCTCGATCTTGAGGGAATCGGCGCCTGCCGCAATGAGGCGCGGCAGGATGTCGATCGCATTCAGGTCCTTCGGACTTAAGAAATGACGCGCATTCTTCATCCCGACGATCGACTTTCCGCCGCCGAGGTCCTCATTTTTCAGGTAGAGAAGGCGGCAGGGCTGTGCGCAGCGGCCGCGATTGCCGGAGCGGCCACCGATCATGCTCGAGTAGAGACACTGCCCCGAATAGCAGACGCAGAGCGCGCCGTGGACGAAGACTTCAACTTCAAGGCCCGTCTCCCTCTTGATCGCTGCGATCTCCTCATAGGACAGCTCTCTTGCCGGAACAATTCTCGTGATCCCGTACTGCCGGATCAGTGAGGCAAATTCCGGTCCCGTCACTGTCATCTGCGTGCTTGCGTGCAATGGCAGATCCGGAAATGCCCGGTGCAGCTCTTTCATCACGCCGAAATCCTGAACAAGGACTGCGTCGAGACCGGCCTCATAGTACGGGCGGACGTAGTCCGCGAGGATCTTCATTTCCTCGTCTTTAAGAAGTGTATTGACTGTCATGTAGACGCGGACGCCGCGCAGATGCGCGTAATCGATGCCGGCGAGCAGCTCGTCCTCTTCCGGATTGTCCGCATAGGCCCGGGCACCGAAGAGCCGGCCTCCGATATAGACCGCGTCCGCACCGGCCGCGATCACCGCCTTGAGACCCTCGAGAGAGCCTGCCGGCGCAAGTAATTCTGTACTCATCCTGCTTACCTCAAGCTATATGCCGCCGGAGCAGAAGCCTGCCCACATATCCGTGCATCTGCGCAGCTCCGGCATAAAAAATAAAAACGGGCGGTCACCACGCGGCAGCCACCCATCTCCCGTCCGTTCAGTTTCCTCCGGACTTCATTTTTTCCATCTCAATCTGGAGATTGACCAGGTCCTGTTTCAGATCGTACATCTCCTTGTCCTTCTGCTGCAATTCCTCTTCCAGAGC
>ONSX01000021.1 GCA_900320615.1 uncultured Eubacteriales bacterium
GCTTATGCAGACTGGTTTCGAGGTTCTCTGCGAGGCTGGTTATGATCCGCGTAACGCATACTTCGAGTGCATCCATGAGATGAAGCTGATCGTCGACCTTATCTATGAGTCCGGTTTTGCTGGCATGAGATATTCTATCTCCAACACAGCTGAGTACGGCGATTACATCACAGGCCCGAAGATCATCACAGAGGATACAAAGAAGGCTATGAAGAAGGTTCTTTCCGATATTCAGGATGGTACATTCGCAAAGGACTTCCTGCTTGACATGAGCCCTGCAGGTGGTCAGGCACACTTCAAGGCACTTCGCAAGATCGCTTCCGAGCATCCGTCAGAGGAAGTCGGCAGACAGATTCGTGCTCTGTACAGCTGGTCTGAGGAAGACAAGCTTGTCAACAACTGATACGGTGCACTGGTTTTTCAAAGCCGCATAATATTTGAGACAGGTTTCAGCCCCATAGATGGTCAAACATTTATGGGGCTGTTAATTTAAGGATGAGTTTATTTATGGAAGAAAATGAACACAGCTCCTATAGAGGTCCGGCGGAGAAGACGGAAGAGCCGTTGGTCTCCGAAAACGCGGAGACACGTCCTGAGCAGATCCGGGAAACAGAAACTTCTGAAGAAGTGAAGGAAAACTCGCCGGCGTACATTGCCGCGAAGCGCCGCGAGGCGTTTCACAAAGCGTATGCGTCAGGGACTGCTTCAAGCGGCAATAGCGCGGTCGGAGACCAGACCCGGTCGGACACATACTGGCAGAGTGCTGCGGGCCGCGATCCGCAGGAGGCCTATCACAGGCAGATGCCCGCAAAGCAGGATGGAAATCCGGAAACATTCGGCATCATCGGCATGATTTGCGGAGTCATCTCGATTCCGGCTGCATTCTCTGTCTTTCTGGGACTTGCGCTCGGCATCGTCGGTATCGTCTGCTCGGCGGTCGCCAGAAGGCGCGGCGAACAGGCGGGAACGGCGACGGCCGGACTTGTGACCGGTATTATCGGCGTCGTCCTCTCGCTGATTGTTCTGCTTGGATTTATTGTTCTTGTGCTTGGCATTACCGGGGGAGCGTCGTACTATTATTATGGATACTGATGCGGTATCCGCATATGCGGGCACTGCCCGCGAAACAGGAGGTTAATATTATGGGAATGACCATGTCTCAGAAGATCCTCGCAAGCCACGCGGGTCTTGAATCCGTCGAGGCAGGACAGCTGATCGAAGCAAAGCTGGACCTTGTTCTCGGCAATGATATCACATCCCCGGTCGCTATTCATGAGATGGATAAGATGACAGTAAAGGATGTCTTTGATAAGGACAAAATTGCGCTTGTGATGGATCACTTCATTCCGAACAAGGACATCAAGTCTGCGGAAAACTGCAAATGTGTCCGCGAATTCGCAAAGGCGCATGACGTCACAAATTACTATGATGTCGGTGAGATGGGAATCGAGCACGCGCTTCTTCCGGAGAAAGGGCTTGTTGTCGCGGGCGATCTGGTAATCGGCGCTGACTCGCATACCTGCACCTACGGTGCGCTCGGTGCGTTCTCAACCGGTGTCGGTTCGACCGATATGGCAGCTGGCATGGCAACCGGCAGGGCCTGGTTCAAGGTACCGGCCGCGATCCGAGTCAATGTGACCGGCAAATTCCGCCCGTATGTGTCCGGGAAGGACGTGATCCTTCATCTGATTGGAGAGATCGGCGTCGACGGCGCGCTCTACAAGTCACTCGAATTCGTCGGTGACGGAATCAGCGAACTTTCCATGGATGACCGGTTTACAATCGCGAACATGGCGATCGAAGCAGGCGCAAAGAATGGTATCTTCCCGGTTGACGACAAGGCGATGGCCTATATGAAGGAACATTCCATGAAGACGCCCGTCATTTACGAGGCGGATCCGGACGCAGAGTACGAGAGAGAAGTGACGATTGACCTTGGCGTACTTGAGTCGACCGTCTCCTATCCGCATCTTCCGGAAAATACACATCCCATGTCTGAGATCAGAAAGGCAGAGCCGATCGCAATCGATCAGGTTGTCATCGGGTCCTGCACGAATGGCCGCATCAGTGACCTCCGTCAGGCGGCCGAGATTCTGAAGGGCCGGAAGGTAAAGAAGGGTCTTCGCTGCATCGTGATTCCGGCGACACAGGCCATCTATCTCGAGGCTATGAAGGAGGGACTTCTTCAGACTTTCATCGAGGCCAATGCGGTCGTCTCCACGCCGACTTGCGGTCCGTGTCTCGGCGGCTATATGGGTATTCTCGCGGCGCACGAGAGATGCGTCTCCACGACAAACCGTAACTTCATCGGCCGCATGGGCGACACGACATCGGAAGTCTATCTCGCGAGCCCGGCAGTTGCCGCGGCATCTGCGGTCACAGGCACGATTTCTTCACCGGAGGATCTCTGATTATGGAAAATGCACATGGAAAAGTTTTTAAATATGGCGACAACATCGATACGGATGTCATCATTCCGGCCCGCTACCTGAACAGCACGGACCCGGCGGAGCTTGCGACCCACTGCATGGTCGACATCGATCCGACATTTACGAAGAGAGTCCGCAAGGGCGATATTATGGTCGGAAGAAAGAACTTCGGCTGCGGTTCCTCGCGCGAGCACGCGCCGCTGGCGATCAAGGCGGCGGGCGTCAGCTGCGTGATCGCGGAGACATTTGCCCGCATTTTCTTCCGCAACTCCATCAACATCGGTCTTCCGATCATGGAGTGCCCGGAGGCGTCCCGCGAGATTCAGGACGGAGATGACGTGGAAGTCAGCTTCGACACCGGCGTCATCACGGATCACACGACCGGCAGAAGCTACAAGGCGCAGCCGTTCCCTCCGTTTATGCAGAAAATCATTGACGCGCAGGGACTTGTAAACTACATCAACGCGCAGAGCGAGTGACGCATCAAGGGCCAGATTGCGCCGGATTGCCCCAAGAGGTTGTCCGGCGCTTTTTTTTATGATAAACTTTACATTGAATGCTGACCTGCAGGGTGGAAGCGGGTCAGAAATCCGTCCCCGTCACGCGGAACGGGCTTACATGAACTTTTATCCGAAGGGAACAATATGAGAACAGCAATAGTAGTCGATTCAAACTGCGGCATGCTTCCGGAAGACGCGAAGGAGCATGGGATCATCATGCTTCCGATGCCCGTGATCGTGAATGGAAGAGAGTACAAGGAGCATGTCGATCTCGTGTACGATCAGTTCTATCAGATGCTGAAGGAGGGCGCGGACGTCTCGACGTCGCAGCCGTCTGCTGGCGATGTTATTGATCTCTGGAAGGCGACGCTGAAGGAGTATGATGAGCTCGTCTACATTCCTATGTCGAGCGGCCTCTCGGGCTCATGCCAGAGCGCGATGATCTACGCCGAGGATTTCGATGGAAAGGTCCAGGTTGTCAACAACCAGAGAATTTCTGTCACGCAGAGACAGTCTGCACTCGACGCGAAGGCGATGGCTGACGGCGGTGCTTCGGCGGCAGAGATCAAGAAGAGACTGGAAGAGACAAAGTTTGAGTCTCACATCTATATTATGGTCGATACGCTGAAATATCTGAAGAAAGGCGGGCGCATTACGCCGGCTGCCGCCATGATCGGAACCGTTCTCAATCTCAAGCCGGTGCTTCAGATTCAGGGCGAGAAGCTGGACGCATATTCCAAATGCAGAGGCATCAAGGCCGCAAAGAAGATCATGACCAAAGCTGTCATGGACGGAGTCAATGAATTCGGTGGTCTGAGTCCGGAACATCCGAACTGCTGGATTGGTATGGCGCACACGCAGAACTATGAGGCGGCGCAGCAGTTCATGGAGGAGACGAAGAAAGTCTTCCCGAATTATGACATCCATCTCGATCAGCTTCCGCTGAGTATCGCGTGCCATGTCGGCCCCGGAACGCTCGCACTGACCTGCACGAAGGTCCTGCCGGAGGGCGTTCAGTATCCGGCAGCAGATGGACAGAAATAAAGCGTTTAACAGGAGAGAAAAATGAGTTTCGAATTTGTAAGTGAGATGCCGGAACCGGACGAGATCAAGGCGGAGTTTCCGCTTCCGGAGAAATACCGTGAGATCAAGGCGCAGAGAGACCGCGAAATCGCGGACATCCTGACCGGAAAGGACGACCGCTTTCTGATGATCATCGGTCCGTGCTCGGCCGACCGGGAGGATGCCGTCGTCGATTACGCGGTGCGGCTCGCGAAAGTGGCCGAGGACGTGAAGGACAAGGTATTTGTCATCCCGCGCGTCTACACCAATAAGCCGAGAACGACAGGCAAGGGCTACAAGGGCATGCTGCATCAGCCGGATCCGGAGAAGAAGCCGGATCTTCTGGCCGGTCTCATCGCGATCCGGAAAATGCACATCAAAGTCATCACGGAGTCGGGACTGACCCCGGCGGATGAGATGCTCTATCCGGAGAACCATTCCTTTATGGACGACGTGCTCTCCTATGTGGCAGTTGGCGCAAGGTCTGTCGAGGACCAGGAGCACCGCCTCGTCGCGAGCGGCGTCGATATTCCGGTCGGAATGAAGAATCCGATGAGCGGCGACTACAGCGTTATGCTGAATTCCATCGTGGCCGCGCAGGCACCGCAGATGTTCATTTATCGGAACTGGGAGATTAAGACGCAGGGAAATCCGCTGGCACATGCAATCCTTCGCGGATCTGTCACAAAGCACGGGCAGAACATGCCGAATTATCACTACGAGGAGCTGAAGCTCGTATCTGATCTGTACCTGGAGAAGGGACTTGAGAATCCCGCGATTATCATTGACACGAACCACAGCAATTCCGGCAAGCAGTTCAAGGAGCAGATCCGTATTGCAGGCGAAATTATGCACAGTCGGATTCACTCCGATGAGGTTCGCCGGATGGTCAAGGGACTGATGGTCGAGTCCTACATCGAAGAGGGCAATCAGAAGATCGGCGAGGGCGTCTACGGCCGCTCCATCACGGATCCGTGCCTCGGATGGGAGGATTCAAAGAACCTGATCTATTCGGTCGCGGAAAATGTCTGAGTGATTTTGTTTTCAAGGTTGACAAAAAGTTCCCGTGCCTTCATAATCAGAAGGTACGGTTATCGGGGTATGGCGTAGTCTGGTAGCGCGCTCGGCTGGGGGCCGAGAGGCCGCAAGTTCGAATCTTGTTACCCCGCTGCCCGGAGGAATCATGGCTGATCTTGTATTTTCTTTAAATGCGACTGTCCCGGTCTTTCTTATGATTGTTCTCGGCGGACTGTTCCGGAAGATGGGTGTCTTTGACGATCATTTTGTCAGTAAAATGAACACTTTCGTGTTCTTGATCCCGCTTCCGGTCATGCTGTTCCGCGACCTGGCGACAGAGGACTTCTCGAAGGCCTGGGACGGGCGCTATGTTGTGTTCTGCGCGGTTGTGACGCTCCTTTCAATTTTCATCGCCTTTCTCATCGCGATCCCGCTCAGAAACCGCGGCATGAAGGGGGAATTTATCCAGGCGTCTTACCGGAGCAGCGCCGCAATTCTCGGCATTGCGTTCATTTCCAATATCTATGGAAATTCGGGTATGGCTCCGCTTATGATTATCGGCACCGTGCCGCTCTACAATATCTTCGCTGTGATCGTGCTGATGCTGACGGCGGAAGAGGAGGACGGCCGTCAGAATAAGCTGACACCTGCCATGACCTGGAAGATCCTGAAGGGAGTCGCGACAAATCCGATTATCCTCGGTATTCTTGCAGGCCTCCTCTGGTCGGTCCTCGGCCTTCCATTTCCGACGATCCTCGACAAGACGACTGAAAATGTCGCGAGAGTTGCGACGCCGATGGGACTTATGGCCATGGGAGGTGCGTTCCGATTCAGCAGTTTCCGAAAGGTACTGAAACCCGCTGCGGTTGCAACCGCCATGAAGCTGTTTGGCTTTGTCGGCCTGTTTCTTCCGCTCGCGATCCGTCTCGGCTTCCGGAAGAGCGAGCTTGTCGCGATCCTCGTGATGCTTGGGTCGGCATCGACCGTCACCTGCTACACGATGGCAATCAACATGAAGCACGACGGGGCGCTCTCGTCAGCCGTCGTCACACTGACGACGCTGGGATCCGCATTTTCGCTCACGCTCTGGCTTTTCATTTTAAAAGCCATGGGGCTTGTCTGAGAGGGACGACTTCTGTTGCGGACGGAAAATGAGGCGTGCTATAATGATCGCGGACAGAAACTGAAAGGATGTATCCTTTATCTCTTATACCGTTTTATCCGGGAGGAGGGAAAGCTATGATCTATGTGCTTCTTGTTATTCTGCTGATTGTGATTCTTGTAGCGGCGGCAAACATCCGGGTTGTTCCGCAGGCCAATGCCTATGTCATTGAGTATCTCGGCAAGTTCAAGTGCGTCTGGGAGGCGGGGCTCCACCTCAAGGCACCATTTGTCGAGCGGATCGTGAAGAAGGTGTCTCTCAAGGAACAGGTTCTTGACTTCGAGCCGCAGCCGGTTATCACGAAGGACAATGTCACGATGCAGATCGATTCGGTTGTTTTTGCGAGAGTCTTTGATCCGCGCCTCTATACCTACGGGGTTGAGAGCCCGATCGCGGGCCTTCAGAATCTGTCGGCGACGACGCTCCGGAACATCATCGGCGATATGGAACTCGACCAGACGCTGACGAGCCGCGATACAATCAACGCGCGGATGCAGTCGATCCTCGATGAGGCGACAGACCCATGGGGCATCAAGGTCACACGCGTCGAGATCAAGAATATCAATCCTCCGAAGGAAATTGAGGAAGTCATGACGAAGCAGATGCGCGCGGAGCGCGAGAGACGTCAGACTGTCCTCGAGGCGACGGCCCATCAGGAAGCTGTCGTCAGCCGGGCGGAGGGCGATAAGAAGGCAAAGATCCTGTCCGCAGAGGCGGAGAGGGACGCACAGATCGCTCTGGCTGAGGGACGCGCGAAATCTATCGCCCTCGTCTACGAGGCGGAGGCGGAGGGTATCAAGAAGCTGAATGAGGCGCATATCAGCACGAATGTCCTGAAGCTGAAGGGACTTGAGGCGCTGAAGGACGTCTCGGACGGGCGGGCGACGAAGATCTATATGCCGTCCGACCTCGCGGGTATCATATCCTCGCTGGGCGTCGCGGGAGAGGCGATGGGCATCAGTGATGCGATGCCATATGACCGGAGCGCAAAGCCCGTTCCGCCTTCTCCGGCGGATCCGTGCATCAAGCCCGGAACCTCGGCCGGCGGACGGGAGGCAGCGGAGACAACTGCCCGTATCCATGCGGAGACGGCACTCGATGAGTACAGGGACGATGACGAGGATGCGGCAAAACCAGATGGAATCTGAATGACAGAGACCGCGCACAGACTTTGTGCGCGGCCTTTTTCTATGCTATACTGGAAGACAGTCTGACAGAAATAAAGGAGGAACAATGATTTATGGAGCGTCTGAACGCATGGAACACATATGATCTGGCAATGCAGAAGGAGTGCGACGATCTCTCCGCGGCCTACATTGATTTTCTGAACCAGTGCAAGACCGAGCGCGAGTG
This sequence comes from uncultured Eubacteriales bacterium, assembly GCA_900320615.1. Classification (GTDB taxonomy): domain Bacteria; phylum Bacillota; class Clostridia; order Lachnospirales; family Lachnospiraceae; genus Chordicoccus. The sequence continues at coordinate 7,524 of ONSX01000021.1, forward strand.
CGTTGATTACGCCGTCAATGCCCTGGAAGATGCCGGGTACATCGACCTCGAGGAGGCAAAGGAAGAAGGACGCGCGCTCGAGCCGGGTGACAAGGTCTACAGTGTCATGATGAACAAGTCGATCGCCGCGTTTCGCATCGGGACTCGTCCGATCGAGGAGGGCATGAATATTCTCGGCGCGCACATCGACTCCCCGCGCCTCGACGTCAAGCAGAACCCGCTCTATGAGGACGGCGGCATGGCTTACCTCGACACGCACTATTACGGCGGCATTAAGAAATACCATTATGTCGCGCGCCCGCTGGCCATTCACGGCGTCGTTGTGAAGAAAAACGGTGAGACAGTGATTGTCAACATCGGGGAGGACGAGGATGACCCGGTCTTCTTCGTATCGGACATTCTGATTCATCTCGCGCAGGAGCAGCTGAAGAAGGAAGGCTCGAAGGTCGTTGAGGGCGAGGACCTCGATCTTGTGATCGGATCGAGGCCGCTCGTGATCACGGCGGACAGCAAGGCAGGAAGCGAAGGCAAGAAGCCGCAGGAGCAGGGAGACGTCAAGAAGGCCATTCTGAAAATTCTGGAGGAGGAGTACGACATCGAGGAGGCGGATTTCGAGTCCGCGGAGCTTGAGATCGTCCCGGCCGGCAGGGCTCGAGAGGCAGGCCTCGACAGAAGCATGGTTCTCTCCTACGGGCAGGATGACCGCGTCTGCGCCTATCCGTCACTCCGCGCTCTGCTTGACACGAAGGACTGCGGGAGAACATCTGTCTGCCTTCTCGTCGACAAGGAGGAGATCGGATCGGTCGGCGCGACGGGCATGCGCTCTCATTTCTTTGAAAATGCGCTCGCGGAGGTCATGAATCTGACCGGAGATTACAGCGAGCTGAAGCTTCGCCGCGCGCTCGCAGGGAGCGATATGCTCTCCTCGGATGTCAGCGCCGTCTACGATCCGCTGTACAAGCAGTGCTTCGACAAGAAGAACTCGGCGATGATCGGAGAGGGAGTCGTCTTCAACAAGTACACAGGGTCCCGCGGAAAGTCTGGCTCCAATGACGCGAACGCCGAGTACATCGCGCAGCTCCGAAATATCTTTGACAGCGCGGATGTCCGCACACAGACCGCAGAACTCGGCAAAGTCGATGTCGGAGGCGGCGGAACAATCGCCTACATCATGGCTCTCTACGGCATGAATGTGATCGACAGCGGTGTCGCGGTACTCAGCATGCACTCTCCGTATGAGGTGACGAGCAAGGCGGATATCTTCGAAGCCTACAGAGCCTACAAGGCATTTCTTGAAAATGCAGACCGCGTATGACGAGCCCTGAGGAAATGAGCAGCCGCCTCCTTTCGCTTCTCAGGGAGATCGCGCGGATCCCCGCTCCGACCGGGCAGGAGTCCGCGCGGGCGTCCTTTATTACGGACTGGCTCAGAGGGCGTGGCGCGGAGAACGTCCGGAGCGATGGCGCGGGCAATGTGCTCCTGTTTTATCCGGATGCAGGGCGTGCCTCATACGACCTTTTTTCTGCGCATATGGACATCGTTTTTCCAGGGACGGACACGATCATTCTGAGAGATGAGGGAGACCGTCTGTACGGACCCGGCGTGGGAGATGACACGGCAAACCTTGTGAACCTTCTCGAGGCGGCGGCTCTTACCATTGCGGAGAAGCCGGTTCTTCCGGAGAGGCGAGGACTGCTCTTTGCTTTCGTGACCGGAGAGGAAGGCCTCGGCAATCTGCGCGGAACGAGGCAGATCTTCCGGGATTTCAGCGGGAAAATCCGCACGGCAACCTCCTTTGACCTGTATACGGAGACGGTCGTCGCGGAGGCGGTCGGCTCGGACCGGTACCGCGTGTGTGTGGAGACACCCGGAGGCCACTCGCTCCATGACTTCGGGAGGCCGAATGCGATCGCCATCCTCGCGGATCTGATCGGCCGGATTTACAGAATTCCTCTCCCTGAGAGGGGAACGACGACCTATAATGTCGGGAAGATTTCGGGAGGAACGACGGTCAATTCCATTGCGGAATACGCGGAGATGCTGTGCGAGGCGAGGTTCACAGATCCTTCGTCAGGACAGTATATGAGGGACGCGTTCCGAAGGGCAGCCAATGAGACGGCCGCTTTGTACGGAGCGGTTTCTCTTGGAACCGATGAGTCCTGTGCGGGCCCGGAGGGGGTGGCTGTAAGGATTGAGCTTATCGGACAGCGCCCGTGCGGCGCGGCCGGGACCACAGAGGAGATGCGCGCGTTCGCCCGCCGTGCGGCGGAAAGGGTCTCAGATGTGACGGGCAGGAAAATTGTCTTATCCTCAGGATCTACCGACGCCAATATACCGCTCTCCCTCGGTATTCCGGCGGTTACGATCGGGACCTGCCGCGGGGCCGGCCTGCACGGTACGCATGAATATATCCGGAAGGACAGCCTGTATGAAGGGTACCGGATCGTGCGAAAGAGTATTCTGGAATCCGCTGCGGGAGTGTGATATACTGTATTCGCTCTGCGCGGCGGCAAGCCCCGGACATTTCGATTCATATTTGATTTTCAGAGGATGATCCAGATGGATAATATAACAAGCTACGATTATCACGACGCCATAATTCAGATTGAAATGCTCTTTCAGAGCCACATCCTTTCTTTTGGCTTCAAGGAATATTCGCTTGAGACGTATGTCGACAAGCGCTTCTTTGACACATGGAAGGGGAGAGAGGGCTGTGAGGATACGGACGCCATGCGGGCGGGACAGAATATCGACGGCATTCTCGCCAGCTCTGACCCCTCGGAGGGAGAGATTCTGACCTATTTGCAGTATACGCTGAATATAGCTGAGCTCTGCAGACGCCGCTTCAACAGGGAGGAGGCCCAGGGCTATGAGTTTGACGTGCGCAATTATACGGAACTTCTCTCCAGAATCCGCGAGCTTCTCCGCAGGCTGCACTACGATGTGAAGTACGTTCCGGAGAAAGAATACATTTATCTCGTTCCGCACAACGCGGCGCTCGATGCGGTCACAGAAGAGGTGTCGGATCCGGTCTCGGCGGCGATCACTGAGTACAGAAGCTCTGCGGTTCAGGGAAAACTGGAGCGCAAGAAGCAGCTGCTTAATGCGCTCGGCGACAAGATCGAGACGTATGACGACAACCACAAGGGCGGAAATAACGCAATTTACAGCCGGATTAAATTCCTCGAGGACAACTGTGATATCCGCAGGGACAACAGCGCCGAGGGCGAGGATCATGTGGATCGCGTCGCGAAGATGTCGGAGGACGAGCTTGAGAAATGGTATGACAAGGCGTACCAGCTGATGCTGCTCCGCATTCTGACCAGGGAAAATGAGAACCGGCTCGCGGATGTCGACCAGCTGGCTGATGAGTGTGGTACGCCGATCACGACGATTACGGAGGAGGAGATTGCAAAGCTTCTGTCAGCTCCGAATGACCCGGGTGCTCTCGAGGACACGGAAAATGACAAGACGTCTCGTGACGGCGAAAAGTCCGGTGAAAACGGAGAGAGCGCAGGCGAGGAGGAGCGGAAAGAGGCCGAGGCTGAAGTGCGGAAAGCCGGAAGCCATGCGGTGCGCAACGTCATCATTGCTCTTGTGATCGCAGACCTTTTATTCATCATGTTCCTTCTCTGCTATTTCTTCCTGTTCTGATTTCGGAGAGGAAAATGTCATATCAGTAAAGCCCCGGCAGACGCCGGAGCATCTTTGGAGATTGTATGTCAGAACCAATATCAGCTGAACTTACCATACCTGCATCAGGGAAAAGCAAAACTCCAAAAGTCCGGAAGAAGAAAAAGAGAAACATAAATCTTGCCGCTGTCGCGTTTCTGATTAACTTCGCGGCAGCGTTCTTCGGCATTGTGTGGACTCTGATCGGCCACGGCGGTCTGTTTTCGGTCGCCGGTGACTTCAATGTGCAGCAGATTCCATTTGCCATGTACGCGAACGACGCGATCAAGTCGGGAAATGTCGTCTGGGACTGGTCCCTTGATCTCGGATCGAATTTTGTCGGCGGAATGACTTTCTATATTCTTGGAAATCCATCATTCTGGATCTCACTTCTGTTCCCGTCGGACATGTTTATGTACATTGTCGGCTGGCTGTACATGCTGAAATATGCATTCGCCGGCCTTGCGTCCTACCTGTGGTTCAAGCGCTACGTGAAGAACCCGGAACATGCAGTCATCGCGTCTATGATGTACGCATTCTGCGGCTTTATGAACGAGGACCTGCTGTTCTACCATTTCCATGACGTCGTCGCGCTGTTTCCTCTGCTCCTCATCACCTTCGATGATCTGGTACAGAAAAACAAGAAGGGGCCGTTTATTTTCGCGGTGCTCCTTAACGCGATCGTCAATTATTTCTTCTTTGTGGGAGATGTAATCTTCCTCGCCGCCTATTTCGTTCTGCGGTATGTCGTCGGAAATGGAAGAAAAGAGTGGAAGAAGCTCGGGCGCATTTTCACGGAGGGCGCGCTCGGCGTTCTGTGCGGCTGTGCGCTGCTTCTGCCGGCCGCGATCTTCACGATGCAGAACCCGCGCGTCAAGTTTGACTACAACGGGAGCAACGCGCTCGTCTTCTCGGCGGAGCGGTACCTCTTCATCCTGAAGGGGCTTCTCTTCCCGGGCGAGGTTATGTCCGATCAGAGCGCGGTAATCAACCGCAACTTCTCGTCGTGCTCGGCGTATATTCCGATGACGGGACTGGTGCTTGTGATCGCCTTCCTCTCTGTCCGGAAATACAAGAAGCACTGGATCACAAGGATGCTCAAATGGTGCTTTGTCATGGCGGTCGTCCCGATATTGAATGCAAGCTTTTCTCTGTTTGCGGGCCTCTACCACAGATGGTACTACATGCCGGTCCTCCTGTTCGCACTCTGCGGTGCAGTCGTACTCGATGACATCGAGAGAGAGAACCGTGTTTTTGAGGGACCGACGGAGACGGAGAGAGCAGTCTCGAGGGGAACGCTGATCTGGATCTCGGTGCTCGCCGGGTTTGTCATTTTCCTTACGTGCTTCAAGTGGAGTGACTCCGAGCCGAGCAAGATCTACAGGATGGATCTTTTCATTGTCTGGACCTGCGTCAGCGCGGCCGGGACACTGCTCACATGGCTCCTCGTCACGCAGATAAAAAAGTACGGGAAAAGGCTCTTTACGGCATTCCTCTTCCTGTTCTGCGTCGGAACGCTCGGAGGCGCGCTGTTTCTCTATCAGATGGCGAACGGTGAGGACGCCGACGGGCTGCACGACCGGATTGAGACATCCGCGAATTTTAACGTGAATCAGACCGCGTACCGGTTTTCCAATACGGACAACCCGGAGACGCTGACGCACGGTTTCATGGCATCTGCGAACTTCTGCAGCACGGTGTCGGGCTCGATCTTCAAGTTCTATGAGGATCTCGGACTCGAGCGGGATGTCAAGTCCCCGGAGGCGCCGGCGGGCATGTACAATCTGATCTCGGCGGCTTACACATACAGCACGGCGCCTGAGTCAGACGGCGTGCTTGTGCAGACCGTGAAGGGCAAGTCGCGGACGTACTACATCTATCAGAACCAGTCCGTTCCTCCGATCGGCTTCACCTACGACACGTATATGACGGAGTCTGATTTTCAGGAGACGCCGGCCTCGACGCGGGCGATCCTCATGCTGAAGACGCTGGTAATTCCGGACGATAAGGAGGACGAGGTCTCTCGGTATCTGCGGAAATATGATGCGGCGACCGACGGAGAGGCGACGGAGACAAATCTCACGGAGATCAGCAGTGCCCATCTTGATGAGTGCTCGACGGACATTGAGCGGACGACGGATTCTTACAGCTCTACGATCATCTGCGACGCAGACAAATATGCGTTCTTTTCGATTCCGGACGACTCCGGCTGGAGCGCGACGGTGAACGGGAAGAAGGCGGAGATCATCGATATCAATGGATTTATGGCAGTTCGCGTATCTGCGGGTACGAACCGGATCGAGTTTCATTACACGACTCCGGGAATGAGGGCAGGGCTCATGCTTTCGGCGGCGGGCTTCGGCGCAAGCGCTGTTTATTGTGTGGCCTGGAGAAGAAGACGCAGAAAACGTTGAGCAAATGACTGCGGCTGATTTCCGCACAGGCAAAGGCGGGCGGAAGCCGCCCGCTTGCGGGAACTGATGCGGGATGCCGCAGTCAGCTCTTTTGCCCTCTTAAAGAGCCGATGAAGACCAGCGCGGCGATGAAAATCAGCGCGGCAAGGCCGAGAAATACATCTTCATTCTGCGGGCGCTTCTTGCCCGCGATCCGTTTCAGAAAATCAGGCATAGTTATCCTCCTTGTGTCAGGACTGGGCTGCCGTTCGTCCATGGAGGACGAACAGCGCCTTGCTTATCTGGTTTTATTATAGGATAATTTTATAAAAATGAAATCAAATCGTCGGAGTATCTTTCGGAAAATTTTCTGGCCGGCCGCCTCAGCGGTCTGGATGTATGTGATCTTCGGGTTTTCCCAGCAGGGATCCGGTCAGTCATCCGGCCTCTCCATGGCGGTCGCAAAGAAAATTGCCGCATTTCTTCAGCGGTTCTTGCTTTATGGGCGGGGCTGTGATACATATAAACTCGCGGAGACAATTCATCCGTATGTCCGCAAGGCGGCCCACATGACAGAGTATGCGATTTTGTTTATGCTGCTCTATATGGCGTATGGGGCGTTTCTTGGCTTCTGCCGCCGGATCTCGGTGAGCGTCTGGACAGCTGCGGTCTGGGCGGCGCTCGATGAATTCCATCAGACTTTCATCCCGGGACGCCACGGCTGTTTTCAGGACGTGTGCGTCGATCTGACGGGCGCTCTGGCGGTGATCACCGTTCTGCTTTTTGTGAGCGGACGGAAGGAGAAGAAGCTGCGGAAGGATGGTTTGTCCGTCCGCAAGAGGGGATGAGAAGCGCTCTGAGGCCGGGGTGCTGAATTGTCAACATCTATATAATTAAGGAGACTGTACATGATTGAAGCAGTAGGCGTTACATACCGCGTCGGCAAGAAGGCTCTTTTTGAAGACGTGAATATCAAGTTTACAGAGGGAAACTGCTACGGACTGATCGGCGCGAACGGCGCGGGCAAGTCTACATTTCTCAAGATTCTGGCGGGACAGCTTGAGACGACACAGGGAAGCATCGTTGTGACTCCGGGAAACCGCATCTCATTTCTCGAGCAGGACCACTTCAAATATGATCAGTATGATGTGCTGGACACGGTCATCATGGGCAACAGGCGTCTCTATGAGATTATGAAGGAGAAGGATGCGATCTATGCGAAGGCGGACTTCACGGAGGAGGACGGCATCCGCGCGTCCGAGCTCGAGGGCGAGTTTGCGGAGATGAATGGCTGGGAGGCCGAGAGCGACGCGGAATCGCTTCTTAACGGCCTCGGCATTGAGACGGAGCTTCATCATAAGCAGATGGCGTCCCTCGAGGGCCCGGTCAAGGTCAAGGTGCTCCTCGCGCAGGCCCTGTTCGGAAATCCGGACATCCTGCTCCTCGACGAGCCGACGAACCACCTGGATCTTGCGGCGATCGACTGGCTTGAGGAATTCCTGATCAATTTCAATAACACGGTCATCGTCGTGTCCCACGACCGTTATTTCCTGAACAAGGTGTGCACGCAGACGGCGGACATCGACTACGGAAAGATCAGACTGTATGCGGGCAACTACGACTTCTGGTTCAAGTCCTCTGAGCTCCTGCAGAAGCAGCGCCGCGAGCAGAACAAGAAGAAAGAAGAGCAGATCAGGGAACTCAAGGAATTCATTTCCCGGTTCTCGGCGAATGCGTCCAAATCCAAGCAGGCGACATCGAGGAAGAAAGCTCTCGAGAAGATCCAGCTCGATACGATGGTTCCGTCGAGCCGCAAGTACCCGTATATCGATTTCCGGCCGAACCGCGAGATCGGCAACGACGTCCTTTATGTCGAGCACCTCTCGAAGACGATTGACGGACAGGTCGTGTTCAAGGATCTGAATTTCATCATCAACCGCACGGACAAGGTCGCATTTGTCGGCGGCAACGAGCTCGCGAAGACGACGCTCTTCCAGATTATCAGCGGGAACATGGAGCCGGACGAGGGCTATTACAAGTGGGGCATAACAACGAGTCAGGCATATTTTCCGAAGGACTACAACGCCGAGTTCGACAACGATCTGACGATTGCGGACTGGCTGACTCAGTATTCGGAAAATAAGGACGCGACGTATGTCCGCGGCTTCCTCGGGCGCATGCTTTTCCCGGGCGAGGACGGCGTGAAAAAGGTGAGGGTTCTCTCCGGAGGCGAGAAAGTCCGGTGTCTTCTCTCAAAGATGATGATATCGGGGGCCAATGTCCTCATTTTCGATGAGCCGACAAACCATCTCGATATGGAGTCGATCTCGTCCCTTAATGACGGCATGGTCAAGTTTCCGGGCGTTATCCTCTTCACGACGCATGACCACGAGATCGTCGAGACGACGGCAAACCGCATTATGGAATTCCTGCCGGACGGCACGCTGATCGACAAGGTCGGCACCTATGACGAGTACCTCGCAAGCGATGAGATGGCGAAGAAGCGCCAGGTCTATGTCGCGTCCGAGGACGAGGAAGCAGACGACTGACAGACTGACGGGCCGGACCGGAATGAAGATTCCGGGACCGGCCTTTTTCATTTCCGGAACTCCGGGGAGCGGGGCCGGGAAGCCTGCCTCTCGAGCAGGGAGCGCGGGCAGCTCATTTTACAGGGGGAGTATCTATGCAGGAATTAGCGGCAGCGGGAGCGCTGCTGGCCGCGGAGCTTCTGGTTTTCTATATTCTGGGGACAGGACTTCCATATCACAGGGAGGACGGACTGCGATCAGTCTCCGAGAATGTGCTCGCCGGCTTTTTTCTCTATACCGGCGTATTTGAGGGGGTCGCCGTCGTCTGCACGTGGCTCGGCACGACGCTGACGACGCTCTGCCGGGTGTGGGCCGTCATCTTGAGTGTCATGACGGCGGCATCGCTTGTCACAAGGCTCGGGGCGTGGACCGGGTATGTCCGGTGGTTTCGGAAACATCACAGAAGGCACGCAGCAGAGCCTCTGCTTGTCCTCGTGGCGCTCTCTTACGCTTTTTATTCTGTCTGCGCGGGATTTACCGCAGAAGACAGCGGGGCGACGGTCAGCACGATGACGACGGATATGCTGAATGACACGATGAGTACTGTTGACCCTGCGACGGGAGAGAAGCTTGCGATGATGTCTCCGTCCGTTCTTCTGAACCGCTGGCCGGCGGGCCTTTCGTTCCTGTGCAGGGTCTCATGGCTTAAGCCGCTCACGGTCACTCATTTTGTGACGGAGGCACTGGTTGTCATTCTGTCTGTGATGGTTCTCTGGCGGCTGTTTTTTCATCTCTTTGACGGGAGAAAGACGAAGGCTTTTGCCGCGGTGCTGATTGCTGTGGCCGCGGAGATATTCTCGCGGACTGTATACACGCCATCCGGCCTTCTCGAGGGCTGCGGATGGAGCGGCGAGGCTGTTTTTGCCAATATCGTGGTTCCGGCGGTTCTTCTGCTCGTGCTGATGATGTACGAGCATGACGGAAAAGCGCTTTTTGCGCACCTCTTTCTGGCCGGAATCGTCGCAGTCGGGACGTGTAAGTGGGGAATTCTTCTCTATGCGGTTCTTTTGATCGCAGTGATGATCCCGGAGATGATTGCAGGCAGGCGGGGAGTCCACTTTCTCCGCATGCTGGCGTGCCTTGTTGTGCCGGCCCTGGGAATGACGCTCTGCTATTTTCTGCCGGGCATACCGTGCGCGTAAAGGAGGAAAATCTTGGATATATACAATGCGGTTGAGACGGGAATGTCGTTTCTTAAAAAGACAGTCCTGACGTACCAGGGAGCGTCATGGATGCTGTATGCGGCTGCGTGCGCACTTGCTCTCGTCATGATTTTTGGCGGACGGAAGGGCAGACTCGTGTTTCTGTACCCGGCCATCATTCTTGCACTCACGATGCTGAATCCCTATATTTATCCGGAGCTCTTCCGCGTGCAGGGCGGCATGGAGGGAGACTACTACCGGGTGCTGTGGCTTGTGCCGGCCGGTGCACTGACAGCGGCCGGGGCGGTGTTTCTCATTTTCCGGTTTAAATCAGGATTTGTGAAATGCATACTGACAGCCGCAGTCATTGCATTTCTTGCAATTACGGGGGAGCCGGAGCTGACGAAGGTTCTGCCGACGGGACTTCCTCAGAATGTGTACGCCTCCGACGAGACGCTCGTCCGGATCTGCGACTATCTCGATCGGCATTCGCCGGAGGATACAAAGGCCGTCGCCTTTGAAAATGAAGACTACGCCTCATCCGTCCGGGACTACGATGCGTCAATTCTGCCCTCGGATCTTCTGCATGACGGGACGGCGACGAAGAACGCGGAGGCTTTCGAAAAAGCTGCCGCCAGGGACGATACGGATTACTTTGTCGTGAAGAAGGGAAGTGATCTTGAATCCATCATCGGGCAGGCGGGGGCAATTTCCGTTGTGACGATTGACGATCAGGATATCTATGAAAATCCTGTGAATTTCTCAAAATAAAACATTTTCCTGCCATATATTTTATGCAAAATGACCGCGGCCGAATGGACATTTGGCCGCGGTCATGTTATAATCTTCCCAGTGTGAAAAACCGGATAGAAACGGATTTTCAAATAAAGCAGGAGGATTTATCAATGGCTAAAAGAAAAATGCTGACCATGGACGGCAATGAAGCCGCGGCTCATGCGTCCTATGCATTCACGGAAGTTGCCACGATCTACCCGATCACTCCGTCATCAGTCATGCCGGAGCATGTCGATGAGTGGGCGACTGCCGGTCGCAAGAATATTTTCGGGCAGGAAGTACAGGTAACTGAGATGCAGTCGGAGGCTGGCGCTTCCGGCGCGTTCCACGGATCTCTGGCAGCCGGTGCGCTGACGACAACGTTCACGGCTTCCCAGGGGCTTCTTCTCATGATTCCGAATCTCTACAAGGTAGCCGGTGAACAGCTTCCGGGCGTCTTCGACGTCTCCGCCCGCTGTGTCGCGACGCATGCGCTCAACATCTTCGGTGATCATTCGGACGTCATGGCGTGCCGCCAGACAGGCTGCGCGATGCTCTGCGAATCGTCCGTACAGGAGGTTATGGACCTCACGCCGGTTGCTCATCTCGCGGCGCTGAAAGGTTCGGTTCCGTTCATTAATTTCTTTGACGGTTTCCGCACATCTCATGAGATCCAGAAGATCGAGACGTGGGATTATGATGATCTGAAGGACATGGTCGACATGGATGCGGTTCAGCGCTTCAGAGACCACGCGCTCAATCCGAATCATCCGTGCGAGAGAGGGTCCGCGCAGAACCCGGATGTCTTCTTCCAGGCCCGCGAGGCGTGCAACCCGTTCTATGATAAGCTTCCAGACATTGTCCAGATGTACATGGACAAGGTCAACGAGAAGATCGGAACGAACTACAAGCTCTTCAATTACTACGGAGCACCGGACGCGGAGAGCATTATCATCGCGATGGGGTCCGTCAATGATACGATCGAGGAGACTATCGATTACCTCAACGCAAGAGGCGGGAAGTACGGCGTCGTGAAGGTCCGTCTGTATCGTCCGTTCTCTGCGAAGGCCCTGATCGATGCGATCCCGGACACAGTAAAGGTCATCAACGTGCTCGACCGCACGAAGGAGCCGGGCTCCGAGGGCGAGCCGCTCTTCCTCGATGTCGTCGCGGCGCTCAAGGGATCGAAGTTTGACGGCGTGAAGATCAACGGAGGCCGCTACGGCCTCGGTTCCAAGGATACAGCTCCGAACCAGATCAAGGCTGTCTTTGAAAACACGGACAAGAGAGAATTCACGATCGGCATCGATGACGATGTCACGCATCTGTCTCTTCCGGTCGGCGAGCCGCTTGTCTGCACGCCGGAAGGTACCATCAACTGCAAGTTCTGGGGTATCGGTGCAGACGGAACGGTCGGTGCGAACAAGAACTCCATCAAGATCATCGGCGACAACACGGATATGTACGCGCAGGCGTATTTTGACTACGATTCCAAGAAGTCGGGCGGTGTCACGATGTCGCATCTCCGCTTCGGCAGAAAGCCGATCAAGTCGACATACCTCATTCACAGGGCAAACTTCGTCGCATGTCACAATCCGGCATATGTCACGAAGTTCAATATGGTTCAGGAACTTGTTGACGGAGGGACCTTCCTTCTCAACTGTCCGTGGTCCGATGACGAGATCGCCTCTCATCTGCCGGGACAGATGAAGAAGTATATGGCGGACCATCACATCAAGTTCTATGCGATCGACGGTGTAAAGATCGGTATCGCGGTCGGCATGGGCCCGACCCGTATCAACACGATTCTGCAGTCCGCGTTCTTCAAGCTTGCGAAGATCATTCCGGAGGAGCAGGCAATCCAGCTGATGAAGGATGCCGCACAGCGTTCCTATGGCCGCAAGGGTCAGGACATTGTCGAGAAGAACTGGGCGGCGATTGAGGAAGGCGCAAAGCAGGTTCGCGAGATTCCGGTTCCGGATGAGTGGAAGAATTGTGCGGATGAGGGACTTGAATTCAAGAAGCACGAGGGATCAGGTCCGGTCATTGAATTCGTCAACAACATTCAGAATGCGGTATCCGCACAGGAAGGCAACAATCTTCCGGTATCCGCATTTGAGAAATATGTGGACGGCTCCACACCGTCCGGCACGGCCGCTTACGAAAAGCGCGGGATCGCCGTCATGGTTCCCGTGTGGGATTCCACGAAGTGTATTCAGTGCACACGTTGCTCCTATGTCTGCCCGCACGGCGTCATCCGTCCGTTCGCGCTGACAGAGGAGGAGGCAAAGACGCTTCCGGAAGGCTCGGAGACGCTTCCGCTTCTCATGTTCCCGAACATGAGATACCGCATTGCTGTCTCCGCAATGGACTGCACGGGCTGCGGCTCCTGCGCGAATGTCTGCCCGGGCAAGAAGGGGGAGAAGGCCCTCACGATGGTTCCGGCGGCACAGGGAACACCGATCGACCAGCCGGTCTTCAACGCAGCTGTCAAGACACCGGAGAAGCCGGAAGTTATCAGCAAGTATAAGCTTAATACGGTCAAGGGAAGTCAGTTCAGAAAGCCGCTGCTTGAGTTCTCAGGCGCATGCCCTGGCTGCGGCGAGACTCCGTACGCAAAGCTCGTCACTCAGCTGTTCGGCGACAGAATGTACATCGCGAATGCGACAGGCTGCTCCTCCATCTGGGGCAACAGCTCACCGTCCACACCGTACACGGTTAATGCCGAGGGCAAGGGACCGGCATGGGACAACTCCCTCTTCGAGGATAACGCGGAGTTCGGCTTCGGCATGGAGCTCGCGCAGAGAGCAGTCCGCAAGAACCTGAAGGCGAAGGTTGAGAAGCTCATTGACGCGGGTATTGCGGCAGAAGAAGGAAAGAAATATCTTGAGACATTCACGAGCGGCGCATTGAACGGCGCGGCAGCAGATGCATTAGTTGCAGCTCTCGCGGGTGTCGACAATGAAGACGCGAAGGCCGTTCTTGCAAACAAGGATTTCCTGGCAAAGAAGAGCCAGTGGATCTTCGGCGGTGACGGCTGGGCGTATGATATCGGCTACGGCGGACTCGATCACGTGCTCGCGTCCGGCCATGACGTCAATGTCATCGTCTTCGATACAGAGGTTTATTCCAATACAGGCGGACAGTCCTCCAAGTCCACACCGACCGGCGCGGTCGCTCAGTTTGCGGCAGCCGGCAAGGAGACAAAGAAGAAGGATCTCGCCGGTATGGCAATGACATATGGCTATGTCTATGTCGCACAGATCGCAATCGGCGCTGATTACAATCAGGCCGTCCGCGCGATTGCCGAGGCAGAGGCATATCCGGGACCGTCCCTCATCCTCGCGTACGCTCCGTGCATCAACCACGGTATCCGCAAGGGCATGGGCAAGTCCATCACAGAGGAGGAGCTCGCCGTGAAGTGCGGATACTGGACAAACTTCCGGTACAATCCGGCGCTCAAGGCAGAAGGCAAGGACGCGTTCATCCTTGACTCCAAGGCTCCGACCGACTCCTATCAGGACTTCATCATGGGCGAGGTGCGCTACAATTCCCTGAAGCGTTCGAACCCGGAGCGTGCGGCAAAGCTGTTCGCAAAGTCCGAGGCAGAGGCGAAGGAGCGGTACGAGAACTACACGAAGCTCATCGACTTCTACAAGGCAAAATAAGACGCATGACGTGTGCTGTGTGACTTATGGGGCAGGGCCCTCCGCGATTGCGGAGGGTCCTGTTTCGTGTTAAGATGTAACTATTCAGCGCCTCTTGGAAAACTGATGAAATCCGGACGGAGAGCCTGCTCACCGGATGGATTTCATCAGTTTTCTGAAGGGGGGGCGGACAAGCAGCGAGGCGGCTCTGTCTTCCTGCGGCATGGAACGAGAAACATTCCGTGCCAGGGGGGACTGAACAGTTACGGTAAGATAATTATCCTGATATATATATAGATATCGGAGGCGCAGATGAAAATCGAAGAACTGAAAGAATATGAAATCATAAAGCATGAACCACTGCCGGATATCCATGCCGACGGCTGGCTCCTGCGGCACAGGAAGAGCGGCGCGAGAGTCGTCCTCATTCCCTGCGGGGATACAAACAAGGTGTTCAACATTGCGTTCCGGACGACGCCGAAGGACTCCACCGGCGTCCCGCACATCATCGAGCACACGGTTTTGTGCGGCTCGAAGAAATACCCTCTGAAGGACCCGTTTGTCGAGCTGGTGAAGGGCTCTCTCAATACATTTTTAAATGCGATCACCTATCCGGACAAGACGATGTTCCCGGTCGCAAGCACTAACGACCAGGACTTCCGGAATCTCATGAACGTCTACCTGGACGCCGTGTTCTATCCAAATATTTACCGGGAGAAGAATATCTTCCGGCAGGAGGGCTGGCACTATGAGATCGAGAAGCCGGAAGATCCGATCCGCTTGAACGGTGTTGTCTACAACGAAATGAAGGGCGCCTACTCCTCAGCGGAAACGGTTCTTGAGCGCGAAACGATGCGCGCTCTCTACCCGGACACGACCTATGGCGTCGAGTCAGGCGGCGAGCCGGAGCACATTCCGGATCTCACATACGAGCAGTACCTCGACTTCCACAGAACCTACTATCATCCGTCGAACAGCTACATCTACCTCTACGGCGATATGGACATGGCGGAGACGCTCACTTTCATCGACAGGGAGTATCTGTCTTCATTTGACAGGCAGGACGTCGACTCCGCGATCCGGACTGAAAAGCCGTCGGGAAAAATCGTCACGGTAAAGAAGCCATATCCCGTCTCCGACGAGGAGCCGCTTGAGCACAACACATATCTCACCTGGAACGTGACGGCGGGCAACCCGCTCGACATCAGGGAGTCGATTGCATTTAATGTGCTCGACTACGCCCTGCTCTCGATGCCGGGCGCACCAGTCCGGCAGGCTCTTCTCGACGCGGGCATCGGCCGAGACGTCTACGGGGAGTATGACGACGGAATCGCGCAGCCGTATTTTTCGATCACGGCGAAAAATGCAGATCCTGAGGACGCAGACCGCTTCCGCGAGATCATCAAGAAGACGCTGACGGAGCAGGCAGAGCATGGCATCGACCCGAAGTCAATCCGGGCCGGCCTCAATTATCTTGAATTTCAGTTCCGCGAGGCGGATTACTCGTCGTACCCGAAGGGACTGATGTACAGCATCGACGTGCTCGGAACCTGGCTCTATGACGATGAAGCGCCGTTCAATGCGCTGAAACCGCTTCGTGCCTACGAGGAGCTGAGACGCGACGCGGAGCACGGGTACTTTGAGAAGCTTGTAAAAGAAAAACTTCTGACAAATCCGAGCGGCGCGGTCGTCGTCCTTACGCCGGAACACGGCCTCACGGAAAAGAGGGAGAGGGAGACAGAAAGGAAGCTCGCGGAGTTTAAGGCGGGGCTTACTGACGCACAGATCGCGGAGCTGATCCGGGAGACGAAGGCCCTGAAGGCCTGGCAGGAAGCGCCGGAGAGCCCGGAGGCGCTGAAGACACTGCCGGTTCTTAAGCGATCCGATATCCGCAAGGAGGCTCTGCAGCTTAAAAATGATGTGCATCTTGAGGACGCAGACGGACAGAAGGTGAAGGTCGTCTATCACGATGAGCCGAGCAACGGCATTCTCTACGCGGATTTTCTGTGGGACCTCCGGTATGTGCCGGAGCAGCTTCTCCCGTACGTCGGGATCCTCAAGGCTGTCCTTGCAAATGTCGACACGGAGGAGCACGGCTTCGCGGATCTCAATAACGAGATCAACGCGGAGACGGGCGGGATACTTACAGGGATCACGATGGCGGACGATCCGGAGAATCCGGAAGGTTATCAGGCGTTCTTCGGCGTTCGCGTCAAGGCCCTGTATTCCAAATTCCCGAAGGCTTCGGCCCTTATTCGGGAGATTATCACAGAGACAAAATTCGACGACGCGAAGCGGATAGGCGAGATTATCTCCCAGATTCGGTCGCAGGCCGAGATCTCGATCCAGACCTCGGGTCATGCGGCAGCTGCCGGGAGGGCCCTTGCCTACATTACGTCGGCGGGCGCCTTCTCGGAACTTGTGAGTGGCATTTCATTTTTCAGGTTTATTCAGGATATTGAGGCGCGCTACGATGAGAAGGCGGAGGAGGTCCGCACGGCACTTGAAAGTCTCATGGGGATTCTCTTCCGTCCGGACCGGCTCCTTGTGAGCGCAAGCTGCGAGCCGGAGGGGCGCGCTATTCTCCGCGCATCGCTTGCGGATGTCGCTGCGGCAAATGCATATCCGGCGAATGCTACGCTCCCGGAACCATATATCGCGAGTCCTCTGGGGAGGCTGAACGAGGGCTTCACGACACCGGGGCAGGTCCAGTATGTTGCGATGGCCGGAGACTTCCGCAGGGCGGGCCACACGTACACCGGCGCCATGCAGATCTATAAGACGATCATGAGTTATGCCTATCTGTGGCAGAACATCCGCGTACAGGGAGGCGCCTACGGGTGCAGCGCAGGTCTTCGGAGAGACGGGATTGGCACATTTACGTCCTATCGCGACCCGAATCTTGCCAGAACGAAAGAGGTATATCTCGGCATTCCGGACTACCTCGCGCATTTCAGGGCGGACGAGGACGAGATGACAAAGTACATCATCGGCACGATGAGCGGGATTGATACGCCGCTCACGCCTTTTATGGACGGCTCCTACTCGATGCGGGCTCATCTCTCCGGCGTGACGCAGGAGGATACGCAGAAGTCAAGAGATGAGATTCTTGGAGCGACGGACGCGGACATCCGCGCGCTCGCGCCGGTCGTCCGCGATATCCTCGCGCAGGATAATTTTACGGTCGTTGGCGGGGAGACTGCTGTGAAACGTGACGCATCTCTGTTTGACCACATTGAGCGACTTCTTTGATAGTCGCCCGCTGCACGCTCGTGGTCCCGTCCCGATTCTGTGAAGTGGAACTGGGACTGCGGGAGAATTCACCGAAGGGAGGAGAGCGGCTGAGCAGGCCCGCACGGGCAGGGTGGCCGCCATAAAGCTATGACAGAATTCAGATCCGGCTTCGCCGCGCTGATCGGGCGGCCAAATGTCGGCAAATCGACGCTGATGAACCATTTGATCGGCCAGAAGATCGCGATTACAAGCAGTAAGCCGCAGACGACGCGGCAGGCGATCCGCACGGTCTATACATGCGATGAGGGGCAGGTCGTTTTTCTCGATACGCCGGGCGTTATCCGGAAGACGAAGAATCGTCTCGGCGAGTACATGCTGAGCGTGTCTGTGGGCGCCCTGAGGGAGTCAGACGTGATCCTGTGGCTCGTCGAGCCCTCGGATTATGTCGGCGAGGGAGACCGCGAGATCGCAGAGGCGCTTAAAGGGGTCGGAAAGCCCGTGATTCTCGTGATCGGAAAGATGGACACAGTTGAAAAGACGGCTGCCCGCGGGTTGATGGAGAGCTGGAGAAAAGTCGGGGATTTTGCGGCGATCGTTCCTGTGTCCGGACTCCGGGGGACAAACCTCGAGGAACTCATGCAGGCGATCATCCGGAATCTTCCGAAGGGACCGATGCTCTATGATGCGGACACGCTGACGGATCAGCCGATGCGCGACATTGCGGCGGAGATCATCCGCGAGAAGGCTCTCCGGTATCTGAACGAGGAGGTTCCGCATGGTATCGCGGTGACGATTGAGCGCTATAAGGTTCGCGATGACGGTCTCACGCAGATCGAGGCATCGATTATCTGCGAGAAGGACAGCCATAAGGGCATTATTATCGGGAAGGGCGGCACGATGCTGCGTCGCATCGGTCAGAGTGCGCGGCGTGACCTCGAGGAAATGACGGGCGGCAAAGTCTATCTGAAGCTTTTTGTCAAGGTCCGCCCGAACTGGAGAGACAATCAGAACCTCCTGAAGCTGTACGGCTATCAGGACAAGAAGGAGACATGAGGATACCTCTTTTTTGGGAGTGAATCATGAGAGAGACAGTTGAGCTGACCGGAGCCATACTCCTGGCCCAGCCGGTCGGGGAGTATGACCGGAGAGTCGTGATCCTGACGCGCGAGCGCGGAAAGATCACGGCATTTGCGCATGGCGCGAGGCGGCCGAAGAGCCCGCTGATTGCTGTGACAACACCGTTTGTCTTTGCCCGCTTCTCCCTCTTCGAGGGACGCGACGCCTATACGCTGGCTACGGCGTCCGCCGCCGAATATTTTCAGGACCTCGTGAAAATGCAGCCC
>ONSX01000135.1 GCA_900320615.1 uncultured Eubacteriales bacterium
CGATATGAAGAGATGGAAAAGCGGATCAAGAACGCATTTCTCGGCCTGCTTCGTGAGCAGGAGAAGAAGGGAAAGCGTGGCGATATCACAGTGAGCGCTATCTGTGAGAGGGCAGGAATTCATCGCACGACATTTTATGGTCATTATCTGGATATTCCGGATCTGACCGCATCACTGACAGGTGCGGCGTATGAGGAGCTGATCGGATGCCTGTTTGATCCGGATACGGGGAAGGTTCGCGAGCATGCGTTTCGGAACGTCTTCGAAAAGGTCAGAGAAAGACCGGAATTCTACCGCTACCTGCTTGAGAATACGAGAGGCATAGACGTCTCTGACCGGCTGACCGATAGTCTGGCCGGCCGTCTGGATGAAATCCTGAAGGCGCAGCACATCGGGTCGGAGGCAGAGCTGCGGTATCATCAGAGCTTTTTCTGTGCGGGGCTCGCCGCGATGACGGAGCGATGGCTTCTCGGCGGCTGCAAGGAGCCGCCGGAAGAGATGGAAGCGATTCTTGTGAGAGAATATTCGCCGGACCGGGCGATCTTGATGGAGGGTAAAAAATAAAAGCGAAGAAGAGTTTTACATGGCTTCCTTATTGTATGCATAGCTCAGCTTATAGACTGTTTCCGGTGCGACGTGAATTCTCCCACGACTAAAGTCGCGGGCTTCCATACCTGGTTGCGCCTTGGTCTCAGGTATAGACTCACTGACCCGCAGATAAGGTCTGAACCGGGAACTTACTTCTTGTCCCAATTCATAGAATTGGGGCTCGACTCTGAGGCTGAGGCCCAGAGCTCTGAGTTCAGACTAATAAGGGTGGCCAGTGTGCAGGTAATTCTCTTTGCGTATCCGGAAACGTTTGCCCGGATACGCTGCTCTTCCGTTACCGGAAGAGTCTTTAAAATTTCGCGCACAAAATACCGTGCGCCGATATTATAGCTGGCATTCAGGTCGCAGTTGTAGACCCTGCCATTTGAAAACTCGCATACGCTGTAAGAGCCGTTCGTCTTGCCGGACTTGCGGCCGCGAAGAACTTCTCCGGAGTCGTAGTAGGCAAAGCGCGACGTGTTCCACGCACAGATACGGCTAATCCGCATACCGAGGCGGTGCGCCTTATTTGCCACGATGTCCTGGATCGTCTGGCTCTTCCAGAGATGAAGCCGAATGTTGTTTTTCTTCCGTCCGCGGAAATCGAGGTGCTCAAATACGATCGTATGTGCCTGATACAGAACGGCGGTGTCAATGATGAACTGCGCGGTCTTTTCCGCGATGTCGTCATTCACACCGTCTGCGTACCTCCAAAGGCGACGGATCTTTCTTGATCCACGGTGCTGTGCCCTGCGGATATGGTCCGTCTTGTGCCTCAGGCAGTCGTATTCTCTGGAAAGATGCAGGAAATGCCTTCCCAGGACCGTGCCGTCCGGGCACATGACGGAGCAGGTACAGGAGCTGTTGATACCGAGATCGACCGCAACGATTCGCTGGTTATAGATATCTTCGTTATGAAGCTCCGACTCTTCTTTGTAACAGAAATTGAGGCTCCACCGTTTGCCGCGCTTCTGAAGCACCGGAGCGCATTCCTTCCGATCCGCGCAGTGCCGGCTGATATAGTCCGCGTCTGATTTCCGGAGCGGGACCGTAATCCAGTCCCAGGTGTGGTGGATAAAAGCCTTGATTTTTGCCGTATACTCCCCGGTGCGGACGAAACAGTTTCCGCGGTACAGACAGGGAAAAATCATGCCGGCGCGCGGATGGCCCGGCTCCCAGCCTCGGTCCTTCGGATCGGCGTTTTCCCAGTTTTTGTGATTCGACTGGTAAGAGGACACTTTGCCAATGGCTTCCGTAATCGAGCTGCGGAGCAGGTAGGACGGAAACTTGTAAAACTGCGTGTCAAAATCATAGACCGGGACCCGACTTCCGGCAGCGTGGACCAGCGTTTCCACGTACCGCTGTCTGGATTTCTGACCCTTTATAGGCTGATCTCCTTCCAATGGTTCATGCAGACTCGGATCAGGTAATCGACGGCCTTCCGGTAGAGGCGTACAGTATCCCCCAACACATGGTTATTGTCTTTGATATGAATGCTGTACATAGAATTGATAACCACCGGAAGACCTCCCTTCTGTTAATATTTGCGCGGCCGTCCGCCGACGCCGGGATGGTTTTTCTGACTTTCGATATAGGCTTCTGCCTGCTCAAATGACCGGTCGCTGACCGTCACGACAAAATAGGATGTGTTCCACATATGTCCTCCCCACAGGGAATGTTTGAGCTCCGGATGGAGCTGAAACAGATGCCAGGCGGATGTGCCTTTGAACACCTTGATGGCGTCAGACAGACGGCACTGCGGCTTCGTTTCGATCAGCAGATGGACATGGTCAGGCATGGTTTCCATTGCGTCGATCTGAATATTCAGATCGGATGCGATTTCTGTCAGCAGCCGTTTCAGATCTGTCTCAACCGGCCCGGTCAGCACTGGTTTTCGGTACTTCGTGACCACCTCAATTCATTGGCGCAATTATCACAATCTTTATAAATTATACTAATATAGAAAATGAGCTAGCTCAATGAGATAAATATGGAGCGGGCCGCTCTAAATGGCACATATTGATTGTATAGTAATTCAATGCAAACGTATGATCGATGAAATCTTCAGAATTCTTCAGATTTAGAAAGGAAAGAATATGTTATGCTGTTTGCAGATGAACGAGATAGGGATTCAGGCTGAAGGAAGGTGAATATATGGCAATGCGAGTAATAAACTAAAAATGGAAAGTGGTTTAGTAGGAAACTAAAAGTATGAGCACACAATATTGAAGGAGGTTAATCATGAAGAAAGCTTGTAGTCAAGTACTGGCAGTAACTCTTTTAGCAATAAGCCTTTTTTTGAACTGTGTACCGATTCTGGCAAATGCGGGTGTCATCAGTGATGGAGTTAAGGCTTCCTATCACACCGTACTGTATAGTAAGAATGGTAACTATGCATACGGTTATGTCACAATGGATCCTTATCACACCACAACAGTCAAGCTGTACCACAGCGGAACTGAAGTCAGATCCGGCAGTGCAAGTGGA
>ONSX01000133.1 GCA_900320615.1 uncultured Eubacteriales bacterium
CTTGTCGCCAAGAATGTGAAGGGGGACGACTGACATGGCAAATGCATTTGGTATCGTAGCACCATCCAAGAGAAATATTCATGTGGAAGGAATGCAGGATTACCGCCCTCTCGCGGCGTTCTCATTTCTCGGAAGATACAGGATCATCGACTTTCCGATCTCCTGCATGAGCAACAGCAGCATCGACCATATCCAGGTCTATGTCACCAGCAATCCGCGCTCTCTGGCGGAGCATCTGGGGTCCGGCCGTCACTACAACATCAACTCCAAGCACGGCAAGCTCCAGCTTCTCTTCTCGACGGCAAGCTCTGAGAACGACATTTATAACACGGATGTCCGTTCCTACATGGACAACATCGAGATCATCCAGAGAATGAACCAAGAATACGTCGTGATCGCACCGAGCTACATGGTCTTTGCTCAGGACTATGACGCGCTCCTGAACGATCACATCGAATCCGGCGCCGATATTTCCCTGCTCTATCAGAGAGTAGATAACGCGAAGGAGCACTATCTCGACTGCGATGTCCTCACTCTGAACAAGCAGAAGGGTGTTCTCTCGATCGAGCCGAACCTGGGTACAGCTAACAACAAGACAATCTTCATGGACACCTATGTCATGAAGAAGGATCTGTTCATCAATCTCGTCAAGGAAGCATCCAAGATTTCCTCGATGTACACGCTGTCCCAGATCATCAGTGAGAAGTTCAGCGAGCTCGACGTAAGAGGCATCCAGCACAAGGGATTCTGTGCAGCTGTCACGGACCTGAAGAGTTACTTCGATGCCAACCTCGACCTGATCAAGCCGGAGCAGGCTGAACAGCTGTTCAACGGTGATGCACCGATCTACACAAGAACGACAGATTCCTGCCCGACAAAATACTGCGACGGCGCAGTCGTCCGGAACTCTCTGATCTCCAATGGCTGCACGATCAAGGGAACCGTCGAGAATTCCGTCATCGGCCGTGGCGTCAACATCAATGAAGGCGCAGTCGTCCGGAACTGTGTCATCCTCGCCTACTCAGACATCGGCAAAAATGTCGAACTCGAGAATCAGGTCATTGATAAGTGGGCAAAGATCGGACACGAGGCAAAGCTGATCACCGATGCGGACAAACCCGGATACATTAAGAGAAATGACGTACTGTAAGGCGCGTTTCCTCTGTATGTCCCGGCAAGCACCCGGACATACGATCATCGCATCTGGATTGCAGGCGAAAACATCAGGGATACCTTGAGGTATCCATACGACAAAACGGAGGATTTTCCTGTCTGTGGAAGATCCTCCGTTTTTTGTATATCTATATATGAGGAGTCACCCGTCCCTGATCTCCGGCGTCCGCCTCTTCACGTTCTGCCCCACCTTTCCCGTCCGTTTCCATAACAAGAAAAGGAGCGTCCGGCTGGCAGTCCGGGCGCTCATTCGCCATTAATGGGGGATGGCTTGTATTATTCCATTCTGTATAAGAATGTTAATACCGATGTGATTGACAAGGGTCAGCCCGACTTCAGAAAAGATTTATTTTTGTCTGGAATCGTTTCCCTTGATGATTCTATATTACCATAATTCATTGGCATTGCAACTGGCAATATCTTACAAATCAAAGGTTTGAAAATTGTCTATTTTTAACATCGAATTTACCTGTTCCGTTTTGTATGCTGACAGATCGACTCGTTATTTCTTGAATCCAGTCCGTTTTTCCACGATTTTATCTATTGCCGACTCTTTTCCTGGAAATCCGGGATGGAAACGCATCACATAATTCCAGCACATGAGCAATATTTGGAAGATTCTGCGACGCCTTCTATCCTGTCATCTCCAAAGATACCTTCCGACCAGAAAATGACAGTTGTCAGAGCCGGATTACAGGCCGCGAATGTCATGCACGCTCCCACCCTCCTGCAGGTTAAACGGAACCGTCTCATAGATCGCCGGCGTCTCCTCCTCGATGCACTGGATCAGAATCTCCGCCCCGCGCTCCGCCATGCGCTCCGTATTCTGCCAGATAGTCGTGAGAACCGGATTACAGAACCGCGAAATCTCAGTTCCATCGAATCCTGCGACAGATATATCTGCCGGCACTCGTTTTCCGTGATCATACAGCGCGCGGATCGCGCCGATCGCCATGATATCCGACATGGCGAAAATAGCCGTCAGATCCGGATTATCCTCCAGAAGCTTCTCTGTCGCGACATATCCTCCCTCAAATGAAAAGCGTGAATATGCGTAGCTCTTCTTCATATCAATCGTCTGCCCGTGCCGCATAAAGGCAGCCTGACATCCCGACAGACGCATCAGCGACGGCCTGGACTTCTGCGGGTCGCCTCCGATAATGCCGATGTGCGTGTGCCCCTTGTCAAACAGATAATCGATCATGCAGATCGCCGCGCCGTAGTCATCCGTCGTAATACTGGACAGATTCGGCATATTCATGGACGCCGCGCTGTTCGTCACAAAAATGACCGGAACATCTCCGCTGCTCAGAAAATTGCACAGCTCCGGATTCGAGCCGAGCATAACAAAGCCATAGGGCTTCTGCTCCTTCTGGATCCGGGCCGCCTCTGCTGCCTCGTCGTCCTCCTCGTCGATGTAGTACACGGAACAGCTGTAATCTGCGTTCTCAAATGCAATCTGCATCCGCTCCAGGATCTCCTCGAAAAGAATGTTCTGCCGGCCCTTGATGATGATCGCGATGCCCGAATGCGTCTGAATGCGGAGGCGCCTTGCATTTTCATTCGGCTGAAAATTATTCGCCTCCACAACTTTCATGATCGCCTTGCGCGCTTTGTCGCTGACATTCGGATTGTTATTAAGTACCCGGGAGACGGTTCCAACACCGTATCCCGAGAGTCTGGCAATTTCCTTGATTGTCATCAAGCCACCCCCGGTTTTTGCTGTGAATGAACGCTCCCCCGCGGTCGGAATACCTGTGCCCGGAGGCAGTGTTTCTTACTCTTACTGATCATTTTTTGACCTCCTCCCACGGTTAAAACCGTGGGATTCCAGGAGCGAACTCCGGGAACATCCTTGTCCAAGGAAAGGCTGCCTTAGATTTCCGGACATCACTTTCACTCTGTACAAGCAGCTTGGTTATAGTCCTTCTTTTCAGGCTTCCAGGGCTCTGCGTTTCATCGGTA
>ONSX01000026.1 GCA_900320615.1 uncultured Eubacteriales bacterium
TACCGAACAGGCCGATAGCGGAGCCAGAAAACTAACAATGGAGGGGCTTAACGGGCATTTCTGCCACGGATTTTACCCACAGGTACGCCCGAAGAGCCTGTTTTTCCTCGCTTTTTTGGATTGCATTCAGACGCAAGTCCTGCCATATTTAGTGTAAACAGTTAACTATATTCCTCTTATAAGACTGCGGTAATGTTAAGCAAATCTAAGGAATTTCTGGGAGAGCATATGAAGATTGTATTTCTTGACAGAAAAACACTGGGAGAAGATATTAATTTATCCGGCTTTGACCGTTTTGGAGAAGTGGTTATGTACGACTTCACGGCGCCGGATGAAATGCCCGAACGGGTCAGGGACGCAGATATTTTAATTCTTAATAAGGCGCAGATTAATGAGCAGACCTGCGGCGGTGCAGAGCATTTACAACTAGTCTGCGTCACTGCGACAGGAACGAACAATCTGGACAAGGATTTTCTTGACCGGAAGGGAATTGCCTGGCGCAATGTAGCCGGATATTCTACAGAATCCGTTGTCCAGCACACCTTTGCCATGTTTTTTTATCTGCTGGAGCATTTGCCATACTATGATCGTTATGTCAAAAGCGGTGCCTACATCAATGACAACACCTTTACCCACTTCGAGCGCCATTTTCATGAACTGAACGGAATGAGATGGGGGATTATCGGTCTTGGTGCGATCGGAAACCGGGTGGGCGAGATTGCCCGGTGTTTCGGCTGTAAAGTTCAATATTATTCTACATCGGGCAAAAATCACATTACAAAGTTCAGCGAAGTAGATTTTGACACGCTGCTTGCAACGTCCGATATCATTTCCATTCATGCGCCACTTAACAAAAAGACCAAAAGCCTCATGAACAGAGAGGCCTTCCGCAAAATGAAACCATCTTCAATTCTGATTAACGTCGGTCGCGGACCAATTGTCGTGGAATCTGATTTAAGGGACGCGCTGAATGCAGGTGAACTTGCTGCTGCCGGACTGGATGTGCTTGACAGGGAACCAATGGCTGCTGACAATCCGCTTCGAGAAGTCAGAGATCCGGAAAATCTCCTGATTACACCGCATATTGCCTGGGCAACCGTCGAGGCCCGCAGAAGATTGATGAAAATCATTGAAAAGCAGGTGGAAGAATTTGTCACTCAGGCTAATAAGCATAAGCCTGAAAATTTCTAATCCGGAATGCAATTATGAGTGTCTGAAAACTTGAACTCCCCCAACTGACCGAAGTCAGTTGGGATAGTTCAAATCCATATAGAATCAGAAATATGCAACTATGCATGTATAATTTGTAAGTGTCTGTCAGATTCATGACACATATTTTCATAAAATCATAAAAATCAATATTGGTAAATGCGTGTTCCGCGAGCCCTTGAAAAACAAGGGTTTGCGGGGCTTTTTTTTGTGATGGTTTTTCCATACAATCTGGATTTACGCACAAAAAAATTGATCCACACAGAAATTAACGAGTCCACACAACTGAATCAGAATACACAGAGCAGATATAAAGATTTTTTTGAATGTGGATAAATACCGTAAAATTCAATGGTAGATAAAATAACTTCTTTCCAGATGTGGATAAAAAAACAACCAGTTCACGATAGAAAAATGAACTTCTTTCGGACAGTGGATAATTTTCTTTTCGTATGGAGGTCACAGGAGTGCGGAAAAAGTGTATGTCCGGATGCTTTTTTGGGATGGATTGCGAAAATCTAAAGATGTGGACATAAAAAGAAGACCACAGAACCTTCCGCGGTCTCAAAAAGAAAAACAACAATGTGAAATTTTCGGGGTTGTGCAGTCAGGCTGCCGATGAAGTCGCTCCGAAATCGACGATCCATCTGGTATATGTCCGCACAAGTGCGCCGAGACTTCCAATCGGCAGGTTCTGGGAAATATACACATCGTGGATCTGGTCGATAGCCTTCAGCACTGCGCCGACCGGATAGCGGAAACCGATCATAGCGATGTCCCGGATATCCTTTTCGGATGCATGGAAGCCATGAATCTGTCCGCCGGTATCTATTTTGTCATAACGTGCAAGACGGCGGCGGACCTGATCCGTGTAATCGCGGGTCATTGTGACGCGCACATGAACCGGGTCGAACGCATCCTGGAATGCGATGCGTACGGTATATTTTTTCTCGCTGATCTGGAAGACAGAACGAAATGAGTCCGTGCCCATCATATCCAGAATATCCTGCTTTCTGCAGTAGGACGGCAGCTGATGACGGATTTCAGCAATCGGATGCTCTGCACCCTTTTGGTTGTCAGCGATGTCTTTTTGTGCAGTCAGAATGGAGCGCACCATGAGTCGAACTTTATTGACTGTATCTTGCGCGAGGATCTGGTGAAACAGTTCCTGCGTCAGTGTAATATAACCGCGTCCGTTTTCCTGAGCTTTCCGAAAATATGCGCTGTATCCGGAAAGGAAAACATTGTAATAGCCTGGAATCCCATTCACATGGCTTACGGCAGCGTATCCACTGTCTGAAAGCCGGGTTAAATTATTGGCAATCGTTCGCGGATGGCATGACAAAGCCTCTGCGGCTTCTGAAGAATCAAAGCCGCGGACAAGTCCGTTCTCATCTGGTTCACAAAAATGAAGATAGAGCAGAAGCAGAATCGCACCTCTGTTCAGTGAGGGCATAGATCCGTAGCGGTTCTTCTCATTGACATAGACCTTGCGCATCTCTGTGTGATACACCTTCTTCGGGCAATTATCGCATACTGAAGAAGACTGTGCGCGGCGCATGCAGTCATAGCATCCGGTAGCAGAGGGATCGAATATCTTCTTTTCCTCATACGTTATGTAGTTGTTCGCGCGACCGATGGCATTCCGGAGAACGCTCTGGCCGACAGCAGCTGTCAACGTAATCATACTCTGCCTCTTCAAATGGTAACAAGGTCTGCATAAACTTTCCATGAACGTCTGATCTGCCTGCTGCCTGCCGGGCTGTGGGCAGATCAGACGTCTTTTACATGCTCCTATTATATTCGACCGGAACCGGAATGCCAAATCGCGTCCGAAGGCGTCAAAATGCCAAAATAAACGCATTTGACGTCAGAAATGGTGCCATAATGTGTACTTTGACGTCGGATTCGGTGCCATTTTTCAAAAAACCCCCCTTTTTTGGTGCCAAAAATTTTTCGAAATTTTTGAATCGCCGTTTTTTTGATCAAATGACGTCAAAAACGGTGCCAAAACAGGGAAATGACGTCAAAAACGGTGCCAAAATTTTAAAATGACGTCGGATATGGTGCCAAAAATAGTTTGATTTTTTCGGAACGTAATGAAATGACGTCGAAAATGGTGCCAAAACAGCAATATCTGGCCAAAATGAAGGAAATGACGTCGAAATCGGTGCCAAAATATGCTATATAAACGAAATCAGGAATTTTCTGACAGGCAAATCCACCGTTTTTCTATTTCCAGGCTGCTTGAAATGACGTCGGATACGGTGCCAGAATCAAAAATAAGCCGTCAGAAGGCTCGAATCGCCCGAAAACAGCTCAAGTGACGTCAGAATCGGTGCCAGAGCAGTTCCTGGAAGGATCGACCCGTGCTTTGACGTCAGAATCGGTGCCAGAGCAGTTCCTGGAAGGATCGACCCGTGCTTTGACGTCAGAATCGGTGCCAGAACAGTTCCTGGAAGGATCGACCCGTGCTTTGACGTCAGAATCGGTGCCAAAACAGGCCGGAGGATCTCCAGTGGCAGTCGAAATGACTCTGAAAAGGGTGCCCCCAACTGGATTCTGGCATTTTTGACCATGGAGACGCCAATTTGACGTCAAAAATGGTGCCAAAACAGGGTTACTGCCCCTGTATGGCACGAAATGACGTCAATTTTGGTGCCAAAATTACTTTGATTTTGGAGAATCTTTCTTAAATGACGTCAAAAATGGTGCCAAAAGCCGAAATGACGTCAGATTTGGTGCCAGAAATTTGGTATGACGTCGAAAATGGTGCCAGAATTAAGGCAGCCATGACATCGGCTTCGTCCGCAGCACGTGGACAAAAAAGGGGTTTTCATTTATTATAAAGAACACATGGTTCCGGAGCGTGGCACCTTTTTCAGGAGTGCACGGCGCCGGCGGTTTGTTTGATCGGGCTTTCTCTTTCCCGGTGTGACCAGAACAGGTGATGACTATATATGGAAAATAAAAACGGATATCCGCGGGCGCTGTACACGTCTGTGATTGAGAAGCTGGATGATGAGCTTCGCGAATTTTTCGAGGAGCATAAAGGAGAACCGTATTTTCGGACGTCGTTCAGTGAATCGGCGCAGGCCGTTCTCACGGAGGGCCTGAATGGCCGGACCGATGAGGCGGAGCTTCGCGCATACTGGGCAAATCTCAGGAAGCAGAATAATCGAAAGAAGAAGCGCTGGCTGCACTCATTGCTTTCCAATGTGGATTCGGTCGATCCGAGCATTCCGCAGCATCCCTTCCACAATATCTATGAGAAGCAGAGGATGCTGAAAAAGCAGGAGTGGACCACGCTGTACGGCAAAAAGACGATCCGCGATGTCATGGCGGAGGAGCTTGAGAGCGCAAAGGATTGGGCGTCTAATCAGAGCAGCCGTTTCATTGATTTTCCAGCGCTCGCTTCCTTTACACCAAAGCGTGTTGCGCAGGCCTTCGAGGCGGATGTTCTGGAAAATGAATTTCGCGTCATGGACGATCTCTATCAACTGAACCTGAATGACTTTCTGCAGGGATATGTCGATGAAATGAGCGACAGCATCTTCACGGACAGCCGGAAGAAATATGAAATCCCGGGCGGAGATAAGGATTTTGTCAAGGAGATTCCGATGTCAGAAGAGGATAATTCGAAAATGGTTCTGACCGTCAGCCGCGAGGCCTTCGGTGAAGACGCGATTACGCTCCTCGACGCAAAGGACCAGGCTATTCTTCTCTATGTGATCCGGAAGGCTTCTACTGCGCTCGATGTTTCTGACTCTCTGACGATTCCGGTGCGTGAGATCGCCTCGTGTATGCAGGGCAAGAATCACTCGAAGCCATCTGCGAGAGCCTATGAGGACGCGGAGAGGCGGTGCTACAAGATTGCGAACAGTACATATAATAAATTTGATGCAGATGGCAGACAGGTTGCCGCGATCAATTTCCTGAGCAGTGCGATCCTGAAGAATATCCGGGACGACAGTGGCAGACAAGTCCCTTACATGGATATCACGCTTGGTTCCACACTGGTCAACGCGATCTCCATGAACAAGATCCGGTACTTCTACACTAATGAGTATGAGATGCTTGAGAACAAACTCTCCCGGATTCTCTACACGACGCTGCAGCGGGAACGGATTCGCGCTTACAAGCGCTACAAATTGAATCCGGCCGGCGGGTGTTCGAAGACCTTTACATACAGCAACTGGCTGAGCGCCGTGAACTTCGGGTCGAGCAACCGCAGAAGAAACCTGCGCAATATCATGGAGAGCCTCGAGGAGTTCCGGGACCGCAAGGTCATGATCGACTCCTATAAGTCAGATGGCTCGACCGGCAATATTACCGTTGAGTTTCTGCCGCTGACGCCGGATGAAGAGAACGATCTCATGCGCTATGAGTTCGGCGATGAGAATGAAGCCGTCACGGTGGGTGAAAAACAACAATAAATGCATTTTACAGGGTATCAGGCGGGACATCAGCGCAAAGCTGATGTCCTCCTTATCTGGAGGGGAAAATCATGTCTGATCTCATCAAAGTCTTTCTGTGCGAAGATGAGTTTATTATCCGGCAGGCGATCAAAAAGACCATCAACTGGGAGAGGGAAGGATACGAGCTTGCGGGAGAGGCCGGTGACGGAGAGACGGCGTTTCCACTCATTTCCGAGGCGAAGCCGGATATTCTGATCACGGATATCCGCATGCCGTTCATGGACGGACTGGAGCTAGCGCGTCTCGTCCGCCGTTCATTTTCGAAAATGAAAATCGTGATCCTGAGCGGTTATGATGATTTCTCCTACGCAAAGGAAGCAATCTCGATCGGCGTCACGGACTATCTCTTAAAACCGATTACGGAGAAAAAGCTGCTCGAAAGCCTCGGCAAAGTCCGGCAGCAACTGCTCGAGGAGAAGGATCATGAGCACCTCAGGGCCGTCTATGAGCGGGAGCAGGAGGAAAAAAGACAGTTTGAGCGGCAGGCTGTATTGCGAGAGGTTATGAACGGACATTTTACGGTGGCAGATGCCGTCGCGAAGGGAAGGGCGGTTGGGATGGACCTCCTGTCCCCGTGGTACGGCGTGACGCTGTTTCAGTTTCGTTCTGCCGATGAGAAGCGGGATCAGTCCGCCTATGATGAGACAAATGCTTCTATCCATGACCGGATTCTGAAGGTGATGGACAGCTTCGATAAGGGATATATGTACGAGCAGATCGGGGATATTCAGAGCTTTCTTGTAATGGGGGCAACGGAGGCCGGGACGCTTGATACGGAGAAGAATCTGGCGGAACAGCTTATGGGGCTTCTTGCAGACCATCCGCATCATATCTGTTTTGCAGCTGTCGGCCGTCCGGTCAGCCGGATTCGTGAGCTGGGCGATGCCTATCAGCGCGCAAGCCGCGTCTTTTCGAGACGGTTTCTTTGTTCAGAGAGCCATCTGTTTTCGGAGAACGAGGCCGTGGATGAGGCCGCAGCGGAGACGCAGAAAGCAGCGCAGGGGCAGACCATTGATATCGGAACGCTCGATATCGGGCGGCTCGATCATCATGTGATGGTCTCATTTTTCAGTACCGGTACGGCGGCGGACATTGAGAGCTTTACAAATGAATATTTCGACAGCATCGGCGAGATCAATATGGCGTCTTCCATACTTCGGCAGTATGTGGTGATGGATGTTATTTTCTGTGCGACATCTTTTCTTGAGTCGATCGGGCTGACGAAGGAAGAGGTGCAGGAGCGGTTCAACGCGTTTCAGAAGGATATGCTCTCGGACTCTCCGGAGCGGGCGAAGAAATTTCTGAACCGTGTGTTCCGGGAAGTCATCTCCCAGCGCACCCGGAAATCCGAGCAGAAGTACGCGGATATGATTGCGGCTGCGAAGACCTATATCCGGAGCAACTACGCCAATGAGAACATTTCTCTGAAGTCGACGGCGGCCAATGTCGGTTTCAGCCCGAATCATTTCAGCGGTATTTTCAGCCAGGAGACGGGGCAGACGTTTATTGAATATCTGACCGATGTCCGCATGGGGCGCGCGAAGGAGCTTCTCCGCAGCACGCCGATGAAGACATCGGAGGTCGGATTTGAGGTCGGCTATCATGATCCGCACTATTTCAGCTACATCTTCAAGAAGACGCAGAACATGACGCCGAAGGAATACAGAAGTGCGGGAGGCTGAGTCATGAAGAAGATGTCTGTTCGTCGTGGCGGGAGCATCCACAGCCGGATCAGGAGGCTGGCCTGGCTCTCGGCGATCCCTGTCATGGTTATCTGCGCCTTTCTGGTCGGAGTTTTGCACTATTTCAGCAGCCGGTACAACCGCATCGTGCAGAACATCACCTCGGCGAATGAGTACAACATTTCTTTTGAAAATAACATCAATGACAGCATGTATTATATCGTGACGGGAACCTATGACTGGCCGGACCTCACGAAGGCCGGTCAGGACAAGAACCCGTATACGATGATCCGGGACATCCGCCTGACCTTCCGGGATCTCGAGGAGGAGACAGACAACACAGATCTGCGCAGGCAGACAGAGGCGATCCTCCGCCTCCTTGATATTCTGCAGAGCCGGGTGGATGATATTGTCGCGAATGTCGAAGAGGGCAACCACTTTGACGAGAACATGGATATGCTGGAGTCGAATATCTATATCCTGACCGATCTGATTCAGGGCGATCTCGAACAGTATATCACGGCTGAGGCCGCGGACATGGAGGTTGTCAGGCAGGAGATGTCCGAACAGGCTCGCAACAGTCTGTTTGCCGCGATCGCTGTGCTCCTGGCCTATCTGATTGGTATGATCATCATATCAAACCGTGTGTCGAAGCGGATTACGCAGCCGATCCGGGAGCTCTGCGATAAATCGGAAATCTTCGCGCAGGGCGACTTCTCGGTTCAGATGGATGTCAGGAATCAGACCGATGAGATTGCGACGCTTGGCAGTCAGTTCAACTCAATGGTTGGGGAGATCGCGCAGCTGGTTGATGATGTGCGCAAGGAACAGAAGAGTCTTGAGGATACGGAGCTGAGACTTCTGCAGGCGCAGATCAATCCTCATTTTCTGTATAATACGCTTGATGCGATCATGTGGCTGACGGAGGCTGGAGAAAATCAGCAGGCAGTCAGTATGCTGAGTTCACTCTCTGATTTTTTTCGGACGACGCTAAGTCAGGGGCGGGATCTCGTGACGATTTCCGAGGAGCGGACACATATCCAGAGCTATCTGGAGATTCAGAAAATCCGCTATCAGGATATTCTGGATTATCGGATTGATTTTGACGAGGACATCCTGCCGGCGTACATTCAGAAGATGACGCTTCAGCCCGTCGTGGAAAATGCTCTCTATCACGGAATCAAGAACAAGCGCGGAAAGGGTATGATTCTGGTTGGCGGGCGGAGGGACAAGGGTGCCGTTCTCTTTACGGTAAAGGATGACGGAATCGGGATGACAGAGGAGCAGCTCCGCCATCTTAGGGGCGTCATTGCCGGTACCGAAAAAAATGAGTACAAGGGGCACGGATTCGGCATGGCCAATGTAGAGAAGCGGATCCGTCTGAAGTTCGGAGAAGGCTATGGTCTTACTGTGGACAGTGTGTATGGAGAAGGATGTACAGTGGAGGTTCGGATTCCGTATGTAGCGGAGACAGATAAGAGCCGTATCAGTACTTTACGCACGGGGCATGAATCGTCAGCTGACATGGCGGAGCGCAGCGGACAGGAAGTAGGGAGTCTGGCATGTCCGAACCTCCGGCTTTCGGATGTAGGAAGAGAGACTGGCGATATGAAGGGACAGATTGATGAGACGAGAGATTGAACGGAGAATCTTGCTGGTACTGATTCTGGCTGCTGCTTTTTCTGTCAGCGTCTGTGCCTGCGGAGAACAAAAAGGAACAAGAAGAGCTGCTTCCGAAGCGGAAATGCTGCGGTCTGATTCTGACGGCGTGCTTACGATCGGCTTCTCCCAGCTTGGCGCGGAGTCGGACTGGCGGGTTGCCAATACCCAGTCGATTGAGAATGCGTTCTCGGATAATAACCGCTATAATCTGATCTTTTCCAATGGCCGGCAGATCCAGGACAATCAGATCAAGGCGATCCGGAATTTTATTCAGCAGCAGGTCGATTATATTATTTTTTCTCCGCTTGAAGAAGATGGTTGGGACACCGTCCTTGAGGAGGCAAACGAACAGTCTGTGAACAGACTGTGAAGAAAAAATAAAAATTTCAACCTTTCAGGGGAGAAAAACTGTATTCGCTGCGGCACATATGTACTAAGATGCGTACAACAATAAAACATGCCATGCATGTCAGAGAAGGAGATGGAACTATGAAAAGAAAACTTCTTGCAATCGGACTTGGAGCACTGATGGCGATTTCTATGGCGGCGTGCGGATCAGGCTCGTCGGCGACATCGACAGCCGCCTCATCTGCGGCAACAGCAGATGACACGGGATCTGTTGTGACAGATACGGATGCGCAGTCCCTGGCCCAGTCAATCAAGGAGGATGCGGGAACGAATGACGGAAGCCTGATTACCGTTGGTTTCTCACAGGTCGGTCACGAGTCTGACTGGCGCACAGCCTCCACGAATTCCGTCAAGGAGGCATTCTCGAAGGACAACGGCTTCGATCTTCAGTTCGTCGACTGTGACAACAACTCCGAGACACAGCTTCAGTCGGTTCGCAATTTTATTCAGCAGCAGGTTGATTATATCATCATCGACCCGATTGTCTCGACAGGCTGGGATACAGTCCTGACAGAGGCACAGGATGCAGACATTCCGGTCATCGTCATCGATCGTACCATTGACGATTCCGACAAGTACACAGCATGGATCGGAACCGATACGAAGAACGAAGGTCTTGCGGCCGGCGCATGGCTCAAGGATTACGCGAAGGCAAAAGGCATCAGCGATCTGAACATCCTTGTTATCTCCGGAACGACAGGTTCTTCCGCTCAGATCGGACGCACAGAGGGATTTGACCAGTATGTGAAGTCCGAGGGCTGGAACAAGCTCGATGAGCAGACCGGTGATTTCACACAGGACGGCGGCCAGCAGGTCATGGAGTCTTACTGCAAGTCTTATGCAGGAAAGTTCAACGTCGTTGTCTGCCAGAACGATAACGAGGCATTTGGTGCGATTGATGCCATGAAGGCGGCCGGCGTATCCTACGGAGCGGACGGGGATGTTATCGTCATTTCCTTCGATGCATGCAAGGCAGGTCTTCAGATGGTCCTCGACGGCGATATCAACGCGGACTTCCAGTGCAACCCGCTGCAGGGTCCGGACTGCGCGAAGATCGTCAAGGCTCTCGATGCTGGTCAGGATGTTGAGAAGGAAACATTCATGGCAGAGCCGTGGTATGCGCATGACGATACAGTCAAGTCCGTGTCCTACACGAATAACGCCGGCAAGGACGTCACAGAAGATATGATCGTGGTCACACAGGATATTGTAGACGCAGGCTATTGATTTCTGATTTCCTCCCTATAAAAAACGGTACGTACGAGTAGCGGACCGGTACGCACGGGGACGGTGCCTCACGGCCACTGTCCCCGTTTTGTCTTTATCATCGTCGCGGGAATAAAGGAGACATTTATGGCACAGGAAGAACATGTTCTCATTTCCATGAAGAACATCACGAAGACTTTTCCGGGAGTCGTCGCGCTCGATAACGCGCAGCTGACGCTCAGAAAAGGAGAGATACACGCCCTCATGGGTGAAAACGGCGCGGGAAAATCGACGATTATCAAGTGCCTGACCGGTGTCTATGAGAGAGATTCCGGAGAGGTGCACATGGAAGGCGTGGAGGGCAACATTCACTGCCACTCGACCATGGACGCGCAGAATATCGGCATTGCGACTGTCTATCAGGAGGTCAACCTCTGCCCGAACCTGAGCGTGGCGGAGAACCTGTTTATCGGGCGTGAGCCGCGCACGAAGCTCGGGTTCATCGACTGGAAGAGCATGAACAAGAAGGCGCAGGAACTGATGAACCGCCTGAAGATTGAAGTCGATGTATCGGAAACACTGGAAAATTATTCGATCGCTGTGCAGCAGATGATCGCCATCGCGCGCGCGGTCGATATGGACTGCAAAGTCCTCATCCTCGATGAGCCGACCTCCTCCCTCGACGACAACGAGGTTGAGAAGCTCTTCGGCATGATGCGAAAGCTGAAGGAGAGAGGTGTCGGCATCCTGTTCGTCACACATTTCCTCGAGCAGGTCTATCAGGTCTGCGACCGGATTACAGTCATGCGGAACGGAAAGTTTGTCGGCGATTACTCCGTCGCGGAGCTGCCGAGAGTCAAGCTTGTCGCTGCGATGCTCGGCAAGGACTTCGATGACCTTGCCGCCATTAAGCAGGAGGGCAACGCGGCGGAGAAAAATGAGATTCTCTACAGCGCGAAGGGATTAAGTCACAAGGGGACAATCAGACCATTTAACTTTGAGATCCATAAGGGCGAGGTCGTCGGCCTCGCGGGTCTTCTCGGATCCGGACGAAGTGAGCTTGTTCGCTGCATCTACGGCGTGGACAGTCAGTCGACTGGAACTGCGACGATGGAAGGCAGGCCGATTAAGATCAAGGCTCCGATTGATGCAATCAAGGCAGGCTTCGGGTATCTGCCGGATGACCGCAAGGCGGACGGCTGTATCGCCGGACTTTCTGTTCGTGAGAATATTATCATCGCGCTCCAGGCGAGAAATGGTATGTTCCGGAAGATTCCGATCTCAAAACAGAATGAGATTGCCGATACATATATCAGGATGCTTTCGATCAAGACCGCCTCGCGTGAGACGCTTCTGGGGCAGCTCTCCGGCGGCAACCAGCAGAAGGTCATTCTTGCGAGGTGGCTTGCGACTGATCCGAAGTTCCTGATTCTCGATGAGCCGACCCGAGGAATCGACATCGGAACGAAGACAGAGATTCAGAAGCTTGTGCTCCAGTTTGCGGCAAAGGGCATGAGCGTTGTCTTCATTTCCTCGGAGATTGAAGAGATGATCCGCACATGCAGCCGGATGCTGATTATGCGTGACGGCGAGAAGGTCGCGGAGCTTGATTCGGCGAATATGGAGCTCACACAGGAGAATGTTATGGCGGCAATCGCCGGAGGTGACAGTAAATGAAAAACGTTTGGAACAACTTCAAGAAAAATCCTCTGTTTCTGCCGATCATATGCATGATCCTGGTGCTTCTCATCAACCTGTTCAAGGATCCGGGATTCTTCTCTATCGGTGTGAAGAATGGAGTTCTCTACGGGCGTCTCGTCGACGTTCTGAATCGCGGATCTGAGATTGCGATCCTTGCGATCGGGCAGACGCTGGTTGTCGCTGTATCGGCAGGAACCGATATTTCCGTCGGGTCCGTCATGGCTCTCGCTGCGTGCGGCGGCTGCGTAGTCCTGACTGGATATGGCAATACGTCTGTGACATCGGTCATCGCACCGATCGGACTCGGTATCTTTGTCGGAATTATTTACGGTGGCATCTGCGGCTGCATCAACGGCGCCATGGTCGCCAAGCTGAAAGTCCAGCCGATGGTCGCGACGCTGATCCTCTACACGGCGGCGCGCGCAGTCGGCCTGCTTCTGTGCAACAATCAGATTTCCTACATCCGCTATGAGCCGTATAAATATCTGGGTAACTTCTTCCCGGGCTGCCCGATCCCGACGCCGATTCTCGTCACGATCCTGATGATTGTACTTGCACAGCTCATTCTGAAGAAGACCTCACTCGGGCTCTATGTGCAGTCCGTCGGTATCAACAGCCGTGCCTCGAAGATCTGCGGCATTGACTCAGAAAAGATCTGCTTCATCTGCTACGTCATCTGCGGTCTCTGCGCAGGTGTCGCGGGTATGATTGCATCCTCGCGAATCTACTCGGCCGATTCAAACAACATCGGCCTCAACTATGAAATGGATTCCATCCTCGCAGTTGCGCTCGGTGGCAACTCACTGGCAGGCGGTAAGTTCAATATGGCCGGATCGATTATCGGCGCTTACACGATTCAGGCGATCACGACGACGCTTCTTGCGATGGGCGTATCGACGGATCAGGCACCGGTCGTCAAGGCAATTATCGTCGTAGCCATTGTCACAATTCAGGCCCCTGTATTCAGGAGCTGGCTTGAAAAGCGCAGAACAGAAAAGAAACTCGCAAAGGAGGCTGTGGTATAATGGCAGAACAGATCAGAAAGGCCGCTGCGCGCGGAAAGCGCATAAGTGGCAATAACCTGCTTCTTCTCATCACGATTCTCCTTTTTGTCGCGATGTACGCGGCGGGCTGTGTGATTTACGGGGCCAAAGGCTTCACGCATTTTCAGACATTCCTGAACCTTTTGATTACAAATGCAGGTCTTCTCTGCGTGACATGCGGCATGACCTGCGTCATGCTGACGGGTGGTATCGACATTTCCGTCGGCTCCCTCATCGCGATGGACTGCATGATCCTGGCGGACGGCATGACGAACAAGCATATCGGCGCGATTCCGCTCATCATCTTTGTCATGGTGATTGGTGTGGTGTTTGGCCTCGTGCAGGGTTTTCTCGTCAGCTACATGCAGATTCAGCCGTTCATCGTTACGATGGCAGGTATGTTCTTTGGCAGAGGCATGACAGCAGTAATCAATACGCAGCAGGTCTCGATTACGATGGATTCAAGTCAGACATTTTATGCCTGGGCAAATGCAAAGATTAATCTTCCGGCATTTCTCGGGTATATGGGCCGGCGAAAAATGATTGTTCCCTTCATTCGTCCGACGGTTATCATTGCGCTTCTTGTCTGTGTCGTCATTGCACTCGTTCTCAAATACACGAAGTTCGGACGTGTGCTCTATGCAGTCGGCGGAAATGAGAGTTCCGCAAAAATGATGGGTCTCAACGTGAAGAGAGCAAAGCTTGAGGCATATGTGCTCTCGTCTGTCCTATGCTCGATCGGCGCGATCCTCTATTGCATGAACACGATGACGGGAGCTGTCACGCAGGCGAAAGGCTTTGAGATGGATGCGATTGCATCTGCGGTCATCGGCGGTACGCTGCTGACCGGCGGCGTCGGCACGATTCTGGGTTCATTTTTCGGTGTGCTGATCACCGGTACGATTACGACGCTCGTCATGACGAATGGAAAGCTCCTCTCGAGCTGGTCAAACATCCTCACGGCGGCTCTGCTCTGCTTCTTCATTCTTCTGCAGAGTATCTTCGCGTATATTAAAAACCGCGCGACAAGATAAGACATTAACCGTTTTTTCGTTTCCTTTATTCCGGCGCCGGCAGGTTTTCCTGCCGGCGTCCTTTTGATGCGGAAGCGTCAGGCCTTCTTCAGCATCAGCGGTACCAGAAGATTCAGGAACGCCTGTGATTCTGTCGGGAAGGTGAAGATCATCTGGCTGAGCTGCAGTCCTGTCAGCTTCTGGTTGATAATCAGAGCGGCAATGTCCGCGCAGATACCGGCATCCTCGCCGTAGAAGGCGCCGCCGACAAGCTTCCGCTCCTTGTCGAAAATGAGGGTAAATTCCGCGTCGGGCTGGTTCTTCGCCTCAAAGAGAAGCCGCTTGCCGAACTCTACAACCTCAATGTCATAGAGATCCGGGGTCTTCTCTGCCGCATCGATGGTCACGCCGACCTGTGAGATCCGCGGCATGGTAAACACGAGATTCGGAATAACCGGGTACTGAATGGGCGCCGGATTGATTCCGAGAATCTGCGTGGCGATGTAGTTGGACTCAAATGTAGCTGTCGGTGTGAGCTTTGGCACACGTTTCTCGACGCAGTCGCCGGAAGCAAAGATATTCGGGACGGATGTCCGCATGTGATCATCGACCTTGATTCCTCTGCGCGAGGAGGCGATGCCGAGATTCTCAAGTCCGAGGTTCTCTACATTGGCCTGACGGCCGGTTGCCTCCAGGATATAATCAGTCTCGATCGATGAGCCGTCCGCGAAACTGAGCGTAAGGCCGTTTTCTGTTTTTCTGATCTCCTTTGCCTCATGCTGCATCAGGAACTGCACGCCTGCGGCCTTCATCTTGTTAACAACACGGTCTGTATATTTCTTCGGATACATACGGAGCACACGGTCTGTGTACTCAATAACAGTTGTCTCGGACCCCATCTGAGCGGCGATCGACGCGAACTCCATCGCGATGATTCCTCCGCCGATGAAAGCAATCCGCTTCGGGAATGTCTCGAGGCTGAGGAAATCCCGACTGTCGTGAATATATTCATTTCCCGGGATGTCCTGCTTCATTGCGCGCTCGCCGGTGCCGAGAACGATGTATTCTGCGGTGATCTTCTTTCCATCTGCGTCGACCGTGTGCGCGTCGACGAGCTTTCCGCTGCCATGGATGACTGGCATATGCATGTTGTTGAACATGCCCTCCATGATCTGATTGAGCGGAGAAATGACCTTCTTCTTGTACGCCATAAGCGCCGGCCAGTCGACCTCCGGTGTCTCAGAAATGCCGATTCCCTTGTATCTCTTCAGCCCATCGATGTAGTTGAAGGGAGTATCCAGAAGAATCTTGGCATTGCATCCGTAGTTCGTGCATGTTCCGCCGACGACGTCCTTCTCGACGAAAGCGACCTTCTTTCCTGCCTGAAGAAGAATTGTTGCTGCGTGCCAGCTTGCGTGTCCTGCTCCGATGAATACTGTGTCAAAATCGTACATTTGTCATCCTCCTGAAAATGTGTGGCATGATGTGGAAAGCCCCTGCGTGCCGCGGGTCGTTCCCTGTACTTATGGTATAGCACCAAAATACATAGACGTCAATTAAATTTTATAAAATTTAATTCCAGGGCCGTTTATTCCCGAGCCAGCCCATCTTCTGCCAGTATGCGCCGTCTGTTTCGGTGAAGCCCCGCTTCTGGATCATCCGTATGACAAGGAACATCCCCCTTGTCCTGAGACCGGGCCTGACATGGCCGCATGCAGCCAGAATTCTTCCAGCAAGCTTTGTCGTTGAACGGTCGATGGCCTCTCTCTTCTTCTGGCTGACTTTATCCCATCTGGTTGCGTGAACCGGCAGGCTTGTTCAGACTCGTAGAGGCAAAGGCAGCAGCCTGTGCAGAACGAGCCGAAGTCCCTGGGAAGAAAGAATTCGCATGTACTGCCGCGAGCTTTTCGGCGAGCTCCCGTGCGACATGGCAGGTACTGCCGATGTGGCTTTGGCCGTGGATGATGACAACCTTCGGTGTGCTTTTGTTCATATTTCTCATAAAAATTCTCCTGGCAATTATCGATGTATTTTCT
Organism: uncultured Eubacteriales bacterium; assembly: GCA_900320615.1. Classification (GTDB taxonomy): domain Bacteria; phylum Bacillota; class Clostridia; order Lachnospirales; family Lachnospiraceae; genus Chordicoccus. The sequence goes on from ONSX01000026.1 coordinate 16,439, forward strand.
ATGATATAGATTATAGCACATGGATCATATCGATATGGGATGTCCGCGGAGGCGACGGTCTGGTAAAATAAGGCTATCGAAAAAGTTTGTGGAGAGAAAAGATGATCCTGACGAGAGAACTGGTACAGGCGGATATTGATACCCTGCCGGAAGATTATAAGACAAAAGACATCGACAGGCTGATTGCGCGCTACGTGAGAGAAGGGGCTGATGCATCGCCGCTGAGGCCATATGTCCTTGCAGAACAGCAGTTTCACCGGGTCTATTATTATGTCTCGCTGGAGCAGATAAAAAGCGCCAGGGAGCGTATGGCTTTCATCGACCGGAACCTGCTTTTTTCCGACTGGTGGCACACAGACGGGCTAATCAGATTTGTGTCCGATCTTGATTTTGCCAGGGCCATGTCATATGCAAGACGCTATGTGCGCTCGGCGGATCCGTTTATCCGGCGCTGGGGGTATGTGATGTTCATTTCCCGGCTCGGCAGAGGACATGCGGATGAGCTTCTTCCGCTGATGGCGGATCACGATCACTATTATGTGCAGATGGGCGAGGCGTGGCTGATCGCGGAGCTTGCTGTCTTTGAGCCGGAGAAGGTGTATCTCTGGATGACGGATAATCATTTGAACTACAGCATCAACGGAAAGGCCATACAGAAGATCTGCGACTCCTTCCGGATATCAAATGAGTGGAAGGAGAGGTTTAAGGGGCTGCGGCCGGAGCTTAGAAAGCGGCAATAAGGAATATAGCTATATACCAGAAAGAAGGGGCAGATGTACAGCGAAATTGCTCTGAAAGCCATAAATTAGCTCCGATACTATGGACATCCATCCCAAATTCGAATATCCTATTAGACGGTGGTTTTTCATTTTTCTAATACTATTTTAAGGAGGGGCCGGATTTTCCGGCAAATGGAGATGGAGAAACTATTCAAACTCAAAGAGCACGGGACGACCGTGCGGACTGAGATCGTTGCTGGTCTCACAACATTCCTTACGATGGCATATATTCTTGCCGTCAACCCCAACATTCTGGGGACTGTCATGGATCGAAGCGGTGTCTTTGTCGCGACAGCGCTTGCTTCCGCGATCGCAACCTTCATCATGGGCTTTTTCGCAAATTACCCGATCGCGCTCTCTGCAGGCCTTGGCCTGAACGCATACTTTGCGTACACCGTGTGCCAGGGAGAACTCGGCGGTGCAAAAAATGCATTTACGATTGCCCTGACAGCGGTTTTCGTGGAAGGTATTATTTTCATCATTATGTCGCTGTTCAAGATTCGTGAGCAGATCATCAACGGAATTCCGGCAAATCTGAAGAACGGAATCTCCGCCGGCATCGGACTGTTTGTCGCCTTCATCGGACTTCAGAATGCGAACATCATTGTTTCCGATGATTCAACGAAGGTGGCTCTCGGCAATTTTGCGAAACCGGATGTTGCGCTTGCGCTGATTGGCTTTGTCATCATCCTGATTCTTGTTCACTACAACGTCAAAGGTGCGGTTCTGATCGGAATCCTTGCTACATGGGTTCTCGGCATGATCGCGCAGGGCATCGGCTGGTATGTTGTAGATCCGAAGGCGGGCGTCTACAGCGTCTTCCCGAATTTTTCATCGGGCCTTCAGCTCGGCGGCATCACAAAGACGGCGTTCAAGTTTGACTTCCCGTGGGCGGCAAAGCACTTGATCCAGTTTATCGCGATCATGTTCAGCTTCCTGTATGTTGACCTGTTTGATACGGTCGGCACGGTTGTCGGTGTCGCTGACAAGGCCGGACTTCTCGACGAGGAAGGCAATCTTCCGCGCGTAGGCCGTGTCCTCATGTCCGACGCAGTCGGTACTGTTACAGGTGCCTGCCTCGGTACATCTACGATTACATCGTTCGTTGAGTCCAGCGCAGGTGTTGCGGCTGGCGGACGCACAGGTCTGACAGCAATCACAACGGGCGCGATGTTTGTTGCGTCTCTGCTGCTCAGCCCGATCTTCCTTGCGATCCCGAGCTTTGCAACGGCTCCGGCACTTCTCTATGTCGGTATGCTGATGCTCTCTTCAGCGAAGAAGATTGAATTCGACGGCGATATCGCGGATACGGCTGCTGCCTACATGGCAATGCTGATGATGCCGCTCGCTTATTCCATTGCGACAGGTATCATGTTTGGTATTCTCGTCTGGGTTATTCTGAAAGTGTTCGAGAAAAAGACGAAGGACATCAGCCCGGTTATGTGGGTTGTCTTTGTACTTTTCTGCCTGAGAATTGTGACGCTGGTGACGAACTTCTCGTGAGGCTCTGCTTATAAAGGTATGCGCCTTGCGACAACAAATCCATAAGCCCCGGCGTGCGGTATTCGCGATAGGGGCTTATCC
>ONSX01000081.1 GCA_900320615.1 uncultured Eubacteriales bacterium
GGTGTCGTCTGCTTTCCGGACACCGCCGTGCGGATCGGCCACATGACCTGTCCGTTCTTCCAACCGTTTTCCGCCGCAAAAGACTTCAGTTCCGCAAACAGCGCGTCGTTGGAGAAAGAAGGAGCCTTTTCAAGAACCGGCAGCACCTTTTCAAGAACCGCAAGGGAGAGCTCCGGCGTAGTCTTCATTTTCTTGTGCGTGTACATGGAGAGATCGTAGTCCGGCACCTCCCGGAAGAATCCGAGCAGATCACCGATCTCATCGAAATTCTCGATGCGGCTCTGGGCCAGCGGAGCAAGGACTGCCGGATCGATGCCCGGCACAGCCGCCTCGATCGCAGGCCGTGCCTTCTCAAGGAATTCCTCCGGCGAAAGCTTTCGCAGATACTCTCCGTTCATCCAGCGAAGCTTTCCGATGTCAAAGACAGCCGGGGATTTGTTGATCTTCGTGTAATCAAACTTCCTGACCAGCTCATCGAGAGACATGATCTCCTGATTGTCCGGCGGGTTCCAGCCGAGCAGGGCCGTATAATTGACAATCGCCTTCGGCAGGTATCCTTGATCCACCAGATCCTCGAAGGAGGAGTGTCCGGAGCGCTTGCTCAGCTTGTTGTGATGCTCGTCGGTGATCAGCGGGCAGTGGACATACACGGGGACCTCCCACCCGAACGCCTCGTAGAGAAGGTTATATTTCGGGCTCGAGGAGAGATACTCATTTCCGCGGACGACATGCGTCACGCCCATCAGATGATCATCGACGACATTTGCGAAATTATACGTCGGAAAGCCGTCGGACTTAATCAGGATCATGTCGTCAAGCTCGGCGTTCTCCACTGTGATGTCCCCGTAGATGTCGTCATGGAACGTCGTCGTTCCCTCGAGCGGAACATTGAGACGGACGACATGCGGAACGCCTGCCGCGAGCTTCTCCTCGATCTCTTCCTCCGTCAGGTGCAGACAATGCTTGTCATAGCGGCTGATCTCCTTGCCGGCCACCTCCGTCCGGAGCGAATCGAGTCTCTCCTTCGTACAGAAACAGTAGTACGCCTTGCCCTTTCGGATCAACTCCTCGGCATATTTCTGATAGATTCCCTGTCTGCAGCGCTCGGACTGGACGTACGGACCGACGCCGCCGTCCTTGTCCGGGCCCTCGTCATACACAAGTCCCGCATCCTTCAGTGTCTGATTGATAATGTCTACTGCACCTTCGACAAACCGCTCCTGATCGGTGTCCTCGATGCGTAACATAAAAGTACCGCCCGCATGCTTTGCGATCAGATAGGAATAAAGGGCTGTGCGAAGATTGCCGACATGCATTCTGCCTGTCGGGCTCGGTGCAAATCTGGTTTTTACCATGGTCATGTGTAAATCCTCGGAAGAATATCGCGCGGTTTTCCGTAAAAGACAAGATCCGCCGCTCTGTCCGAGGGATTCTCCTCCTCATTGATTAGAATAATTCGTTTTCCGTCAAAATAGCTGATTGCATTTCTCACGAGGGTTGCCTTCATCGAGCATCCCAGAATGAGAAGCGTGTCCGCTCTCTCCACCTCGCTCGCGGACGCGGTGACCAACGAGTTCGGGATCATTTCCCCATCAAGCACAATGTCGGGACGCACGACATTGCCGCAGTGCGGACAGAGCGGAATTCCTTCCGCCTGCATCATGAACTCGAGTGGAAATTTCGCCCCGCAGTGCGGGCAGTGATTCTGATAGACACTTCCGTGCATCTCGATGTAACGCCGGATTCCCGCCCGGCCGGGCAGCCCGTAGATCGACCGCGTGATCACAGACTGAACGCGCCGCTCGTCCTCAAGGCGGCGGAGCGTCGCCAGCGCGGGCCCCGGTGTTCCAAGTTTTCCCAGAATATTCTCGTGATAATACTCAAAGAACATCTTCGGCCGCGTGTTGAAGAACTGGGCCGAAAAAATCTCCTCCGGCGAGTAGCCATATTTCGTCTCTACGGCATAGGCGTTGTCGCTGTCCCGATAGTTGAAGCATCCGCAGTCACTAGCGACACTAAGTCCCAGCAGACAGACAATGTGACTGCTCTCCCGGATCTCTCTGCGAAGCGTACCAAGATCCATTCTGTCTCCTTCCCGGTATCACTCGTCGATACCGTGCTCGTTCAGGTATGTGATAACATCGCCGACCGTGTGCATCTTCTGAAGATCATCGATCGAAATCTCAATGGAATACTCGTCCTCAAGATTCATGGCGAGCTCATAGAGATCGAGGGAGTCCGCCCCCAGATCATCTTTGAAATCCGTGTCCATACGGATCTCATCCTCCTCGACATTCAGCTGTTCCGCAATGTACTTCTTCATCTTCTCAAGCATAATCCCAGCTCCTTTCCGTTTATTCATTTATTCATATTATTCACACACCCCGTTACGCCGATATCCGCATTTTTCATGCCTCTCGCAAAACAGTATGGGATGTCTCATACAATATTTCCTGTCTGATCCCACCCGGCATCTCACGGGCCGTCTCATGACTCGTCTGCAATTTCTCCCCACAGATTTCGTCTCGCCTCACGGAAGCGGATCCGCATGGATACGGACAGGGCAATGGCTATTTCGAGCATCAGGAAGAACGCTGACGTCCCGCCATAGCTGATAAATGGCAGCGTCACTCCCGTTGTCGGTATAAGATTCAGCACAACGCTGATATTCAGAATTACCTGCAGTGCTATATGTGCGAAGATCCCGGTCACAATCAGCGAACCATAGAGATCCGGCGCATTCTGCGCGATGATAAAGAGGCGATACAGCAGATAAATGAAAAGCAGCACCACGATGATTCCGCCGACGATACCAAGTTCCTCGCAGATAATCGAAAAAATCATGTCATTTTCAGCCTCCGGCACAGCCCCCAGCTTCTGCGTGCTGTTGCCGAGTCCCTTGCCCAGAAGGCCGCCGCTGCCAATCGCATAGAGCGCCTGCAGGATCTGGTACCCTCTGCCGGATGAATATTTCTCCGGATGAAGCCACACCTGAACCCGTCCGACCCGAAAGCTTCCTCTGACTTCATGCGTGCCGATGAACCATACAATCGCAGCAACGATCGCCGCAGTAATTGCCGCCGCCACAAGAAAGGCCTTCGTGTTCGGATGAGCGACAAAAATAATCGCGACCGTAATTCCGAGAATAATAATCGCAGTGCTCAGATTCTGCGTGAATCCATAAACCCAGATCGCCTGAAACAGTCCCAGGCAGAAAGGAAAGATCACGGCCTTAAATCCCCTGAACTTCCGTCCCATCTTCACAATCCAGATCGGAATATACACGAGCACGGCGATCTTCGCAAGCTCTGCCGGCTGAAAACTCAACGGGCCGAAATTGAGCCACCTCCGCGCGCCGTTCATAGTCTTGCCGAGCGGCGTCTGCGTCAGCGTAATGAGCATCAGCGACAGAACGTACAGCATACCTCCTGCCTTCCAGAGGATGTGATAATCAAGTGCCATCGACAGAAACACGGCCATGACAAGCGCAAGCGCCGATATAAGTGCCTGCTTTCTAAAAAAATACAGATCGCTGCCGTAGCGGACCTGTGCCGTGTACGACGTCGCGCTGTACAGGATGACAAGCCCAAACCCCGTCAGCAGTACGACCGATGTCAGAAGCCCGTAGTCATAATAATCCGCCCGGAAGTTTCTTTTTATTCCAAATCTCCTCCACATACCGGTCACCAGCGTCTGCACCCCTTCAGAAACACGTGCTTCATGTAGCTGATTGTATAGTCCTCACCCTTCTTAGCCCAGAGCCGCAGGAGAAAATCGATCTGCCGCTTAGTCACGGGATGAATAAACCAGGATCTCTGTTTTCCCTTGAGCCAGTACTCATACGGGGCCCGGTCTGTGTATTTGTCACCGAGATATACACGGCTCGCGGACACTCTGTCGAAAATGAGCTCCGCCACATATCGGCGTGGCATCTGTACCCCCTTGAGAACCCGCTCATCCCGCAGATCAGGTGAGTAGTCAATCCAGTATTCATAGTGATGCGGATTGCGTCCCTTGTGGTGCAGCCATGCCGTCGACACGCCGGTTGCCTCGCGCTCTGCGTTATTCGGGCTTCGCACGCCCTGATAATATTTTGCTCCGATCAGAAATTCCGTCGGCGAATACTTGCTCAGGTCATGCAGAAGTCCCTGCTTGTAAAGCCCTGCTCTGAAGCAATATGAGCATACCAGATTATGATGTTTTGTGATAGTCCTAAAATGTCCGATTGGATCCATTGCAGTCTCTCATCTCCCAGCCACCGGTCCGTGATGCGGATCATTTCTGTCCTCCGCTGCCGCCGTGTTCTCCACGCCTTTTTTCATCAGGTCCGGTCCTCCTCTGTCTTTCTCCCCCAGAGCCACTTCCCTTGCAGCTTTCTCTTTCAGAGTCTTTTTCTTCGCAGCCGCATCTTTCAGAGCTCTTTCCTTCGCGGCCGCATCTTTCATGGCTTTTTCCTTTGCGGCTTTCTCTTTCAGAGCCTTTTCCTTCGCGGCCGCATCTTTCAGAGTTCTTTCCTTCACGGCGCGCTTTGCGGCAAGTCTCGCCTCCTCGCGGCGCCTGGCAGCGAGGGCCGCAGCCTTCTTCCAGAATTCGGTGTTCTTTCTTCCCCGCACAACCGTCACCGAGCGCGGCCCCACCTCGATGAACTGCTGGTTGCTGAGAGCCTCACCGCTCACGCCGGAGCGAAATTCATTTCCCGGATCCGAGACATCGATGGCGATCTCCCAGGCAAACCCTGTCGGCAGCTGCGGAAGCGCGAAGCAGTGATTTTCCCAGTGCGCGTTATAAGCGACATAGAAGAAATCATCGGCCGGATATCCCTCGCGGACGGCATATGCCCCGTCCAGAAGCATGCCGAGTGTTCTCGACCCGTTGCCAAGCTCGAACACCCATGCCTTCGTGTCATGGAAAGAAATGTCCGGATAACCACAGGACATCGTATCCGTTCCGCGCAGCTCTCCGCGCATCCGAAAGATTGGGTGTGCCTTCCGGAAAGCCGTCAACTTTCTGACAAAGGTCTGCAGCTCTGATGCGTCCTTTCCCGTGTTCCAGTCTGTCCATCCGATCTCATTGTCTGAGGAATACGCATTGTTGTTGCCTCCCTGTGTGTTCATACACTCGTCGCCGGCCATGATGAGCGGTACGCCCTGGGACAGAAAAATATAGAGAAATGCATTTTTCAGCTGGCGCATACGAAGCTCCCTGACAGCCTTCTTTCTGGTCGGCCCCTCAACACCGCAGTTCCAGCTGAAGTTATCAGCGGGACCGTCACAGTTGTTCTCGCCATTCGCCTCGTTGTGTTTCCAATCATATGTGACCATATCATTCAGCGTAAAACCATTGACATTGTCCATATAGTTGACATATGCGTGCGTCCCGGGATTTCTCCGGACCAGCTGGGCGAACGGCAGAATTTTTCCCTGATCCCCCTTGAGAAGGCACCTCGCCGTCTGCTCAAAATAGTCGTTATATTCCATCAGATTCCTGCGACGCGGCGTATTGCCGCCGTAGACCCAGCCCGCGTCGACATGCTCAAACATCAGCTTGGTCCGGCTAAGCAGAGGATCATGGACAAGCAGGGCCATAGGCACACCGGTCCCCATCAGATGAAAACCGTCGACATGGAAATGCCGCTTCCACCAGTGGACAGCCATCACCGCTATCTGCTGGTCGGTCTTCTCCGGAAAATACATTTCCAGATAGACTTCCATGCCCTCGCGGTGAAATGCACTCACCATCTCTGCAAATTCCCCGTCCGCATCAGGGGATGAGGCGAAGCTCCTCTTCGGCGCGAAATAGTAATTTCTGTCCGCGTAGCCCCAGTAGTTTTTCGGAGCGACAGCGGTCTCCCGCCCGTCCGGCCCCTTGACCGTCTCCGCAAATGGCGTGATCCCGAGGTCCGGGTTCCGATCGTAGACAGGCATCAGCTCAACAGCCGTGAAGCCAAGATCCCTGATATATGGAATTTTCTCCATGACTCCGCGGAAGGTTCCCTTGTGCCGCACACCCCTCTTGGCTTTTTCCGTAAAACCTCTGACATGAAGCTTGTAGATACAGACGTCCGACATATCAAGGAGCGGCGCCTCATCATCCGTCTGGTCCTGTGAGCCGTCCGCGCAGCAGCACTCCTTCCCGTCAATACCGCCTGCATACGGATCCGGAGTAATTCTTCCCTCGATTTCATAGTGATACGTAAAAGAAGCTGCATCCAGCCCCCCGATATATACGCTGCTGACGTCTCCCGTCCGCTCATCAGCCGGAAGCGGGATCCTCAGCATTTCCTGTCCATCAGGATCAGACAGAACGAGCTCCGCCTTCTTGTCGTCCGCGACAGCAAACGAAAAATTCACTCCGCCTCTCACCGTGCGTGCTCCCGGAATTTCCGGATTCCCCGGCTGTATGTCCCAGTTTATTTTTTCGCTCAAATCATTCCTCCTGACTCGATCTGTCCATCCGCTGCCACTGTGTCATGCACAGATGGGCAGATTTTCCCAGAATGTGCATACAGTTTATATTATACGTCTTCCTGACTTTCATGTCACCCCCCTTACTTTCCAGGAAGGAATTCCAGAAGGGAATTGCATTTTCATGGCCATTCTGCTATGCTCACTGTAATCACTAACAGGCATACTCAGAAAGGAGTTTATCCATGGCCGATACCGAACACGAGGACTTTGGCACTGTCACGCTGACTCTTGAAGACGACTCCGAGCTGGAATGCGCCATTCTGGCGATCTATCCGGCCGGCGACAACAAGTACATCGCCCTTCTTCCTCTCGCCGGGGACGAAGACGAGGATGCGGACGACACAGACGTTCTGATTTACCGTTTCATCGAGGGAGAAGACGGGGAGGACCCGCAGCTCGAGAACATCGACAGCGACGACGAGTATGACATCGCGGCGGACGCCTTCGATGAACTGCTCGATGAGCAGGAATTCGACGACGAGAGCGACGACGATGATGACGGCGATGAAACCGTCATCCATGAGGTGGATATAACGACCAGGTGAGCCGCGCGCCGGAAAAAAGGGACTGTGAAAGCACGATCACTTTCACAGTCCCTTCTTTAATATAAATAAACCTGAATTATTCACCGAGGTTGGATTTTGCCAAACCAACAGCTAAAATTCCTTGAGCCTGAGCCCTGACGGGCAAAGCCAGATGTTCGCCGCCGAAA
>ONSX01000018.1 GCA_900320615.1 uncultured Eubacteriales bacterium
GCACTGCCGGAAGACGTACCATGCGTCCATCGTGAAGCTTGATACAGAGAATATCGACTGCTCGTCGCGGATGCTGCGCGAGTGGATCAGCCGCGGGCACTCGATCCGGTACTATATGCCGAACGGCGTGCTGGAATATATCCGGAAATATGGGTTGTACAGGACACTTGATTGCTGACGGGGGATGGAACACACTATGCAGGAATATGATCTCGAATCCATGAGCAGAAAGCTTAGTAAATACATGGACCAGAACCGCTGGTACCACACGCAGGGTGTCCGCTTTATGAGCGCCGCACTCGCGATGGCGCACGGTGCCGACCTGAAGAAAGCGGAGCTCGCGGGACTGCTTCACGACTGTGCGAAATGCATTTCCGATTCCAAGAAGATCAAGATATGCGACAAGAACGGCATTGCCATCACGAAAGTCGAGAGGGAAAACCCGTTCCTTCTGCATGCGAAGGTCGGCGTGTATATTGCGCGCGAGAAATACGGCGTGACGGAACCGGACGTGCTCGATGCGATCCGCTATCATACGACCGGAAAACCGGGTATGACGCCTCTTGAGCAGATCGTATTCATCGCGGACTACATCGAGCCCAGGCGGAACAAGTCGCGTCATCTTCCGGAGATTCGGAAAATGGCGTTCCGCGACCTGAATGAGTGCTGCTATCTGATCTTAAAGGACATGCTCCTTTACCTGAATTCGAAGAGCGGGCAGATTGACAGCAACACACAGGAGGCGTATGCATTTTATGAGGAAGTCCACGATGAGCGGAGGGACTGAGAAATCAGTGATATGGAAGGAGGAAAAGCTATGACGAAAGAGGAGAGCAGGGAACTTGCGGCCATCGCCGTCAAGGCGCTTGCGGATAAGAAGGGTGAGCAGATCGAGGTCATCGAGATTGACGAGATCTCACCGCTTGCGGATTATTTTGTCATTGCAAGCGGTCACAATACCAACCAGTGCGATGCGATGGTGGACGAGGTGCAGCAGCAGGCTGCGCGGGCCGGCTTTGAGCCTGACCACGTCGAGGGACATCGCAACGCGAACTGGACACTGATTGATTACAAGGGCGTTGTTGTCCATGTCTTTGATGATGAAGCGCGTGAGTTCTATGATCTCGCGAGGATCTGGAGAGATGGCAGGCAGATCGACCCGAAGACAATGGAAGCGTACGCGGACAAGGAGGAGTAAGGATCCTTCTCCCGGACGTGCATCCCGCACATCGCATATGGAGAGATTCTGCGGATATGGCAAATACATGGATAAGGCGCATGGCGGCCGCTCTGGCTGCTATGCTTGCGGCCGGAGCGCTGAGCGGGTGCTCCGGTTTTTCTCTACCGGAGGATCTTCATTTTTCGGGGGCGGAGAGCGCGCCGGCAAATGAATACAGTGCGGCATCGGCCGATCAGGCGGTGCAGAGTGTGACGATCCAATCCGAGAACGGGACACCCGGTGACGGCGCAGGAGAGGCGGAGACGGCTTCTGATGACTCCGGCGGATTCTCTTATGACACGCTCACAAAAAGTCAGCAGAAGACCTATGAGGAGCTCTACACGGGTCTTTCACAGAAGAAAGAGACAGTTACGGTGAACTCCGAAGAAGACGGAGACGCTCAGGCAGCAATCACGGCACTTTTCGATGACCACCCGGAATTTTTCTGGCTCGACGGGACAGCGACAATGGTGCGCTACCCGCTGATCGGCGTCTGCCGGCTGACATTCCAGTTTAATATAGATGCCTCTCAGATCGATGCAACGCAGGCGGCGATCGATGCGGAGGCGGCAAAGTATCTCGCGCAGATTCCGGCGGGGGCGGGAGATTATGACAAAGTCAGGCTCGCATATGAGTGGCTCATTGAAAATACGGAGTATGTCGCGGATTCCGCGCAAAACCAGAATATTCAGAGTGTCTTTCTCTACCACGAGTCCGTGTGTGCCGGCTACGCGAAGGCCATGAAGTACCTCCTCAATAAGGCGGGCGTCTTCTGCGCATACATCGAGGGAAGCGTCACAGAACCGGGCGGAGGCGGAAATCAGTCGCACGCGTGGAACCTCGTCTCAATCGACGGCACACCGACTTATGTCGACCCGTCCTGGGGAGATCCGACCTACGGGGAAAATGCGGCCGACTCCGGTCGTGTGCCGGTCATTTATGATTATCTGTGCCTCACGACGGAGGAGATGACGCGCTCGGGCCATGTTCCGGACTCGAAATTTACCAATCTTCCGGATTGCAGCTCGACGGCTTACGATTACTACCGTCTTAACGGCATGTTCTATGAGTCAGGCGACGCGTCAGTCTTATCGCAGACCCTCTGGTCGGCTGTTGAACATGACGCAGGTTTCGTCTACATGAAGTTTGCCTCCTGGGATGCGTATTCCGAGGCCGTCGGCCTTCTTCTGGGTGGGAATTCCGACCTGATCGCGGCTCCTCTCCAGGAGAAAATGAAACGCGACGGTAATTCCTCGATGAATTATTACACCAGTAAGTCGGACACACTTTGGATCATCAAGATATACTGGTAATCGAATAAACAGTCAGCACTGAGTCATCTGACAACAATCATAACGGTTATACTTTACCGGAAAGGAAACTGGTATGCAGAAACAAAGCAGCAAGGAAGAAAGAGCCGATGAAAAGCTTCTTGGTGCGTCCGAACAGGTCGCAGGCAAGCTCGCTGCGCTTCCGGCTCCGGGAAACCATGTGTCGAATCCCCTGCGTCTTTTGGTGGTTATTCTCGCGGCCGCGCTGATGGCTGTCAATATCAAGACTTTTGTCCGAGCCGGCGGGCTGTATCCCGGCGGAGCGACAGGGTGCGCGATTCTGATCCAGAGAATTGCGGCCTTATATTTTCATTTGTCCATTCCCTACACGGTTGTCAACGTTCTTCTGAACGCCATTCCGGTCTATATCGGCTTTCGTTTCATCGGAAAGAAGTTCACGGGATATTCGCTCGTGATGATTCTCGTCAACTCATTTCTTGTCGATCTGATTCCCTATCACGAGATCACACAGGACATTCTTCTCATCAGTATCTTTGGCGGCATTCTGAACGGTGCCGCGATCAGCATGTGTCTTTCGGTCGATGCGACAAGTGGAGGAACGGACTTCATTTCCATCTTTTTGTCCCAGAAGAGGGGCATGGACTGCTTTCACATCATCCTCGGATTCAATGTTGTGATTCTTCTCATTGCCGGATGGCTGTTTGGCTGGGACAAGGCGCTGTATTCCATTATCTTTCAGTATGTGTCGACCCAGACGATTCACCTTCTTTATCGCAACTATCAACAGGTCACGCTCCTTATCAACACGGAATACCCGGAAGCTGTGTGTGAGGCAATCTATGACACAAGCCGTCACGGGGCGACCTATCTTGACGCCATGGGCAGCCATGACTACCGGAATATGCCAATTGTCTACTCCGTCATCTCTGCCTCGGACACGAAGAAGGTCATCAAGGCAATCCGAGACATTGATCCGAAGGCTTTTATCAACTGCCTCACGACGAAGGGACTGCGAGGAAATTTCTATTACAGTCCGAAGGACTGATGGAACAGGAAGTATTCAGTCCTTCCGCAGATGGACGGCGCTTGCAGCAGAGCGGCGCCTGTCGTCGTCCATCGCCGCATAGTGCCTGCGAGTCGTGTCGACATTCTTGTGGCCGAGGACATCTGCCACGAGATAAATATCTCCGGTCTCGCGGTACAGAGCTGTGCCGTAGGTTGAGCGGAGCTTGTGCGGCGTGATGTGCTTGGTGGTTGTGACATGAGATGCGTATTTTTCAACCAGGTTCTCGACGGAGCGCACGCTCATGCGTCTGCGCTGCGTCGAGTAGAAGAGCGCATGTTCATGCCCCGGAGCAGGCTGGATGCCATCCCGGACAACCAGATAGCGCTTGAGAGCTGCCTCCACTTCGTCTCCGAAATAGACATACGCCTCATTTCCTCCCTTCCGGACAACCTTGATCCGGTCGTTGCGGAAGTCGACGTCCTCGATGTCGAGACCGACACATTCCGACACACGGATGCCGGTTCCAAGCAGAAGCGTGACAAGCGCAAGATCCCGCTCCTTCGTCTTCTTGAAATATACAGCTTCCTGACCCTTCAGAGAGGAGCCACAGTTTTCAATATAGTCAAGAAGGGCCGCTGTCTCCCCGGCATCAAGCCGGACAATTGCCTTCTCGTGAATTTTCGGCATGTCAACGAGCAGCGTCGGATTCTTCGAAATCATTTCGTGCTTGTAGAAAAATGCATAGAAGCTCCTGAGCGCTGACATTTTTCTCTTCAGCGCGCGTTCCCCGTTTCGGACCGGCTTGTTGCCGACCGCCTCATTTTCTTTGACATGATAGAGTTTCAGATATTCCATGTACTCAATGAGATCCTGCGGCGTCACTTTGTCGAGGTCGCTGAGCCGGAAATCTGTCAGTTCAAAAGTCTTGTAGATCGGATTGTTCTCCCTCAGAAACTGAAAGAATACCTTGATGTCATACGCGTAGGATATACGCGTTCTCGTTGATGTTGTCGTGTCGATCCCGCGGAAATAATCTTTTGCAAACGGAGGAAGCTCCTTCAGGATTTCCCGGAGCCGCAGGATGTTCTTTGCGTCCGTCTGGTCATGATAGGTTACTCTTTGTTTCATAAATAAAATCCTTTCGTTTACTTCATGTGCCGGAGGAATGACTCCGTGATCGGAATCGAAATAATGGCTGAGAGAATATCGGCGATCGGCTGCGCAATTTCAATTCCCGTGATTCCGAGAAAATGAGGCAAAACCAGAATCAGCGGAATAAAGAGAATACCGGCCCTGAGAGCGGAGAGGAATGTTGCCCGCCCGCTTGTTCCTGTGCTCTGAAAAAGCATGCCGGCGATGATCGAGTAGCTCATAAAGAGACACGAGACCGCTTCCCAGTGAAGCGCGATGCTTCCGATAGCGATCACGTCCGGATCTGAACGGAACCAGGAGATGATCGTTCCCGCAAAAATGGCGCAGAGAACCGCGGCGACAGACAGAATCACCGTTCCCATAAGAAAGGAGAAGCGGAATCCCTGTCTGACCCGATCGTATTTGCCGGCCCCGAAGTTAAAGGATGCGACAGGCTGAAAGCCCTGGCCGATGCCGATCGCGATGGCTGCAATAAACATGGTAACTTTCGCGACGATTCCCATGGCTGCGATCGCCGCGTCTCCGTATGGAGCGGCCTGATGGTTCAGAATAATGGTTGTCAGGCTGTTCAGCGTCTGACGCACAAGACTTGGCATGCCTGTCGTAAGTATGGATCCGACAAGAAGAGCGTTTCGCGAGACTCTGCTGATATGGAACTCGCTGACGACATCTTTTCTCCGGAACATGGAGAGCAGGATCAGGAAACTGATTGCCTGCGACAGCGCTGTGCTTATTCCCGCTCCGGATACACCGAGTCCGGCCAGAAACATGAAGATGGGATCGCCCGCGATATTAAGAAGCCCGCCGGTCATGAGACCGACCATTGCGTAGCTTGCGTGTCCTTCATACCGGAGAATATTGTTCAGCACGCAGCTGACGGACAAAAACGGTCCGGAAATGAGAATCCAGAAGACATACTGCCGCGCATACGGCAGAATCGTCTCTGTGCTCCCGAGGAAGCGCAGAAGAGGATTCATGAAAATGAGCCCCAGAATCGAGACGACGGTGCTCACGGCGATGGACAGAAAGAAGCTTGTGGAGGCGAATACCTTTGCTTCTTGATCCTGCCGGGCACCGAGCTTGCGGGAAATATTGCTGCCTGCGCCGTGGCCGAACATAAATCCGATGGCCTGATAGACGGCCATGAGAGAGAAGACGATACTCACGGCGCCGGAGGCAGACGTGCCGATCCGACTGACGAACCACGTATCGGCAGTGTTATAGAGATTCGTGACCATCATACTGATGATCGTAGGAAATGCAAGAGACAGAATCAGACCGGAAACCGGCATCTCCGTCATTTTTGTATACTGTGCAGATTCTGCAGCGCTGCTCACAAAATTACCTCCTGAAGTCCGGGCTATACTGTAAAATGTCAGGGATTCCGAGACCGTTCCGCCGCCCAGACTGTTTTTCGCTATGTGTGGCGTGTACACAGGTATCTTTTGCTGCGCTTTTATCCCTGCATCGCCAGACAATAATTTTATTATACACCCGTATCTGTTATAATTGATATATCATAACAATCTGAAATAAATGAGGCAGAACATGGACAAGAGTCGGACACTGAAAGCAGCAAAATATGTGCTTGCGACAATGAACATTGCATTCGGATCAGCCGCCGCGCTCAGCATTATCTTTGTATCCTATATGATTGCGAGCATTATCAACGACCGATATTACCGGGCCTATTATTCGTCGTCCCTGACACTGACAGATCTCTTTCTTGGCAGGGGACTTTACTTTGTACTTGTTCCGCTGGCTGTCATCCTGGCTTTTACCGCTATTTCCGGGATAATTGTCTATCATTCGCACAAAAATCATATGCGGCAGGATCCGAGAGAGAAATCCGGATCAGAACCGATCGATGGAAGCGCGACTGAGATCGCCTATACCTATGTGCGGAGAAGCCGAGAGCGGACCCACGGGACCGGATATCTGATCCTTATGGTTCTGATCGGTTGCGCATACGCCATCGGCATGCTGGCTTCCGTCTATTTTATCGGCGACCGTATGAAGACGACCGCCAATGTTCGCTGGGAGATTGCGGCAAAGCGGATTCTCAGCGATCTGAACCTTCCGGGCGCGTCATATAAAATTACGCCGCCGGATGACGCTAATGAGCATTTCTGCACGGTGAAATTTTCGAAGGCGTCGGAGGATGGCCTGCTTTCATTTGAAATGCAGATCGATATATCCGGCTCGGTCATGGAAACGGACGGGGATAAAAAGATCTGCGGCGTTGATCTGACATACCGGACCGGTCAGAGCTTTGATGAAAATACATTTGCAAGTGCCCAGAGAGCCATCGACCGCGTCATGGACTCCCTGAGCCTCGAATCGGATATGTTTTATTATCCCGAGGTGGCGAAAACGGAAGTTGATATTCCGTTCAGTGTGATCAGCGGCGTCAAGGGAGAAGAAATTGTCAGTTCTGACAGCGGCGTAGATACACAGTTCGATTATTATGGAACCTACCTGACTGTCAGCTGTGAAAAGACCGGAACCTGATTTTCCGGTCTTTTTTTTGCATCTTTCTGTATTTTTACGCTATGTTTGCGTTAAACTGTGGTTTGTCGAATAGATATACCTGTCTTCCACCGGCATGAGTGCGGCTTCCCAGTCGAACGTATATTTTCGAATATCCGTTTGCAATCGGCAAAAATTTATGATATGATCAGCGTAGAAAAAAACGGCTATTTTAGCATGAAAAGAAAGAAGGAAGACAGAATATGGCTCATGAAAAGCTCACTGCGAAGCAAAGAGAAGTCCTTGAATTCATTAAGAACCAGATTTTGAACAAGGGCTATCCGCCATCAGTCCGTGATATCTGTGAGGCGGTGCATTTGAAATCGACATCATCTGTACATGCGCATCTTAATACGCTCGAGAGGAAGGGCTATATTCACCGCGATTCTTCAAAGCCCCGTGCGATTGAGATTGTCGATGATACCTTCAATATGGCAAGGCGCGAGGTCGTCAATATTCCGGTTATCGGAACCGTTGCGGCAGGTCAGCCGCTTCTTGCCGTAGAGAATATTGAGAACTATTTTCCAATTCCCGCCGAATATCTTCCGAACAAGAAGCTGTTTATGCTGAAAGTGCATGGTGAAAGTATGATAAATGCCGGCATACTGGACGGAGACCTTGTGCTCGTACAGGAACAAAGTGAGGCCGCAAACGGGGATATGGTCGTCGCGCTGGTGGAGGATTCGGCGACGGTCAAAACTTTCTATAAGGAAGACGGCTACTATCGTCTGCAGCCGGAAAATGACTCGATGGATCCGATCATTGTCCACGGAGAGATGAAGATTCTCGGCAAGGTGATTGGGGATCTGCGTTTTATGAAGGATCGGTCTTGAAAAAATCACGCCACACCGGATGTCTGAGGCAGGCAGCAAGAGAAGCCATCCCTCGCGGAAATCCGGTGCGGCGTGTAATTATCTCCCTGAAATGGCGGACGTGAGATCGTCAATATCCCGGTTATCGGGGTTGTGGCGGCAGGCCGCCTTTTTCTTATGCTCTCTTCTTCATGTTCTGCAGCGCATCGATAATAATGTCCGCGCAGCCGTCAATTCCGAAGACAGAACTATTTAGTACAAGATCGTAGCTTGAGGCATCACCCCATCTCGTACTGGCATAGTAATTGTAGTAACTGGCACGTTTCTTGTCGGTTCGTATGATCAGATCTCTCGCCTCTTTTTCAGAAAGTTTGTTCTTCTCCATGATATGCCTGACCCGGTCTTCCATTTCTCCGCGGATGAATACGGATATCATATGCGGATCCTCCTCGAGCGCGTAGTTGGCGCAGCGTCCGACGATCACGCAGGATTCCCTCTCTGCGATCTTCCGAATCGTGTCAAATTGTGCGAGAAAGAGCTTGTGATCCAGCGGCATCTCTGTCGCTCCGTATGCGCCGGGACCATATGGATAGGCTCCCATCGCCATTGAGTAGATCAGAGAGCTGGCTGGTTTTTCATCGTGGCGCTCAAACAGCTGCGGTGTATATCCGCTCTCCTGAGCTGCCATTGTCAGAAGTTCGCGGTCGTAGCATTTGATTCCGAGACGTTGCGCGACCGTCTGGCCAATTTCCACGCCGCATGAACCGGTCTGTCTGCCGATTGTGATAATAGCCCTGCTGA
The DNA here is from genome assembly GCA_900320615.1 of uncultured Eubacteriales bacterium. Classification (GTDB taxonomy): domain Bacteria; phylum Bacillota; class Clostridia; order Lachnospirales; family Lachnospiraceae; genus Chordicoccus. Next base: position 8,812 of record ONSX01000018.1, read on the forward strand.
TATCCATCCTGATTTACCTCCTTTTTCTGAGTGCATCCAGTATTCTGGTAAAATACTCCGGAAGCGGTGCCGTAAATTCGACATATGTTCCAAGGGACGGATGAATAAATCCGATTACCATTGCATGCAGTGCCTGTCCCCTGATGTGAAATTCATTGTCCGACGGGCCGTATACGGCATCTCCCAGAATCGGATGTCCAATCGACGCCATGTGCACGCGGATCTGATGGGTTCTTCCTGTCTCCAGCTCGAATTCACAGTATGTATATTGGTCGAATCGTTCAAGTACACGAAAATGAGTAATGGCCGGTTTTCCGGATCCTTCGGGAACGACAGCCATTTTCTTTCTGTCGCGGCTGCTCCGTCCTATATTTCCTTCTATTTTACCACTGTCTTTTGCAATGCGCCCGAGAACAATTGCACGGTAGCGCCGCGTGATCGAGTGCGCCTTCAGTTGTTCTGCAATTTTTCTGTGCGCCTGATCGTTCTTGCAGATGATCAGAGCACCGGATGTATCTTTATCAATGCGGTGAACGATTCCAGGCCGCATGATGCCGTTGATCCCGGATAGATCCTTTCCGCAGTGATAGAGAATGCCGTTGACCAGCGTGCCATCCGCATGTCCCGGCGCCGGGTGCACGGTCAGCCCCTTCGGCTTGTTGACGATCAGGATGTCCTTATCCTCATAGAGAATATCCAGATCCATCTTCTGAGGCTGTATATCGGGTGCTGACGGCTCCGGGATGCAAATGACGATTTCCTCTCCACATCTGACCTTATAGCTGCTTCTGACAGCTTTTCCGGAGACAGAGGCGGCTCCGGACTTGATAAGCTCCTGAATATAGGAGCGGGAAATGCCGGGGATATGTTCCGCGAGAAAGCGATCCGCACGGATTCCGTCATCGTCCTGCGATGGCACAAGGGCGATCGGGCCATGCACCGGCATTTCTTCTGTTGTCTGACTGTCTTCTGGCATATCACTTCTTCTTTTTTAAAAATGCAAAGTCATCGTCCGAATACACGAACAAAATCATAATGATCAGCGCGGCGGCCGAGAGTGTGACATAAATATCCGCCACATTGAAAATGGGAAAGTCTATCAGGACAAAGTACAGAAAGTCTCGCACATAGTGAAGAAAAATCCTGTCGATCAGGTTCCCCACCGCTCCGGAGGCCAGAACGACACAGACAATGCGAAGAGGTCTGTATTTTCTGCCCTCCGGAAGAACGGCATAGAACCAGACCGCCGCGGCGAGAAAAAGCACGGTGATTGCGATGAAAAAAATGGTCGCATTCTGGAACACGCCGAATGCCGCGCCACGGTTCTCGAGATATTCCAGCCGGAAGACGCCCGGAATCAGATTGATATATCCCCCCGAGAGTTTCTCTGCGGCCAGGACCTTTGTGATCTGGTCGGCCGCGACGAGCACGACTGTGAAAACTGCGGCGATGATCCAGCGGGAGATTCTGCCCGTTTGTCTGACTGTAGCTGCTTCCTTCATACTCTTCCGCCTTTCATGCCGTGATATACCGGATTCCGTCCAGGATTTCCTCATCAGTCACGTCGTCTGTGTAGAATGCCTCTCCGGGTTGCTTTAAGAGGACAAAACGGATCTGGCCGTTTTTCATTTTCTTGTCTGACTTCGTAAAACGAAGAACTTCCTGCGCATCGATTCCCTCCGCTCTCAGCGGAAGGCCGTACAGGCTGCAAGTCCGCTCGATGTCATGGAGGACATCATCTGTGATCAGACCTCTCTCTGCGCTGATCTTCGACGCGGCAATGAGGCCGAGTGCCACACAGCAGCCGTGCTGCATATGGAATCTGAGATATTTTTCAACGGCATGTCCGATCGTGTGCCCGAAATTAAGGAGCGCCCGCTCTCCGTGTTCCTCCGGGTCACGGCTTACGATTCCAACCTTGATAGCGGCTGTCCGGCGGATCATGAATTCCAGAGCGGACTCCTCGCCGACATTTACCGCATCCGCATGATGCTTCAGCCATTCGTAGAGTTCCGCATCTCCGAGCAGCGCTGATTTCACAACCTCACCCATTCCGGAGACAAACTGATCCTTTGGAAGAGTCTTAAGGGCGGAACTGTTTGTGTAAACCAGAGCTGGCATATGAAAGGCGCCGACCATATTTTTGAAGCCGTCGAAGTCAACGCCGGTCTTTCCTCCGATACTTGAGTCAATCTGCGCAAGCAGGGTCGTCGGCAGCTGGATGACGGGAATTCCCCGGAGATAAACGGCGGCTGCAAATCCGGTCATATCTCCTGTCACACCGCCTCCGAGCGCAATGAGGCAATCATGCCGGTCAAAATGGTGCTCAATCAGGTAGCGGAGCAATCCGCGGATGGAATCCAGTGTCTTGTATTCCTCACCCGCAGGAAATGTATACTGTTCGACTGCCTTGAAGTTTTTTGAAGCCTCCCCGAGAACTTCCTTCCCGTAAAGAGGCATCGTGTGACTGTCTCCGACAACGCAGATCCGGTTGCGCTCGAAAGGCAGAGCCGCGAGTGTATCTCCGAGATCCGCAAATGAACGGCTGATTACCGGTGCAAGCTGATTCATATACATACCCTCCTATTAATCTTTTTATAAAAAAACAGAGACCAGCCACGCCAGGCAGTCTCTGCTTTGGAAATAACCATCAATACTGTGCTCTTATTGGCGGAATATCAAATGCTCCATTAAGGAAATCCTGGGAATCTCCGGAGATATCAACTCCTTCCGGCGTGAGAATCAAAATATAATTTGAAATCTTCTGCAACTGTCCATTCAGAGAATAACAGACACCGCAGGTGAAATCGACAACTCGCTGAGAGACATCAACATCGAGTCCCTCCAGGTTAATGACAACGGTGCAGCCGTCAAGCAGTGTATCCGCAATCTCCCGTGTATCTTCCATCGAAGATGGTCTGATTACATTGACCTCCATCATGGCGGGGGCAGGACTCTTTCTGCCGCGAATCGGGGTAACCTTCGATCTCTTCTGCGTGCGGTCTGTCTCGCGGCGGGCCGTTCTCGTGGAAGTTTCTCTTACACGGCTGCGGCCTGACTTATATGAATCGGTTTCTCTGACGGACTTTCTGCGGCTGTAAACCGGCTCGGAATCTTCCTCCTCGTCATATTCATCATCATAGAAGGAATCGGACGGAATATCCTCGTTCTCATCCTCTTCCTCATCAAATTCTCTCGTTCCTTTTCTTTTTCTTTCAGCAAACTTCTGAAGGAACCGTTTTCGCGCTTTTGCCTCAGGCCTGCGGAAGTGTTCTTCCTCCTCCTTGTCGGCCTCAACGGCTTCCTCAGCCGGTTCTTCATTGTCTTCGCCGTCGATGTAATCATCTGCATCTGATTCGTCAAAATCATCATTCAGCTTGATTGCATCGAGAAATTTGTCAATGAGACTCATTTTGCTTCTCCATCTGGTTTCCGGTCGGGATATTCTCTCTTTCCGAATATGTCGGTTCCTACGCGGACAATCGTTGATCCTTCCTCAACCGCCACCTCGAAATCATTAGACATACCCATGCTGAGCGTGTCTATGTTGCTACTATTATCTTTGTTTCCAGAATTCATGTCAACACTTAATTGCTTCAGCGCAGCAAAGACGGGACGATCGTCTTCCGGGTTCCTGACGAATGGGGCGCTGGTCATAAAGCCGCGCAGGCTGAGGTGAGGCAGTGTGGAAATAAATGCCGCCAGTTGTGGAGCTTCCTCCAGTGAGACACCGAATTTACTCTCCTCTCCCGCTACGTTGACCTCGATCAGAACCGGAATGACTCGGTCATGTTTGGCTGCTTCCTTTTCGATGGTCCTTGCCAAAGCTTCGGTATCGACGGAATGAATCATATAGACGTAACCGGCGATATATTTTACCTTGTTTCGCTGCAGGTGGCCGATCATGTGCCAGTGTATATCTTTCGGAAGATGTTCTGCCTTGCTGCGGAGTTCCTGAATATAATTTTCTCCGAAATCCCGCTGTCCGGCGTTATAGAGAGCCATAATATCGGACTCTGGCTTTGTCTTGCTGACGGCAAGGATCGTAACCGCGTCAGCCGGTCGGCCCGCCCGCAGGCAGGCCGACTTCGTGCGCTCCTTTACCTGTTCCAGATTATGTCTTAATTCTTCATCTCGTACCATGTCTTTCGCCTCTTTATCCGGATCTTCCTCAGAAATATCCTTTTTTTATATAGAATGCAGATTACCGCCGACGGATAGCAGATACTTCCCTACCGGGCCGTAATCTGTGATTCTCTGACTCTGGATGCGTCGAGTGCAATGTTGTCAAACTGGGCAATACCGTAGGATGTTCCTTTGCTTACAAGGCAGTAGGCTTCATTTTTATCCAGAATGACGACTCGCCGGAAAACCGCATATCCTTTGTTCACGCAGTAGACACCGTCGAGATCAGCTGCATCTCCGATAATATATCGGTCGGACGTTGATCCCTCACGGATAATGATATCACCCTTGGCGAGATCTGCGCTGCTGACGTAATATTTTCCGTTTTCGTGACAGTAGATGGTAGGCTGAACAAAAGAAGTGGATACATTTCCGGATGCGTCTGTCGTTTCTTCAAGAAATCCCACGCCGCCTGCATCACCGCCCGTCGCTGCAAACTCATCAGGGACTGTGAAAAATGTCTTTCTCGTGACAGCTGTCACAGGAACCTTCAGGCCGGTGTCTTGATTGGTGACCAGTTCGATCGTAACAAAGCGGCTGTCGAGATAGCGGCTCAGACCGTTGGAAAAGTCAAGTCGGCCGTAATACGTGCCGTCCGATGCCTTTCCGACAGAGAACGACGCGTTCAGCGTATTTCCATCCTTCAGGAATTTTACCTTAATCGAAGTCGTGTCGCTGAGTTTTACCGCCTCTCTGGAAGCAAGCGGGATCAGCAGCGACCAGTCCTCAGATGTGATCAGCTTATAGACGGAATCGCCGGCGCTGAGCTTTGCATTTGTCTTCAGTGAGGTGAGCCGATAAGCTTTGGCGTCAAAATCGCTTTCTTTCAGGCTGCCTATGTCAAAGTTTTCGTATCCATCGAGTGCGTAGCGGACGATACCGGAAGCGGATGCACGGTTTATGGTTTCATCGCCGACAGTGACGGCATCGGATCCGTCTGCTCCGCTCAGCCCGGCGTTCAGAATTTCTCCTCCGATCAGATATTTCAGGCTGTATGCGTCGCGGAAATCTTCCGGCTCAAAGGAAGAGGCAAATTCTTTGACATCCGTTTTGATCGCAGACAAAGTCTCAGCATCAACGGACGCATCAGCTGTCTCCTGTCTGTCCGCACTGATCCCATAGACGACGCCGCCCGATTTAAGCTTGCTTCCATCCGGTGCATAGTAACTGACATAACCGGAGGAATCTGCCGTGACGACTTGTTCCGAGTAGACAGCCAGTCCCGTGTATGTCTTGTTCTGCGCAAGTGGTCCGGCCGTGACCTGATAGGTTGCGATATGTGTCGTCAGGGCATAGGCGATGGCGAGAACCAGAAGATAGACAAGGAGAATACCAAAAATAATCGTTCCGATATTCAACGTAAAGATACGTCTAATACCGGAACGATTATGTTCTGGCGAATGCTTATGAAGTTCTCCATTGAATGCCGAGCTGATCTTGTCAAGTTTCAGAACTGTGCTGGTGATATCCTTGCCCTCGAGATGCGCGCATTTCATGAAGCCGTCCAGATACATAGACTGGAGATCATGATCCTGAGAAATAATTCCGGCAATAAATCCGATGAATTCATCACTGTTTGAAATCAGATACTCAGACACATTGATCAGACGGATCTTATTATTGAGCTCAAACATATGCTCGGAATCCTTGTCGAGAAATACAATATTTCCCTTCGCTGTCTTGATATCCTCATTGACCTTGTCAAGAATAACTGTTGTCTTGCCCTTTCCCTTCTGTCCGACAATTAACTGAACCATTGGCGGCTACCTCCTTTAGTTTATTGTGATGCAAAAAACGGGCATTTATTTATTCAATAATGGAAATGTAATATTGGCCGTAGGCATTCTGAGACGCGAGGGCCAGACAGTTTCCGGCCGCTGACGTCGTTCCAGTTTTTCCGCCGAGAACCGTCACATTTTGCGGAGCTGTCTCTTCCCCGGTCAGATAGTGATCGGTCGAATCAAGCTGAATCGTTCTGGACGCTCCTGAAGCAGAAGTGATGTTCATAGCGTAGACACTGGTCTGCATGATGGACACGAAGGTGTCATATTTCAGAGCCTCATTCAACATCAGATAAATATCATACACAGTTGTGTAATGATTATCGTCATGAAGTCCGGTCGGGTTTGTAAAATGACTCCCGGTGCAGCCGAGCTCTGTGAGCTCTTCGTTCATCATGGCCACAAAATTATCCATTGTTCCGCCGACATGGTGGGCAATCGCCTGGGCACAGTCATTGCTTGAGTGGACCAGCATACCGTTCATCAGGGCACTCATAGTCACCTGATCCCCAATCGCAAGTCCCGCTACCTGAGAGCCAGATTCCAGTTCAACGTCCTGCCAGTTAATGGTGACCGTATCGTCCATATTCCCGTGCTTGAGCGCGACAATAGCCGTCATGATCTTGGTGATCGAGGCCGGATAAATCTTCTTGTACATGTCGTGCGAGAACAGAACCTTCTTGTCATCCAGGGAGAACAGCGCACCGCTTTCATTTCCCTGAAGCGTAATGTCGCTGCCGGTCGTGCTGTTCTCTCCTACACAGAGCCCTGACGTGAAGGCATCCGGTGTGCGCATGGCTGTCTGGTCTGTATCCGTATAGGCCATGTTCTTATTTGACCACTGCATCGGAAGGACAAGCGTGTTCTGTGCGCGGGAGACGGCAAATATAATAAAGATAGCTGCAATAACTACGCCGGCAGCGGCCATCAGGATCAGCTGGCGGCGTCTTTTCGGTGTGTGCGTTTTAGATCCGGGCTGCCACCTGGAAAGAAATTTCGGCATATGTTTCATAGAGCGGTCTTCTTTCTTCGCGCCGCACGCGGCGTGACACGGATCTTTCCCTGCAGGCTCACGTTTAGCACGAGCCCGATCCCGAGAAAATTAGACAGAAGGGACGTGAGACCGTAGCTGACAAATGGAAGCGGGGTTCCCGTATTCGGAAGGATCTTGGTCGCGACACCAATATTGATGAAACTCTGCAGCGATATTAGTGCCGCCATTCCGCAGCAGATCAACGTCCCCGAAAGGTTCTTTGCTTTCATGGCCGTCAGAATACACTCAAGTGCGATCAGAAGCAGCAGGATAATGATCCCTGCACTTCCAAGGAACCCGAGTTCTTCTCCCGCCACGGCGAAAATGAAATCAGTCTGAATCTCCGAGATAAAGTTTCCTTTATTTGCCGATGAAACATCACTGTTGTTCAGTCCTTTTCCAGACAGCTCACCGGAGCCGATCGCAATCACGGAGTTGTCCTGCTGCGTCGAGTCGTCACTGTATTCCGAGTCATTCGGATTCAGAAAAGCCATAATGCGCTGTCTCTGATAGCTCTTCAGAAGGCCGTTGCCGGAAGAGTCAGTCTGCGTGACGGCAAACAGGAAAATAACTGCAGCCGGTATGATGATGGCAAGAATGATGCCGATCGTCTTCAGACTGAGCCCTGCGATAAAGTACATGACCGCAAACAGCAGAAAGATAATAATTGTATCCTTCAGATCCGGCTGCGCAATGATAAGTGCCAGAGGCAGAACGATCAGCAGCACTGACCGCAAGAAGATTTTCGGCTTGTTCAGATCGTTCTCGTGCTTCATGAAGTACTGGGCGAAAAAGATGATCAGAATAATTTTCGAAAGCTCGGCAGGCTGAAATGTAAAGCCTCCGATCGAGATCCAGCGCTGCGCACCGTGGCTGGAATTGCCGAAGACCAGAACGGCCGCAAGCATGCCGAGGTTCAGAACATACAGGATCCAGTAAAAATTAAGGATCCATGAAAAGTCAAAAAGTGACACGATGATCATCATGACAGCGCCTGCAATCACGCCGAGCATCTGCCTGGGCTGAAGGGAAGCCTTTGCGCTTCCCACCAGCAGGATGCCGATGACGGAAATCGCAAGCACCCAGAGAACCAGTCTGAAATTGTAATCTCTTAAACGATATTGTTTTAGCATCAGTCAACATTCCCCGATGATACAGATTCTGTCATGGCCTTGCCGGTCAGGATGTTGCTGGAATCTGTCAGATTGAAATAATACTGAAGGATATCCCTTGCCACGAGCGTTGCATTTGTGGAGGAATATCCGTTACCGATACGAACCGCCATCGCAATCTGCGGGTTCTCATACGGCGCGTAACAGATAAACAGTGCGTGCGACGGTCTGGACTTGCTCTCCTGAGCTGTTCCGGTCTTGCCTGCGACATCGATGCCGAGATCCTGATACTCCGGCTTGTTCTCAATAACCGCCCTCATTCCCTCGTGGATAGCGTCCCATGTCGAGCTGCCAATGGACAACGTACTCTCGACACTCGGCGTGTAATCCTTGACGATGTTTCCGGAAGTATCGGTGACCTTTCCGAGCAGTGAAATATTATAACTTGTCCCACTGTTCGCGAGCGTCGTGACATAGCGGGCGAGCTGAGTCGTAGTGTAAGCGTTTGTACCCTGTCCGATGGCTGTCTGAATCGCATACTGGTCAGAAACCTTCGAAGTCGCCTCCGGGACCTCAATACCTGACGGTTTGTCAAGGTTGTACAGCTCTGCATACTTCTGCAGCTTGCCGAGAGAAAGGGAATCAGAAAATGTCCCTTCCTCATTCAATCCCAGCTGATAAGCAACATTCGCAAAGAAGACGTTGCAGGAATTTGCCAGGCCACCGATGATATTGAGAGTTCCGTGTCCGGGCTTGTACCAGCAGCTGAGTGACGGAGATACCAGATCAAAGACACCGTTGCAGGTAAATGTGGTGTTCCTTGTGATTGCTCCTTCCTCAAGGCCGGCAGTCGTCGTGACCAGCTTGAAGGTAGATCCGGGCGCTGTCGTCTGCTGTGTCGCCTTATTGTAGAACGGCTGGGACTTGTCGGCCGCCAGTTTGTTGTAATACGCGACATCCATGGTGTTCGCGAGCCGGTTGTTGTCATATCCCGGATAAGAGACGCAGGCAAGAATTTCACCTGTATTCGGATCCGTGATGACGGCGGATCCCGAGCAGGGGTCGAGCGCCAGCTGGGCCGGTGTCAGCTCGAGCTTATCAATTTTGTTCTTGATCAGATTGATGCCTGACAGCGAACCACTCTTGAATTTCGAGTAATCTTCATCATCCTTGCTGAAGACGCCCTGATCGTACATGGCATTGATAACATCTGTTCCAGTCAGATTCCCGTCCTTGATCATCCACTTGTACAAAAGCTTTGAGAAATCCTCGTCCTCCTGCAGGTTCTTGATGATGTAGTTCGAGAGAGCGGAATAAATTTCCTTCGAATCCATGTATGTGTCGCCGGAACTTGAAGAATCGGACGATGCGATGGCTGATACGTCGATCCAGTTCTGACTTGCGGCATATGTGAGGTATTCCTGAAGAGAAATCGTCTCATCTCTCGTCCAGGCCAGATAGGTCGAATCAGTCTTGTCGATCTTGCTGCTGTCGAGAATCCCGGTGTCGCTCATCAGAAAACTGTTGACAATATAGGACTCATACTCCTGCATCTCATCTGTGAGATTATTATACGAAACCGGATCACTGCGGGTCAGCTCCGCCTCAATAGCCGCAAAGACAGAAGCCTGCTTTGTGTCAAAAGCGGACTGAATCTTCTGCTCTGTCGCTGACGCCTCCGTGGATGCAAAATGAGAGATGTCAAGGACACTGTTTTCAATAATCGCGTTATAGACATCTTCGATCGGGATCCGGATATTCTCCGTATCGTCGATGGTGGATGGATCATAGGTCGGATCATCGATGATGACATTCTCCAGAACGCCCGCGATTCTCTGCTCCAGAATCTGGTAAGCTGCGTCCTGCAGATCCTTGTCAATTGTCAGATAGACATCATTGCCAGCCACAGGCTGAATCGTCTTGCTGTCATCCACCTCCAGAACTTTTCCGAGCTTGTCGACATATACGGTCTGTTGACCGTCACTGCCTTTCAGCTCGCTCTCGCAGATTTTCTCAATGCCGGATTTACCGACAACGGAATCGCTTGTATAGCTGGAATCCTCTGCCTGCAGCTCAGAGAGCTGGGAGCTTGACACCTTGCCCGTATATCCGATGATCGACGCAAACGCCTCCGGATCTGAATAGACGCGGATTGTGTCCTGCACGATATCGATTCCCTCCAGGCTGTCCTTCTGCTCATTTAAAGCGGCGACAGAATTATCCGACAGCGCGGTCGCAATAGTGACCGGTACGTATTTTCTGTAGGATGTTGTCGATAATTCATAACGGACATAGACAATGTCAAGCGTCTGCTGTTTCGTCAGTGTCGCAGGAAGACCAACGCTGTCCAGCTCCTCCTGCGTGAACGGATCTGATGTGCGTGTGAGTCCGAACTTCTTCTGGCTGGTCAGAAAGTCCATCATCTCATCAGCCGTTGCATTCAGTTGCGAGTCAGTCAGGTCATCGATTTTAGCCTTTCCGTAGACGTCTGCCTTGAAGCGGCTCAGTGTTCGGCCGGTTACGTTGAACGTATAGTTGCCAGCGCTGTCCAGAACAATATGGAAGTCATTGGAGAGAGAATCGCCATTTGCCTGCAGAATCTGATCAATCCGGTACGCTTCGCCGTTCAGCGCAAGATCCTGCTGTCTGGTGGAAGCATAGGTTCCGGAGTCCTCGATTGTGAGGCTGTAGCTGAGCTGATTAGAGGCCAGTACATTACCGTTGCGGTCGTAGATATTTCCGCGCGTGCTCTTGATCGTGCGCGTCTTGGTCGTCGTGATCGCAAAGCTGGTCCGATAGCTCTCGCCCTTAATGATCTGCAGGTTATAGAGGCGGTTGATCAGGACACCGGAAAGAATAATGCAGAAGATTACCAGTACAAGTGGTCTGTTTATATGAAAATGTCTGAATCGGTTTTTTCTTCTCAGTCTCTTATCCATAAGGACTGTCTGCCTTTCTTGCCCTGCTCGATATAGGAGCGGTTGACTCTGTAAAGAATACTGTACAGTATGAATGTAAAGAGTGCGGTGATCAGCACATCCGGGAAAACCACGCTCGTGAAATAACCCCAGACATTTGTTCTCCCGCGAAGCAGAAAGCCTGCCGCGAAAATAATCCCGTCGTAAATGAACTCAAGCACCGTGACCATACAGACGGGAACTCTGATGACGTTGCTGAAGTAAACTTCCGTGAAAAATCCGCTCACGTAGCCGATATACATATAGAGGAGCGCATAGATTCCAATGATGCCGCCGTATGAGATATCAAGCAGCAGGCCGGCAACGAAGCCCGTGAATATTCCCTCTTTTTTTCCATGCATAAATCCCATGGAGACCGTTGTGATCATCAGCAGATTCGGGACGACCCCGAAAAAATTCAGGAAGCTTAAGACCGAACTCTGCAAAAGGAAGCAGATCCACAGCGTCAGAATGATAAGCAGCTTATGTTTCAATTGGCTGTACTCCCTTCCGAGGCGGAACTTGCGGAAGAAGCTGCGCTCTTCGCTCCGGCCGATGCTGCAGTACCGGTCGTATCTGTTCCGGAGACAGAATCAGCAGCGGCTCCGTCTGTTGTCTGCTTCAGCTGCGTGATGACAAGAACTTCACGCAGCGTTCGAAAATCAACGGCTGGAATCAGTGTTCCGCTCTTGGTCAATTTATTGGAATCTTCCGTCACATCAGAGACGTACCCGACAAGCAGACCCGGCAGAAACTTTTCTGAGATGTTCGACGTGACCAGCGTTGTTCCCTCCGCGACCTCGTTGTTGTCATCGATCAGATTAATGAAATCAATTTTCCCACTGTCCATCTCTGTAAGATTTCCAGTCACGACGCAGGTATCCGATGTCGAGGCCGCCATTGCGCTCACATTGCTCTCATCATCAATAATAGACCGAACTGTTGCCCATGATTTTCCGACATCGGTCACGATTCCGACGAGACCGCTCTGTCCGAGCACGTTCATATCGACCGCAATTCCGTCGTCAGTTCCCTTATTGATGGTAAATGTGCTGTACCAGTTCCCGGCATCTTTGGCGATGACTTCTGCGCCCACCTTCGGATAATCCGGATATTCCTGATCCATCTGATAGAGGGCCTCGAGTCTCGAAAGCTCTGTGGTCTGCTGCATCAGTGTCGTGTTTTCAGATGTCAGCGCGTCCACCTGTGACTGCAGGGATGCATTTTCTGCGTTTACCTTTTTTACATTCTTGAATCCGGAATACTGCTCCGTGAGCCAGCCGCCGACTTTATTGATCCCGTTCTGAAACGGGGCGACGGCATATCCCGCGACATTCCGCACCGAGGAGGATACGACATTAGTTGTACAGGTGCCGAGAATCAGCACAATACATACAATTGTCATGATGACCAGCAGGTGTTTGTCCTTGAGATGATGAAATTTGTTTTTCATTTCCCGTCCTTCATTGATACGTCCATTTCTGGTATTCTTTATGTTTGATAATTTCTTCGAGTCCCCTGACCGTACTGTATTCATAATTCCCGGACAGGTTGATTCTGCACTCAAGAATCCGACTCAGATACTGGTCAATTCCGGGAATTCTCGATGTTCCACCTGTCAGATAAATTCCCTCGTCCATCAGATTCTTGGAGACCTGAGGCGGCATACGCTCAATCAGTGTGCGGATCTCTTCTGCTCCCTTCCGGACACTGGTCTCGACAGCCTCACTCACGAGCCCGGATGGAATTTTCTCCTCCCGGGGCAGCCCCGAGAGAACATCCATGCCGACGACCTTTCTGTATTCCGGCGTTCCGCTCATATAAAAAGTGGCAAGCACGGCCTTCAGGTTGCCTGCCGTTTTGGTCCCAATCATCAGCCCGCGTTCCCTGCGGACCGCACCAAGAACGGCTTCATCCAGTTGCTGACCACCGCACGCGACGGAACTGCTGATAATGACCTGACCGGATGCAATCACGGATACAGAAGTGCTTTGGGCACCCATGTTGAGGATCATGCTGCCTCTGGTCCGGAGAATCGGAACTCCGAGTGAAATAGCATCGCAGATCGGTCTGTCCGCCATGAATGTCTTCTGGCTCCGCAGTCCTCCGGCATAACATGCCGCGTAATAGGCTCTTTTTTCAAGTCCGGACATATTGACCGGAACTGAGAAGCAGATGGCCGGACTGCTGTTCATATGCGGATCCGTTCTTCTTAAAAGGAGACGGAGCAGCATACCAACTTCATCGACATCCGCGATTCGCCCGTCAGCAACCGGAGAATCAACGACAATCTCGGGCGGTGTCTTCTCATACATTTCGAAGGCGTCATTGCCTGCCGCGATGACTTGATGCCCGTTTCTCACGGCAATCATGTCTTTTTCGACCAGCAGTCTGTTTTTCCGCAGACTGTATATCTTGACGGCGCTGGTCCCGAGATCAACGCCAAATGTGTTTTTTGTGAGCATTTCCCTTCCTCAGTTCCGCTGCCCCGCCGTCGTTCCCGGACTCCAGTATCCATCGTCTGCGAGAGACACATACCGTCTGTCCCCGATGATGATGTGGTCGACAAGCGATATGTCGAGCAGCTCTCCGGCCTCCCTGACCTTATTCGTGATCATGATGTCCGCACGGCTCGGTGTCGGATCACCGCTCGGATGATTGTGAACCAGAACAATATTGACGGCCCGCCACCGGATCGCCGCAAGAAACAGATCCCGCGTGGAAAGAGGCGCCTCGCTGCAGGTCCCTCTTGTAATCAGCTCATCACCGATGAAGTGGCATCTGGAATCAAGCATCATGCAGATAACATTCTCCTGCTCATCGTGACGAAGTTGTTCCATGTAATATCCCGCGACCGTTCCGGAATCCCTGACCGTCAGCGTGCTTCTCGCGTGCTGGCGGGCGGCCCGTGACGCAAGCTCGGCAAGACATATCAGTTGAACAGCCTTGACCTCGCCGATTCCGTTAATTTCCAGCAGCTGATGCAGGGTCAGTGTCTTAAGCCCTGGAAGCCCACATCCTGCCGGGCAGAGATCGAGGACTTTTCCGGCGAGTCTTTCTGCCGTCAGGCCCCTCGTTCCTGTGCGGAGAATAACAGCAATCAGCTCCGCATCCGTGAGTGCTGCTGCCCCGTGCGCGAGGCAGCGCTCATATGGTCTCGCCGGATCCGTGTGTTTTCTGGTTTTATGATCCATACGCTCTTCTTTCTCCGTCTCAGGTTTATCGGCAAATCAGAGCGATATTATTCTACACTATTCAGACAGGCGATGCAAGGGAGCCACTTTATGCTTTACGGGACGCGGCTCGTCCGGCCAGAATCCCCGTCGCAAATGCAAACTGCAGGTTGTAGCCCCCGCAATGTCCCACGATATCGAGCATCTCACCTGTCAGGAACAACCCTGGAAGCGTTCTGGCTTCCAGAGTGGCCGGATCAATACTCCTGACATCGATGCCACCGGATGCAGCCTGTGCCTGCGAAATTGGACGAGAACCGGACACGCGTACATCGAAACACTTCAGCGCGTGTGGAAGATCTGTGTGTCTGCTGAAGGATATGACAGAAGGAATGAGCTTTTCCGGAATCAGAGCCCGGATCTGTTCTTCCGGAGCAAGTCTTTTCCGGCCGTCCAGGAACTTCCGGAGTTCCTCTTCTTTATAAGAAGGAACAAGGTCAAGCCGGATCACCGTCCTCCTGCCGGCATCAAGAGAAGCAAGCGCCTGCATGCTGAGATTAAAAATAGCAATTCCGGAGAGGGCATCCTTCAGGAATTGAACCTGCCCATGCTCCACTGTAAGAACTTCATGTTCGGAGAGAAGGGATGCTGTCGCATGTGCGCGGGTTCCCTCCCATGGTGATACCGGCTTTTCTGCGATCACAAGGGGAACAAGTGCCGGACGAACCGGAACAAAGCCAAGTCCCGCCTGCGCGGCGAGCGCGTATCCAGTCCTGTCTGCACTCTTGTCCAGCGACGCCGGCGAACCACATGAGAGAATAACCGCATCAGCCCTGTACTGCCATCCTTCAGTATGGACAAGGAAGGAGTCGTCATCTGTCCGCGAAATCCGGCACGCCCGCTCTCCCAGCTTGATTCTGACATGCTTTTCATAAAGAGCGTCTGTGAGAACGTGGAGCACGGACTGTGCCTGCTCCGATGCCGGATACAGCCAGCCGTCAAAGCTGACCGTCAGAATCCCAAGTTCCCGGTACCAGGCAAGAAGCGAAGCAAGAGGCAGATTCCGAAGCACTTGCCCCGCAAATTCCGGATGGGTGCCATAATACTTTCCTTCTGGAGAAGTCTCATTGCCAAGGTTGCACCGACCTCCTCCTGTGCGAAGAAGCTTTCTTCCGGGCTTCTTCTCCGCTTCCAGTACCGTTACGTCAGCTCCGCATTTAGCGGCCTCATACGCAGCGGCAAGGCCAGAGGCTCCCGCACCGACGACGAGGACGCGCTTTCTGCGATGGTCCTTCATACTCTGACCCTTTCTTCAGATCCGGACAACGGTCGGGATCTGCACAAGATGTCTGTCCTTCATGCACTGCAGTGACATGAGAACGCCAAGTTTCGCCGACGGCCATGTAAGGCCGCCCTGAAAATACACTGTGTAGGGCGGGCGAATC
The DNA here is from genome assembly GCA_900320615.1 of uncultured Eubacteriales bacterium. GTDB lineage: Bacteria > Bacillota > Clostridia > Lachnospirales > Lachnospiraceae > Chordicoccus. The sequence continues at coordinate 24,498 of ONSX01000018.1, forward strand.
GGCCCGTCTGCAGAAAGCTCAATGGAAGATCCTTCGACGAATGCGCCGGCCGCCATGATGACCTGATCGTCATATCCAGGCATATCCCACGGCTCCGGCGTGACAAAAGAATCCACCGGTGCACCCTTCTGGATGCCTGTGCAGAAGGCAATTACGCCCTCCGGGCTGCCGAGCGTAATTGCCTGAATAATGTCGTGTCGCTCCTCCGTGCTGTTCGGAAGGCAGTCAAAACCAAGTTTCTCGTAGAGATTAGCTGCGAAGACAGCTCCCTTCAGAGCCGCTGCCGTGACGACCGGCGAAAGGAAGAACCCCTCATAGAAGGATGTGTTGAGATTCAGGGAAGGGCCGATTTCCGCACCGAGTCCTGGGCAGGTCATACGGCAGGCCGCATTCTCTACGCACTCTTTCGTTCCCGCGATATAACCGCCGCTCGGGGCAAGGCCGCCTCCCGGATTCTTGATCAGAGAGCCGACAATCATATCAGCCCCGACATCGGATGGCTCCTTTGTCTCGACAAATTCACCGTAGCAGTTGTCAACCATGACCTTGATGTCGCTGCGGACTGATTTGACGCAGCGGATTGCCTCAGCGATCTGCGCAACAGAAAGCGTCCGACGGTTCGCATATCCCTTGGACCGCTGGATTGCAACGAGCGCCGTCTTCGGCGTAATCGCCTTCCGGATTCCATCGAGGTCAAAATTCCCGTCCGGCATTAGATCGACCTGCCGATAGGTGACGCCGTATTCCGCGAGAGATCCCCGGGACGGACGAATGCCAATGACTTCTTCCAGTGTATCGTAGGGACGACCCGAGACGGACAGAAGTTCATCGCCCGGCCTCAGATTCCCGGAAAGTGCAATGGCAAGCGCATGCGTCCCGCAGGCTATGAGCGGACGGACGAGTGCCGCTTCCGTGTGGAAGGTGGCAGCGTAGACCTCTTCAAGCCGGTCGCGTCCGAGATCGTTGTATCCGTATCCGGTTGTTCCCGTGAGGCAGGCCTCACTGACCTTGCAGGTCTGAAATGCATGGATCACCTTGAGCTGATTGTATTCCGCGCAGGCGTCGATCGCATCAAACCGATCCTTCAGCGGTGCGAGGACCGATTCTCCGAACTGGAGGACATCCTCGTCAATACCTGTGGTTCTGTACAGACTTTTTGTCTCTGCGTTCATATCTTATCTCCCGTTGGTTCTGTTATTCTTATGTATCGATAGTTTTTATAATCTCTCTCCGGGTCAAAATCCGCATGATCTCCGAGAGAATCCGGAAAGTGTCTTCCCCGTAATCCCGACGATCCAGCCAGATAGCATCCCTCTCCCGCTTAAACCAGGTGATCTGCCGCTTGGCGTAGCGGCGGGAGTCCCGCTTGATAATCCGGACTGCCTCATCAAAGCTTATCTCTCCGTCAAGCGCCGAGAGAATTTCCTTATATCCGATTCCCTGCATCGAAACATTCTGCCTTGTCAGTCCCATCGCGCCAAGATACCGCACCTCGTCCACAAGACCGGCTTCCATCATAAAATCGACCCGGCGGTCGATCCGGTCATAGAGAGTCTTCCGGTCATCACTGATCACAAAAAATGCGAGGTCATACGGGCTCTCCCGCTCCCTCTCCCGCTCATTGTGATCGGAAATGCGGGTTCCGGTCTCCTCGTAATATTCAATGGCGCGGATCGTGCGCTTGATATTGTTCGGATGAATGATATCTGCGGAGGCGGGATCGATTTCAGCGAGCATCTCATGCAGGCAGGCGCCTCCCTTCTCTTCAGCGAGTCTCTCCAGTTCCCTCCGCCTTCCGCTGTCCGCCTCCGTGTCCTCAAAATCGATCCGCCGCGTGACGGCCTGAATATAAAAGCCGGTCCCTCCGCACAGAATCGGCAATTTTCCGCGTCTTTGGATATCCCTTACACAGGCAGTTGCCATCTCTGCATACCGCGCGACATCCATATCCTCCGTCGGATCGACGACGTCGATCATGTGATGGGGGACACCGAGCATTTCCTCCAGCGTAACTTTCGCCGAACCGATATCCATATGGCGGTAGACCTGCATGGAGTCCGCGGAGACAACCTCTCCTCCGATCCGCCGTCCGAGTTCAGCTGCCAGCTCACTCTTTCCGCTGGCAGTCGGCCCGGCAATGACAATGAGTGGAGGCTTTCTCGGACGCCCTGCGTCCTGCTTTATTTTCCTCTGATCTGTCATACACGTTTCCTGTTCCTTCACGTCATTCATTTTTTGCAGCGTCCGTCAGACAATCCGCTTGAACCGCTTCTCGAGATCCTGGCGCGTAAATGCAATGATCGTCGGACGGCCGTGCGGGCAGTGATAAGGGTCATCGCAGTTCATCAACTCATCAAGAAGTGCCTCCGCCTCCCGGAAGGAGAGCTTCTCTCCTCCCTTGACCGATGCCTTGCACGCCTCTGTCGCCACCCGGTGCACAAAAATATCGAGATCGGCCAAGTCATCGCTCACCTCGATCTCGCTTAAGAAATCCCGGAACAGATCTGCGGAGTTGATCGTGCCCAGAGTATACGGGACTGCGTGCACGGCAAATGAACGGCCTCCGAATGGTTCGATATCAAATCCAATTTTCGCGAAAGAATCCTTGTATGTAAGAAGGAGCATTTCCTGCCTTGCATCCGCCTGAAAAATGATCGGCGGGCTCACCTGCTGGGCGGCAATTGTTCTCTCTTTGTACTGTTTCATAAAGCGCTCAAAGTTCACGCGCTCATGGGCGGCGTGCTGATCGAAGATATACATCTTTCCATCGAACTCGCAGATCCAATAGGTATTAAACACCTGTCCGATGATCCGGCGAAGCGGCTTTGCCTGCGCGGAGAGAAAGGTTCCCTGTACCGGCAAAGCTCCGCTCTGCCCTGCGGCAGTCTCAGCCTCAAAAGGCACACCGGGCGTCTTTTGAGGCCGGGTCTTCTCTCCGGTGTCCGCAAGGGGCTTCTTTCCGATGTCCACAAGGGGCTTCTCTCCGTCATCCGCAGAAGAAGAGGAAGAGATGAATGGGGCAGCTGCCGCCGGGTCTTTGGCAGGTTCTGACGGGACAGATGCCTTCTCTTTTGCAGATCTGGCGAATTCTGGAAGCTGCCTGCGCCCGTTGCCGATGGGGACAGATGTCTTATATTCCGCAGATCCGGAGGATTCCCGGACATACGGCGCCGACTCCTCCCTGAGCTTTTGGTTTTCCTCACGGAAGGCACGCGTCTCAAACGGCTGCGCCTTCAGTTCTTTTGCGTCTGTTTTCTTTTCCCTGTCCCCTTTGTCCGATTCATCCAGGGACGAAAGTAGAACCATATCGAGCTGGTCAAAGGACTTCCGGACTGCATTCAGCACGGCCTGATAGATGCGCTTCTCATCGGAGAAACGGACCTCCAGCTTCCGGGGATGCACGTTGACATCGACTGCTCCTCCGTCAATGTCGAGAAACAGGCAGACGAACGGGTACTGATGCTGCATCAGGCGGTTTCTGTATCCGTCCTCGATTCCGCGCGCGACGACGCGGCTCTCAATATAGCGTCCGTTGACATAGTAATTCTCAAATCCTCTGTTTCCGCGGGAGACAGAGGGCTTTCCGATGAATCCGTGGATATGAATTCCATCCTCCCGGTAATCCGTCTCGACAAGCTCAGACACAACCTCTCGTCCGTAGATATGATAAATGCAGTCCCTGAGATTTCCAGACCCGGTCGACTCAAGCTTTGTCTGCCCGCCGGCCAGAAACCGGAAGGAAATGGACGGATTGGACAAAATAAGCTGCTCCACAAATGTGCCTACATGGGCAGCCTCCGTCATGGCGGTCTTCAGAAATTTGGCACGCGCCGGCGTATTGTAGAAAAGGTCCCGGACGATGATCGTTGTACCATCCGGCGTTCCGACTGCTTCGTTTATGCGCGGCCTCCCGCCCTCGATGACATACCGGCTTCCAGAAAGATCAGCCGGTCGCTTGGTCAGAACCTCGACGCGGCTGACCGCTGCGATCGAGGAGAGCGCCTCCCCCCGGAAACCGAGGGAGGAAAGGGTGTCGAGATCATTGACCGTCTCGATCTTCGAAGTCGCGTGGCTCTGAAACGCAAGCGGCAGATCATCAGGCGACATGCCCTTCCCATTATCCGTGATCCGAACCATGGAAATACCGCCATCCCTGATTTCAATGGTGATCCTGTCTGCTCCCGCATCAATTGCATTTTCCGTCAGCTCCTTCACGACAGATGCCGGACGCTCGACGACCTCCCCGGCCGCAATCTTGTCAATGGTTGACTGACTCAGCACATGAATCTCACTCATATATTCAGCCCTTCCATCTGTTCTTTAATTTATTCTGAAGTCTGTACAGCTCATTCAGTGCGTCAAGCGGCGTCAGTGTCTGCACATCGATGCTGCTGAGCTCCTTTAAGACATCCTGATCAGACACCGTGTCAAAGAAGGACATCTGCTCCATATCGACTTCATCGTAGTGCGTCTTCTGCTTTTTCCGCAGGGAGCCTGTGATGGTCTGCACGGCCGCCGTGATGTCAGCGCCCGCAAGCTGTCCTACAATCTCCGTGGCGCGCGCAAGAACAGCTTCCGGGACGCCGGCAAGGCGCGCGACCTGGATGCCATAACTCTTGTCCGCACCTCCGCGGATGATCTTCCGGAGAAAAATGATACCGTCTCCCTGCTCCTTCACGGCGATGCAGTAGTTTTTCACGCCATCGATCTTTCCCTCGAGCTCCGTCAGCTCATGATAGTGGGTTGCAAACAGTGTCTTCGCGCCAATCAGCTTTCGGTCCGCTACATATTCGATGATCGCCCAGGCCAGAGCGAGGCCGTCAAATGTCGATGTTCCCCGTCCGATTTCATCAAGGATCAGCAGAGAATTGGCGGTCGCGGTGCGGAGAATCGAGGCGACCTCTGTCATCTCGACCATAAATGTACTCTGTCCGCTTGCCAGATCGTCCGACGCGCCGACACGCGTGAAGATCCGGTCGACAATTCCAATCGAGGCCGAGTCGGCCGGCACGAAAGAGCCGATCTGCGCCATCAGCACGATCAGGGCTGTCTGGCGCATATACGTTGATTTTCCAGCCATATTCGGTCCCGTGATAATGGCCATGCGGTTCGCCTTCTTGTCGAGCAGCGTGTCATTTGGCACAAAGCCGTCATTGTCAATCATCCGCTCGACAACCGGGTGACGGCCGTTCCTGATGTTGATCACACCATCTTCCGTGATTTTCGGCCGAACGTAGTGATTGCGTCTCGCAACAGATGCAAGAGACTGCAGGGCGTCGATGCAGGCGATCTGCCGCGCCGTCTTCTGGATGCGCACGATATTGTCTCCGACCGTGTCACGAACTCTGGCAAAGAGTTCATACTCCAGCTGGGTCAGCTTGTCTTCCGCTCCGAGAATCTTATTTTCGAGCTCCTTCAGCTCTGGCGTCGTGTAGCGCTCGCCGCTGACAAGTGTCTGTCGGCGTGTGTAAGAGGCCGGAACCTTGTCCTTGAATGTATTGGAGACCTCGATGCAGTAGCCGAAAACCCTGTTGTACTTAATTTTCAGAGTATGAATGCCAGTCTTCTCCCGCTCCCTGGCCTCCATCTCAGCCAGCCACTGCTTTCCCTCGGTGCGGGCACGGCGGTATTCGTCGACATCCGCATGATAGCCGTCTTTGATGATGCCGCCCTCCTTCATCGCAAGCGGCGGGTCATCGACAATCGCCTCGTCGATCAGCTGGAACAAATCGTCCAGCGTATCAAAATCCTTCTCATATTCCTGAAACAAGGCACAGGGAAAAGAACGGATCGCAGTCTTGATGGCCGGAAGCATCGACAGGGATGTCTTCAGGGCGATCAAATCTCTCGGATTGGCACTGCGGTAGCTGATCCGACCCGCGAGGCGCTCCAGGTCATAGACCGGATTCAGATATTCCCGGAGCTCCTCGCAGCCGATCTCGTTCTGATAGAGCGCATCGACCGCGTTGAGCCTCCGGTCAATTTTCTTCTTGTGGATGAGCGGCTGTTCGATGAATGTCCGAAGGAGTCTTGCGCCCATGGCCGTCTTTGTGCGATCCAGCACCCAGAGAAGCGAACCCTTTTTCTCTTTCTCACGCATTGTCTCGACCAGCTCCAGGTTCCGAACCGTCGCGCGCCCCAGAACCATATAGGATTCGGTGTGGTACGGCGTGATATGGGTGATGTGGTCGAGGTTTGTCTTCTGTGTCTCAAACAGGTAAGTGAGAAGGGCTCCGGCCGCCGAGACGCCGCAGGGAAACTCACTGAGCCCAAGCCCCTCCATGGTCTGTACGTGAAAATGGTCCTTCAGGACTTTCTCACATGTCTCATCATCAAAGTACTGCTCGTCCATCGGTTCGATCAGAACGTGCAGGCGGTCGCGGAGATCGTCAAAATCAAGTCCAGACATCAGCGCGGCCTCGTTGCAAATGATCTCAGAGGGGGAAATCTTGCTGATCTCGTCCGTCAGGTTTTGCACGGTCTTCTCCTCAGTCACAAGGAATTCTCCCGTCGAGACATCGGAGGCCGCGATGCCGAACCGGTCGTCCGTAAAGACCAGCGACATCAGAAAGTTGTTTCGCGTCTCATCAAGAGCTGCTGTATCCAGATTGGTTCCCGGCGTGACGACGCGGGTGACTTCCCGCTTCACAAGGCCCTTTGCCATTTTCGGGTCTTCGACCTGATCGCAGACCGCAACCTTGTGGCCGAGTTTGATGAGACGCCCGATATACGAGTCCACAGCGTGAAAAGGAACGCCGCACATGGGTGCGCGCTCCTTAAGTCCACAGTCCTTGCCTGTCAGTGTCAGCTCCAGTTCCTTTGAGACCGTGATCGCGTCGTCAAAGAACATTTCAAAAAAATCTCCGATGCGGTACATGAGAATACAGTCACTGTATTCTTTCTTCCGTTTCATGTACTCCTGCATCATGGGTGATAATGCCATTAAGTCTTACTGCCTTTCCTGAATTTATCCGAAGTCCTGAATCCTTTGCCTCAGGACTCCGGACATCCGGCCTGGGTGCCAAAATAATAGAATCCGCGGCAATCATCCAGCGTCACGGGGACGATCTTTCCGATAAGATCCTTTGAGCCCTTGAAATGGACGGTGATATTCTGGGATATTCTTCCGGTCACATAGCCGGGCTCTTTGTTTTCCTCCTCAACAAGAACATCCATCGTGCGCCCCTTAAAGCGCGCGCATCGCTCCTCCGCCGATTCCCGAACCTGCATAAGCAGGCGGTCAAACCGCTCGTGAACGGTCTTCTCCGGCACCTGATCCGGCATAGAGGCTGCCGGCGTTCCGGTCCGCGGAGAATATATAAATGTAAATACGCTGTCGTAGCCGACTTCCTTAACCAGCGAGAGCGTGTCCGCAAAGTCCTCCTCTGTCTCCCCCGGAAATCCGACAATAATATCTGTCGTGAGTGAAATATCCGGCACCTGCTCCCGCAGTTTCCGGACAATCGCAAGGTAGCGATTCCGATCGTAATGCCGGTTCATAGCCTTGAGAATCCGATCCGAGCCGGACTGGACAGGCAGATGAAAATGCCGGCAGATCTTCGGGTTCTCCGCGATGACGTCGATCAGTTCATCGCTCAGGTCCTTGGGGTGTGAGGTCATGAAGCGCACTCTCCGGATCCCGTCAATCTTGCAGACCTCGCTGAGGAGCCGGGCAAAGCTCACCGGGTGATCCAGTGTCTTGCCATAGGAGTTAACATTCTGGCCGAGCAGCATGATCTCCATGACTCCATCTTTCGCCAGACGCCGGCACTCATTGAGAATGGCCTCCGGCTCTCTGCTCTTCTCCCGTCCCCGCACATAGGGGACAATGCAGTAGCTGCAGAAATTATTGCAACCGAACATGATATTGACGCCGGACTTGAAGGAATATTTCCGCTCAACCGGCAGGTTCTCGACAATCTCCGGAGAACTCTCCCAGACATCGATGACCCGTCTCTGATCGGTCAGGACTTTGTGCAGCAGCTCGGGAAATGTAAAGAGGTTATGGGTGCCGAAGATGAGATCGACGACCGGATAACTCTTCCTGACTTTTTCTACAACCTGTGGTTCCTGCATCATGCAGCCGCAGAGACCGACAATGAGCCATGGCTTCTCGCGCTTCAGTCCAACCAGCCTGCCGAGGCGTCCGTAGACATGCTTGTCTGCATTTTCCCGAACTGTGCAGGTATTATAGGCAATGAAGTCCGCCTCATCCTCCGCATCGGTCAGCTGATAGCCGACGGCCTTCAGGATTCCGCGCAGCTTTTCGGAATCTCTTGCGTTCATCTGGCAGCCGAACGTGACGACGCAGGCACAAAGCGGATGGCCGACCTCCCGGGATCGCTGCGCGACGATATGCTTTGTCCGCTCAATGTATAAAAGCTGCCGGTCATCTGTTTCTGTGTGAATTTCTGTCATATACCTTCCAATCTGGTAATCATAATTACCCAGTCTGTTTCATTTTGGTAAAACCCTGCGAATCCGGTCATGGGAATTTTACCGGATGATTCTCCGGTCCGTGACGAGCATATCCGGCACGATGTCCGTATCCTCCGACGGGACGGACGGCTCCAGCGCAAAGTCAAAGGAGAGGGCTGCCGTCGGGTGGCCCGGATGCGCGGACAGCCACCGGTCGTAGAAGCCTCTGCCATATCCGATCCTGTGTTTTTGCAGATCAAACGCGACACCCGGCATGACGATGAGTGCACGAACATCGTCTTCCACAGGGATTCCCTGCGGCTCCAGAACATGAAAACATCCTTCCTGCAGATCATCAAAGGAGCGGATCTGGCAGAACACAAGGGTATCACCCTCGACGCGCGGCGCGGCGACCATCTTTCCTTCCGCCCAGGCAGTGGTCACAAGCTCGCTCGTCTCCACTTCGCCCGGCAGGGAAATATAAGTGTATATACGATCCGCTCTTTTCCATTCCTCTGTCTGCATGAGACGCTTCTCGATGATTCCGCTCTTTCCGGTGAGCATGAGGGCGGGTATTCTGCGCCGCATCGCGAGAATTCGTTTCCGTATATCCTGTTTTGTCTCTTCCATGAACCAATACCTCCCTGCCGTGAAGGATCACATTTTTTCCAGATAATCCATGAGATACATTTCGCGCGGATGGGCCCGGAAAATGGTTCCGATCTCCTCTCCGTCGATCAGCTGGTGAAGAATCCGGAAATCGGAGGCGTCCGCGATAATCATATCCGCACCGGATGAGGTCGCGATGTCCGCAGCGGCGAGTTTCGTCGCCATGCCGCCGGTTCCGAAGTCGCTTCCGGTCGAATTTTTTCCCATTTTCCGGAAATGGTCGTTCATGACATCCACTTCCGGTATAAACTCCGCGTCCGGATTCTTCTTGGGATCATCCGTATAAAGGCCGTCAATGTCCGAGAGAAGAATCAGAAGATCTGCGTGGATCAGAGCCGTAACGATCGCCGACAGGCGGTCATTGTCACCGAACCGGATCTCATACGTCTCAACGGAGTCATTTTCATTGACAACCGGAATGACGCCGAGCGCAAAGAGCTCCTCGAAGGTATTCATGGAGTTTACGCGGCTTTCCGGATCCATCAGGGTCGCTTTCGTCAGAAGAAGCTGGGCAGCGGTCTGTCCATACTCCGAGAAGAATTTCTGATAGATCATCATCAGCTTGACCTGTCCGATCGATGCGCAGGCCTGCTTCTGCTTGAGGGAATGAAGCGCGTCCAGCTTCATGGCTGCGCGCCCCACAGCGATCGCACCGGACGATACCAGTGTCACGTCCTTCCCCTGATTTCGGAGATCTGCAACCTCTCTGGCCAGAATCTCGATCTTCGGGAGGTTGAGTCTCCCCGTCTGTGCATGGACAAGCGATGAGGATCCGATCTTGATGACGATCCGCTGCTTGTCTTTCAGTCGCTCTCTGATATTCATACCGTTCCCTGCCCGTCTTTCTCCGTCCGTTCTTTTTCCCGGGTAATGCCAAGTGATGTGAGCGCCCGCTCCTGTCTGGCAAACATGTCTTTCTCTTCTTCCGGCGTCATGTGGTCATAGCCGATCAGATGAAGCACGCTGTGTGCGGTCAGAAAGGCAAACTCCCGCTTCGTGCTGTGCCCGTACTCCTCCGCCTGCTGCCGGATGCGCGGAACACAGATCACGATGTCACCGACAAGGAGACGCCCGCTCTCCGGGTCAAAGGAGTCCGCCTCCGTCTCTTCTGCCTCTGTAAAATCAGCCGGAACCCGGTACTGGGTCATCGGAAATGAGAGAACATCGGTCACGCGGTCGATAGACCGCGTTCTTCTGTTGATGGAACGGATCGTCTCCGCATCGACAAGGGTCATGCTGATCTCCGCCTCGTATGGACAGTGCTCCTGTGTCAGCACGCTGTCCGCGACCTGCTGAGCGACGGCCGCATAGTCAAAATTGAGAATCTCTCTGAAGTCAGATCCGCTGTACTCATTTTCGATGGATACAATCGTCGGTGCATCCATTTCCTCCACGTCTGTCCAGATCTTATTTTCGTTCATTGCGCGACCTTCTCTTTCCCGGGGCGCGGCGGGATGCCTCCTTCCGCGCGCTCTCTTTCTTCTCATAGGTTTCATATGCTTCGACAATCTTCTGGACAAGCGGATGGCGCACGACGTCCCGGCTCGTCAGCTCACAGAAGCCGATCTCTCCGATCGGCCGGAGCACCCGCGAAGCGATATCGAGGCCGCTCGTCTGATCGGATGGCAGGTCCTTCTGCGTGCGATCGCCTGTCACGACGACCTTGGATCCGAAACCGATTCTCGTGAGAAACATCTTCATCTGCGATGGCGTTGTATTCTGCGCTTCATCGAGAATGATAAATGCGTTGTCGAGCGTGCGGCCGCGCATGTAGGCGAGCGGAGCCACCTCGATGAGTCCTTTTTCGGAATTCCGCATAAACGCCTCCGCACCCATGATCTCATACAGGGCATCGTAGAGAGGCCGGAGGTACGGGTCGATCTTGCTCTGCAGGTCTCCGGGAAGAAAGCCGAGCTTTTCACCGGCCTCAATCGCGGGACGTGTCAAAATGATGCGGGAGACTTCTTCCTCCCGGAACGCGCGGATCGCCATTGCCATCGCGAGATACGTCTTGCCGGTCCCGGCCGGACCAATGCCGAACGTGATCATCTGCTTTCGGATGGAGTCCACATATTGTTTCTGGCCAAGCGTCTTCGGGCAGACCGGTCTGCCGGCCATCGTGTGGATGATGACATCGTCGTTCATACTGATGACATCTTTCATCTGCCGGGCCGTATCCGGCTCCGAAGCACCCGTCCGGTTCACCAGAGACAGGGAATACGCGAGATTCTGGTCAGTGATTTCATTTCCACGGCGGGAGATTGCCAGCAGCATGTCGAAAAGCTGACGCGTCTTTACAACCGCTTCCCTGCTTCCCTGTACACGCACGTTTCCGTCTCGCGCTGTTACCGTGACACCGAGCGAATGCTCAATCTTTTTCAGGTTCGCATCGAGCTGCCCGAAAATATTCTGCTCATGGCCGGCCGGCATTTCAATGACTGTTTCTGTAATTTCTGACATACACGTATTAATCCTTAAAAATGGGAAACTATTCCGCGCCTCAGAACCGAAATACTTCGTGTCCCTGCGGCGGGCACAGAATCGTTATAAAATCGTAGTATCCTTCATCATAACATGTTTTTAAATTAAGTAAACCCCTGCTCAAAAAAGGAGGTCCCGTATATCCGGGACCTCCCGCTCGTTTACTTGTGATAGGGCTCGTGATTCAGGATCCGGAATGACCGGTAGATCTGTTCCAGAAGAATTACCCGCATCAGCTGGTGCGGAAAGGTGAGCTTCGAGAAACTCAACGTCTCGTTCGCGCGCCGCATGACCTCGGGAGAGAGTCCGAGAGAACCTCCGATGACAAAGTCAATCGTACTTGCGCCGCGGCTCATCAGGGAGCCGAGATGCTCCGAAAGTCCGACCGAATCATACGAGACACCTTCGATCGCCAGCGCAATGACATAGTCGCTGTCCCGGACCTGTGCCAGGATACGCTCACCCTCCCGCCGCTTCACGTCCGCGGCGACACGCGAGGAGAGATTTTCGGGTGTCCGCTCGTCCGCCGCCTCGATGATCTGAAGCCTTGCGTAGCGGGACAGGCGCTTTCCATACTCGGCAATGGCATCTCTGTAAAATGCCTCCTTGATTTTTCCTACACACAGAATCCGGATCTGCATTCATTTCCTTTCTTTGCGGACGGAAAACTTACGCGTTTTCTGAGCGGATGAACTCGTCGATTCCCTTTGCGCCCGCCTTGCCGGCGCCCATCGCGAGAATAACGGTCGCCGCACCTGTCACGGCATCTCCTCCGGCGTAAACACCTTCCTTCGAAGTCTTTCCCGTATCCTCTGTGGCAATGATACATTTCCTCCTGTTGACATCAAGGCCTGCCGTCGTCGAGGAAATAAGCGGATTCGGCGACGTGCCGAGCGACATGATGACCGCATCGCAGTCCATCTCAAATTCAGAACCCTCGATCGGGACCGGACGGCGTCTTCCGGACGCGTCCGGCTCACCGAGCTTCATGCGGATGCAGCGGACGCCGCGGACATTGTCATTCTCGTCGCGAAGGATCTCGACCGGATTCGTCAGTAGATCGAAAATAATACCTTCCTCCTTCGCGTGATGAACTTCCTCTGCTCTCGCGGGAAGTTCCGCCTCCGAGCGTCTGTAGACCAGATGAACCTCCGCGCCGAGACGGAGCGCTGTTCTGGCAGCATCCATCGCGACATTGCCGCCGCCGACGACAACCGCCTTCTTCGGACGGTAGATCGGCGTGTCATAATCCTCCCGGAATGCCTGCATGAGATTATTTCTCGTCAGGAACTCATTGGCGGAGAAGACACCATTGGCTGTCTCTCCCGGGATATGCATAAACATCGGAAGACCGGCGCCCGATCCGATGAAGACCGCCTCGAATCCTTCCTTTGTCATCAGCTCATCAATGGTCACTGTCCGGCCGATAATGGTGTCCGTGTTGATCGTGACACCGAGTCCCTCCACATTGGCAATTTCAGGAGCGACAACCTTCTCCTTCGGAAGACGGAACTCCGGAATGCCGTATGTCAATACGCCGCCGGCCTTGTGAAGAGCCTCAAAAATCGTCACCTCGTATCCCATTTTCGCGAGATCTCCGGCGCAGGTCAGCCCGGCCGGACCGGCACCGACAACAGCGACGCGGTGTCCGTTCTTTTCCGCCGGAGCCTTGGGGCGGATGCCGTTCTCTCTCGCCCAGTCAGCGACAAACCGCTCCAGCTTTCCGATGGATACGGCCTCTCCCTTGATGCCGCGAATGCATTTTCCTTCGCACTGCGTCTCCTGCGGGCAGACGCGTCCGCATACAGCCGGAAGCGAGGAGGACAGGCTGATCGTCTGGTAGGCACCCGCGAAATCTTTTTCCTTTACCTTTGCAATAAACTCATTGATATGAATATTGACCGGACATCCGGTGATGCATCTGGCATTCTTGCAGTTCAGGCACCGCTGTGCCTCTTCCACTGCCTCTTCCTCGTTGTAGCCGAGGCAGACTTCGTCGAAATTTGCCGCCCGCACCTTCGGCTCCTGTTCTCTGACCGGTACTTTCTTTAATACGTCACCCATTGCTATCTATCTCCTTTACCGTATGTGCGGACATTTCAGCAGTTTCCGCAGCCGCCCTCGTGCGTCTTTCCCTCCAGGTACTTCAGCTTTGCCTCGCCCTCCTGGGTCTTGTACATCTGGGCACGCTTCATGCA